>NZ_MBLN01000043.1:0-121018 GCF_001854645.1 Pseudofrankia sp. EUN1h | reverse complement strand
CGGTGTGGATCTCCGCGTTCCGCGGGACGGTGTGGATCTCCGCGTTCCGCGGGGCGGTGTGGATCTCCGCGTTCCGCGGGGCGGTGTGGCCACCTGACAGTCGCCTTCGCGGCTCTCGCGGTCTCCCGCCTTATCGAACAGGCCACCAACTGGTCGACCGCCGGCTCGTCCGCACCACGCGCCGCTACCGCTCCACCCAGATCCAGGCAGGCGACCACACCCTCACCGCCACCGAGACCCTCACCCGACCACCTCCGCGACGACCTCGACAAGAGCCATCGCTTCCGGCGAGGACCGCACCAACTCGAGCCAAGTCAGGTCGGGTATCCACCGAGCCCGCCGCGCCCTGTCAGTGAGACGCAGCCAAAGCGTCGGCGAGTGCATCGCGGCTGAGCCTGTCGGCCGCCCGGGTCGTCTCCGGTAGGCGGTAGCTGGGGCACAGCTCCAGCACCCACCGACAGGCGGAGTCAAGGTTGGTCCGGTGCCCGACCGAGACGTACACCTCGCGGACGCCGTCGCGGGTTCGCAGCGCGGCTCCCACCGGCTCRCCGTCGAGCATGATCGCCGTCYGGTCGGCTCGACGTCCGCCGGGCGGBGAGTGCTCGCCGACGAAGGGCGTCTTCGCCACCCCGACCGTCGGCAGGTTCAGCGTGACGCCGAGATGGCAGGCCAGCCCGAACCGCCGAGGGTGGGCGATGCCATGCCCGTCGCACACCAGCAGATCGGGCGGCGCGGCGAGCCTGGGAAGAACGGTCTCCCACGCGTCCAGCAGTGGTGGCAACTCCCGGAACGACAGCAAACCCGGGACGTAGGGGAAAGCGGCCCGCCCAACCACCGTGGCCGACGCGACAGCCTCCCAGTCGGGCGCGGCGAGGACGACAACCGCGCCCGCGAGCAGATCGGAGCCGGTGTCATAGGCGACGTCGAAGCCTGCCACCGTCGTGACCAGCTCGGGGCCGCGCGTGTCGGCCCGGACGAGCCGACGCAGGTCGGCCTGCAGCACCTCGGCATCCTCGATCTGCCCCACTGCAACCCCCTCGTCCCGCCGACCGCCGCCTCCCGCGACCGAGCCGGGCAGGGGCACAGGCACGGCTCAGCTCGTTCCCATCCTCGCCGTTCCCGGGTGCGCCGGTCCCGCCAGGCTCTCGACCGGGACACGCCGGCCGGAAGACCCGAAAGTCTGCTGCTATCGCATGGCGGTTGGTGCGCTGGCCCCATGAGGCTGCCGACAGCTACAACATCCGGTCAACCGCGAAGAGGCGTTTGCTAGTCACATCTACACTACCGTTACTTCGACCGTTCGATTGTCKGGATCACGCAACAGGTGCGTGCCTACGGCGAGTCGGCGGTCTTTCGRCAGACCATGGGGAACGGTGATCCCGATGCGGAGCGCGCCCGTTGGGCCTCTCTTTCCCGCAGGATAAATCTCAAGGACCCCGCCATCGCTGAATGCGGTGGCAAAGTGGGTTGGGCCATTATCATGCTGTTCGACAACGAAGCTCAGGCCAAGATTTTCATAGAATGCGCGACAGGCCTCGATATCATCTGAGTAGAGGACGATCAGGTTGACTCGTGCGGCCCCAGGCGTCACGGCGATGTCTCCTGCGGCGAATCTGGCAGCGCGGCGAGTGGAGGGAGAACGGTCTTCCACGCATCGAGCGGCGGCGGCTCCCGGAACGACAGCCGGCCCGGGAGGTAGGGAAAGGCTGCTCGGCCAACCACTGCGGCTGATACGAACACTACGACCACCTCCCAGCCCGGCGCTGCGAGGACGACGGCGCTCGCAACCAAATCGGAGCCGGTGTCGTATGCGACGTCCAAGCCAGCCACGCTCTTGACCAGGTCCGGGCCCGGCGCGTCAGCCTGGACGAGCCGGCGCAGCTCGACCTGCAGTGCCTCGGCATCCTCGATCTGCCCCACCGCAACCCCTCGTGGTGCCGAGCGCTGATTGATGCGACCGAACCGAGTGAAAGTCAGCTTGGCTCGGTCCCGTMCTCTGACCAGAGCTTCCTGTGGATGACTTTGGCGTGGTCGTACTGCGTCTCGGATTCCATTTGGCCGTTCGGGAACCAGGTTCGGCCGGTACCGTCCCGGGCACCGTCGACGTTCCAATACTCGGACTTGATCGATCCGTCAGGCTGGAACGTGCGCTCCGGCCTGCTTAGGCAGTCATTTCCATAGGTCTCCACCTTGCGGAGCTGGCCATCTGTGCGGTAGCCAACCGCCCCGCCAGTGAAAATCTCCCCTTCGCTGACGACGAAAAGATCGTCCGTATAGTCGACGTCGTCGATATTTACCGAACGAACCGGGTGGGCTTCGATCGCTTCCGCCTTTATTTGCCCACGGGAATATGCCCAGGGATTTCTGATCCTTCTAAAATGAGTTCCTATAGTGGTGAATCCTGATCGCCTGCGTCGAGTCGATCGGCAGCGGACTGGAGGTCTGGAGTGAAGGGGAAAGGTGCATCCGTGTGTCGTTCATGAAGTGCTAGCATGATTCTCAGCGGTCCTCGAACCAACGCCATCAAGGCGCGACTGTTGGAGCGTGCTATCAGTGACGTGGTTGCCGCGATAAACTCCTCGAATTTCTCGACATCGATCGCTATCTCATCGTCAAAGGACGCGCTCAGTCCACTCGGCGACCCGGTAGCCTCTTCGAGGGCGCGAACTTGTGCGAGGAATAGGCGCGCCACTTTCTGGCCTGGTTCCCATACGGTCTCGCCGGCGATCTCGAACAGAACTCCCACCGTCAGTCCTCCCATCGGAGATTAATCGTTGTTTCGGGATGCTGGTTGCGCAGCTTTTGCACAGCGCTCTCGACGGCGTTTTTGAAATTCGGGTCGACGCCTGGCTTCGTGAAGTGGAATCCTACTGGAGCCTGCTCATATCCGGGCATATGCTGTCGAGCTTCCTGGTATTTATTGAATTTCTGGTCGATATGTTTGTCGACCCAGTCTGCCGTTTTGTCTTCGCCGGTTCGACGGTCAACCCCGCTGGTGGCGGTCTTCTCTTCCCAAAGAGTTCCATCCTCGACACGGTCGATATCCGTTATCGTCCTCCCGGTGACTGGATCTGCTACCTCATACTCTATTCTCCCTTCCAAAGGCCCGGACTCGGGTCGACCGGTTTCGTTCGGATCTTCCCCGTCGTCGGTGCCCGTCTGCTCGGCCGGAGGGCTGGCTGTGGGGTCCGCCTCGTCATCTCCATC
The DNA here is from genome assembly GCF_001854645.1 of Pseudofrankia sp. EUN1h. Lineage (NCBI taxonomy): Bacteria > Bacillati > Actinomycetota > Actinomycetes > Frankiales > Frankiaceae > Pseudofrankia > Pseudofrankia sp. EUN1h. The sequence continues at coordinate 117,811 of NZ_MBLN01000043.1, read as the reverse complement.
GCTGGCGCCAACGTAGCCGCGACGATCATCGCCGCTGCGACGGTCAGGGCCGTCATAGTCGCCAGGGTCGCTCCGACGGTCGTCACCACCTCGACGATCTGGGGCGTCGTCATCGTCATGGGGCGGTCCACCGCCGGGCGGCGGTCCGTCGCCGGGAGGTGGACCACCGCCTAGTGGTGAACCGCCGTCGGGTGGTCCATCGTCGGGTGGTGGGCCGCTGTCGGGCGGCGCGCCATCGCCAGCCTCATGGTTGACGGCGGCGTTTGAGGTCCGGTCCTGGCCGGTGGCCTTCTGGCCGTCGACTTGTTCCGTAGGAACCGTATGTGCCGGTGTGCCCTGGTCCTGTTGATTGATCTGCTGGTCATTGGCGGGGTCGACGGTCTCATCGCGGGGGCCGCTCTGAGCGGCCTTGTTCTCGTCAGTCGCAGCCATGCGCTCGTCGAGGGCAGCCTGGAACTCTGGAGTGGGCTCGAGGCCGAGGCCGGGTCGTTCGAGCCCCTCAGAACCGGAGCCGTTCGAGCTGGCGTCCAGCTTTTCAGTCTTCTGTTCGGAGTCGTACTGGTTCGGGTTGTCGGACTGGCCGTGGCCGTCGAGGTCATCGGCGTTCTGCTGATTGATCGGAGCCTCGTGKGGCGCGTCGTTCTGGGCGTCTTGGTCCTGGTCAACGGTGCTGGTCTGGCTGTCAGCACCGGACCCGTTCTCGTTGGTTTGCCCGGTCCGGTCTTCTCCACCGATGTGCGCGGCGTTGTCGCCATTCTGGTTCGAGTTCTGGCTCGCGGCGTCGGCCTGGCCGTGGCTGTCCAGGTCGTCGGCGTTTTGCTGGTTGATCGGGGTCTCGTTCGCCGTGCTGTTCTGGGTGCCGTCGTTCTGGGCGACAGAGTCGGCCTGGTTGTCCGCGTTCGACCTGGCGTAGCCGTCCTGGTCGTCGCTCTCGCCTCCACGGCTCGTTTCCCCAGCGCCGTTCCGGTTCGCGGAGGCGGTCTGGGTGTCGCTGTCGAGGTCGTCAGCGTTCTGCTGGGACGTCGTGTCCGGGGGCGGTGGTGGTGGCGGCGGGGGAGGGGCATCCGCCGCCGAGTCGGTCGCCACTGTTCCTCAGCTCCCCCCGCCCGCCACGTGCTTCTCCAGCAGGTGGGTCATCTGACGATGCAGCTTCGCGAGGTCACCTGACACGCAGGCCAATCGCAGCGCGGCGTGCAGATGCTCCTCGGACACGCCGCCGGCGAGCGTGCGTACGGCGGTCGCGAAGCGGCTCGTGGTCAGGTCGCCGAGCACGACGGCGTCCATGCCTGGTGCATAGCGTGCGCTGCCGCGCAGCTCCTCGAACTGTGCGGCGACGGTCGTCGCCACGATCGACAGGCCGCGGCGGCGCCAGTCGGCCGTGTCCGGGTGCGGGCGGTCAGCTCCGGGTTCATCGCGCGCCGCGTGCAGGGTTCGACGGACGTCCTGGTAGCGGTACTGGCCGGCGGTCCAGCGGCGGGTGTCGGCGGCGTCCATCGGGGCGCCGACGAGGAGGCGCCTGAGGGTGTCCGCCAACCGGGTGGCGAAGTCGTCCGGGTCGACGTAGCCGCGCAGCAGGGTCGCACGGGCGGCCACGGACCGGTCGACCGCGTGCGCGAGCAGGCAGTCGCGGGTGCGTTCCGGCAGGGCCAGCAGCTCGTGGCGCAGCGCGGCAACGGGGACGGGTGGTGGCTGGCCGAGCAGGTGCGCGAGGCCGATGACCTGGTGGGCGGCGACCGCCTCCACCCAGACGACGAGGCGCGGGTCCTCGGCGAGGTGGGACGCGTCGTTGATCTGCCAGAGGGTGCAGGCGGCGCGCTGGCAGTCCAGGCCGCACAGCTCGCTGCGCCGTCCCCCGAGCGGCGCGCCGTCGTAGCGGGCGCCGGCCGGCGTCTCGCGGTGGGAGCCGGGCGTCATCCGGGTGAGCACCGGGCGGTCCATACCGTCGACCGCGACCGCTGCCACACCCGGCGGGAGTGACACCACCAGCTCGGACTGCTCGTCGCGCAGGTTCATCGTCGAGCCGACGGCCAGCCGGTCCTCGGCCGAGGGCAGCCGGTGCATCACCTTCAGCGCGGTGTTCTTCAGGACGTCGGGGAGGATCTTCGACGGGATCTGCTCGACGACGAGCACGCCCTCGCCGTAGGCGCGGATCTCGGCGAGCAGCGAGGCGAACAGCTCGACGGCCGCGGCCGCGGGGCCGTCCTCGACGTTCTTGAGCAGCCGGTGCGCCTCCTCGACGACGAGCACGTGCCGCAGCTCGTCGGTGCCGGTGTTGCCCCACCGGACCCGCAGATGCTCGACGATCCGGATCAGGACCGCGCCGATGAGGAACGCCTTGTCCTGGTCGTTGGTGATGTCCTCGAGCTCGAACACGACGTTGCGGGTCAGCAGCTCGGCGATGTCGAGCGGATGACCGCCCTCGAAGAAGCGGCCCGGCCGGCCGTCGCGCAGCGAGCCGATCCGGATGTCGACGAAGCCGCGGACGTTGTCGGTGATCTCCTTGCCATAGCCGATGCTCTCGACCACGACCGTGGCGGTGCGCTGCAGGTCGCCGAGTGTCGGGTAGCGACGGCGAGCCGGCTCCAGCGGCTCGTCGTCGCGGAAACGTGGCCGGTGCTCCGGGCGCATCCGATCGGCGACCAGGTCCCAGCCCGCCTCGGTGTAGCAGACGGTCAGCGCCTTGGAGAGCACCTGCGGGAACGGTTCCTGCGCCTCGAACGCGGCCAGGAACAGCGCGCGGACCAGGTCGAGGTGGCTCTGCACCGGGAACCCGGGCTCGGGCTCCAGCGGGTTGAGCCCGGCCGGCGGGGCGTCGTACTGGCCCGGCTTGATCACGACCACGTCGCTGTGGCCGGCCAGCCGGCCGGCCATCCGGGCGTATTCGGCCTTCGCCGGCTCCAGCACCAGCCATGGCACCGGATCCGCGGCCCGGGCGAGGGACTCGAGCAGGGAACGGACTGTCTGGGACTTGCCGGAGCCGGTCGCGCCGCAGACGAAGGCGTGCCGGTTGAGCGTCGAGCGCGGCACCGGCAGCACCCCGGCGGGCGACCACCCGGCGTCGAGCACCTGGCCGAGCACGAACCCGTCGCCGGGGGAGCCCTTCACGAAGGAAGAACCGTTCAGCGCCGGCGCCGGCGCCATCGGCGCGGTGGTCGCGAGCACCCCCTCCGGGGTGACGTCGAAGGTGTGCGGGGTGACCAGCGTGATCCCGGGCAGCTCGCGGCGCGGCGGCCGGGCGAGCGCGGCGACCAGCTCGCCGCCGGCCCGGAACGGGAACGTCGCCGCGACCCCGGCGGTGGCCGGCCCGCCGACGGGTGGGCTAGGAGCGCGAACCGGGCCCGGCTGGCCGGTGCCCACGCCGGGGACCGGCCGGATAGGCCCGGGCCCGCCTGGACCGGCGGTCACCGCCTGTGGCGCGGTGGCGGGCCGCGGCCGCTCGGGCAGGCCGAGCGCCTCGGCCAGCGACGTCGGACGCCCGCCCGCCGGGGTCAGCAGGTAAGGCAGGTCGTCGAGGTCGCCGGCGCCGCACAGGAGGGCCGCGGTCAGCCGCGCCTCGGTCGTCGACGGGGCGCCGACGAGCACCCGCGCATCCCACATCCCGGTCGCTCGCGAGCGGGTGAGCTCGCGGTAGCGGGCCTCGGCGCGTTCCAGCTCGAGGCGGGCGTGCTCGTCGCGCTCTCGCTGACGCAGGAACGGGATCATGCGGAGCAGGTCGCCGCGCTCGGTGTCGACGACTCCCGTTGGTACCGGCTGCGCGATCACCAGCCAGGCGTAGGCACCCGGCAGGTGAGCGGCGTAGTCGTCGAACGAGCCGTGCCGCGCCGGGCCGCGGTCGCCCCGGCCGCCACCGCCACCGCCACCGGCGGCACCGGCACCACCGCCACTGCCACTGGTACCGGCGGTCGCCCACAGCGCGTCGGCGGTCCCCTCGCAGCGCAGCCAGCTCGGAAAGCCGGTCAGCGCCGCCACGACGTCGGCGGTGTCGACGGGCACCCCGGTGCTGCCCGGCGGATAGAGCACCGGCGGTGCCGTGCCGTCGGACGCCCGTGCCACCGCGGCGCGGGCCGGTGGGAAGTGGGGGCTGCCACCGACCAGGACCCGCAGGTGCGGATCGCCCGGGACCCGCACCCAGGCGACCGCGATCGCGGGCACACCCGTGCCGCCCGTGCCGCCCGTGCCGCCGGTCAGGTCGGCGTGCGACGCGATGAGCGCGGCGAACAGCTGGGCCGGCGCCGGGTCGGGCCGGTCCGCCGGGTCCGGCGGGCGAGGGACGGAGAGCAGCCGGTGGAAGCGGAACCCTTCCAGCATCACGATCCCCCGGACTACTGCTGTCCCGGCCAGTTGTACGGCTGCCGCGGCTGCTGGTACGGGTAGCCGCCAGTACCACCCGCCGGCGGATAACCGCCGGTCCCGCCGGAGGGCGGGTACGCCTGCTGGTAGGGGCCGGGGTAGGTGGGCTGCTGCTGCGGGTATCCGGGCGGCGGCTGCTGGTAGCCCGACTGCGGGGCCGGGATCTGCTGGGTGGGGGTGATGCCGCCGGCACCCGAGTGCGGGTCCGCCGGGTTCGGCACCGCGGTGAGCTCTCGGGGCAGTGGCGCGACCTTGGGCAGCAGCACCAGGCCCGGGTTGCAGTCACCGGGGCGGACGCGGCCGGGGCCGCTGCCTGTGCCGACCAGGATGAACGCCGTCGCTGCCAGGCTCTGCAGCACGGTCGGCTCGACCGTGTAGTCCTTCTCCCGCGCCACCGTGACGCCCGCGTTCTGGTTGACCGCGGCGGAGACGTTGACGGTGTTCGTCCAGGTCGACGAGTGCGACGTCGTGGTCGAGCTGTTCCAGCTGTCACCGCTGGACCGCCCGCCAGGCGACCACCCGCGGTTGCCGCCCTCCCCGCGGCTGTGCGAGGTGCCGTCCTGCTCCCCGTAGCTGTTCGCGAAGCCCTCGGTGAAGCTTGTGCCGACCTGGTTGGTCAGCTGGGAGAGCACGAACCGGAATCCCTTGCCGATGTGCTCGGCCGCGGCCGCCGCCTCGCGCGAGTTGCCCAGCCGCATGAAGATCGTCGCGCTGTGGCCGGTGCCGATCAGCCTCTCGGCATCGTCGCTGAGGTTCTTGAACAGCAGGACCAGCCGGACGCGGGATACCTCCGCCTGGCCGGTCAGCGCCGTCAGGGTGTCGCGGCCGAGGTGGTCGGCTCCCGCGATCACCACGACGGTGCCGGCGCCGGCGCGGCCGTTGTTGCGCAGCTGGTGCAGCAGCATCTGGACGAGCACCCGGTCGGTCAGCAGCTTGCGCCGTCCCGAGCCGCCTCGCCCCGCGCTCGTCGTCGCCAGCACGCGCAGCCCGCCCGCGTTCGGCCACCACTCGCGCGACGTGGCCGCCGGGGCGCCGGGCTGGGCAGCCGGATCGTGGCCGGCGAGCGTCTCGAACTCGGTGCGCAGGAAGCTGATCTGGTCCGCCGTCCGCTCGCGCCCGCCGAGGTCGTGCATCCGCTGCTGCAGGGCTGAGACCTCGTACTCGGTGAACACACCTTCGTAGATCGCCGAACTCTGGTTGTCGAGGATGCGCAGCGCGGCGGCGAACCGCGCGAAGGTCAGTGGCGCGCTGATCGACGACGCCACGGCGCGCAGGATGTTGAGGTCGATGGCGCGCAGGCCGGCGTCGCCGCCTCCCCGGCGGTCCGCGTCGAAGGCGTCGGCGAACATCTCGGCGGCCTCCCGTGGGTCCAGCCCATCGAGCAGGTCGACCCGTTCCAGGGAATTCGGCAGTTCCCGGACCTCGACGGACGGGGGCGTGGCCGCATTGTTTGCGAGCATGACCAGGCCGGCGCCGACACTGAGCTCGCTGAGATCGAGCAGCAGGACACCGGAGCCGCCCGCGAGCAGCGACGCGCCGCCGGTGGCCAGGATGCTGGTCCAGCCGGCACCGGTCCCACCGAAGATATCGACGCGAGCTGGGGCCGCGGGATCCAGCGGATAGAACTCCATCGCGGATCCGACGCGGTACTGCTCGGTCTGGTCGTGGTCGTGCAGGCGCCGCTGCCATTCGGCGTATACGGCCTGAAACTCCTGTTCACGGCGGGCGACCTCGGCCTGATAGCGCTCGGTGAGGCCCTTCACCTGATTGTTGATCGTCTGGATCGGCACGAAGTACCAGCAGAGCAGTCCAGCGCCGATCAGGGCTGGGAACAGGCCGGCAGGCGTCTCGGCCAGCATCCCCAGCCCGATGAGCAGGATGAGCCCGCCCACGATCAGCTTCCAGACCTTCTGCTTCAGCAGCATCTTCCGGTACTCCAGCCCGCGCAGGTCTGGCGGCTGTACCGGAATACGGGACGGCGGCCGGTTCGCCTCGGGGTGCGGGGTGACCGGGTACGGCGGGGCGAACTCCCAGCCCCAGCGCTCGTCTGGGCTGAAAATCCTGGTAACGAGCTCCTTGCTGAGTGCCTCTGCTTGTGGCATGGTCACGCGGTCACCTGCCAGTCCCCCGAATGAGCAGTAGGTAGATATATCCCCAGGCATTTATTTGCCCCCGCCCGGGGTACTTGTAGGTGGAACGTTACATCGGCCGCCTTTGGGTGCGTAAGAGGTCTCCGCGGCCCGCGCGGGGAACCAGCCGGCCAGGACGCGGGCGCCCCGTTCGGCGCACTCCGGTGGAGCAGGCCATCGTCGAAGAACGCCTGCTCGAATGCCAGGGCGCGTGCGGGCGCGGTCTGGGTGGGGGTGGCGGGAGTCGGATGGCGGGCTCCCACCACCACCGCGCGGTTGTGATCCTGGCGTGTGGTCTTCAACCCATACGCGCGTGGCGGGCGAGTCGTACCGCCATAGCGTGTTCGAGTGGCTATCGTCGGTAACAGTATTTCGTCGGGTTGACGTCGGCGGTGTCGCTACCCAGCGCCAACGTCGCTGGTGCCGTCACTGGTCACGTCCACCGGTCCACCTGTGACCTGTGACCTGTGGAGCCGTGACCGGTATCGCCGGGGCCGCCATCGGTGTTCCGGATCACTGACGCCTTGGCCGTGGTGGCGTTGGTCCGGCGCGTCGCGTCGCGCCTGGCCGCGCTGGGCCCCTCGGCGGGTGAATCGCCGAGGTGGGAGGCTGGCGAGGGGCAGACGGGGCACCGCTGGGGGCACGGAACGTCGGAAGCAGGACCGGGTGGCTTGCCGGGCCGCCCGTCGCTGACGGGATGGGAGGCGCAGGAATGGCCACGCACCGGGGCGATCGTCAGATCAGCCGGCGCTGGCCGCGTTCCCGCCGCGGAATGGTGGTCAGCGTGGCGGCCGTCGGTGCCACCCTCGTCGTGGGCACCGCGGGCGCGTTCCAGATCGTCGGGTCCGACCGCGGTCCGGCCGTCGAGCAGTCGACGGGGCACGACTCGTCCGTCGCCGGCGCCTTCGCGCTCAGCGCGCCGGGTGAGGGCACGGCCCGCGCCAGCGCGGCGCCGGGAGCCGGTGCCGACGAGGGGCTCGACAACGGCGGCGTGGGCGGCACCATGGTCTCTGGAGGGTCGAACGGCGCCGGAGAGGGGGACGCGACCACGGGCACCGGCATCGTCAGCGCCGCCACTCTCCCGGGTGTCGGCGAATGGGCCGTCTCGCGGCTACCCGCCGAGACCAGGCAGGTCATCCTCGTCAGCGCCCCTGACCGGGCGTCGACCACCAACGCGGTGACGCTGTGGCAGCGTGCCGACGAGACGTCGCTCTGGACGCGCCAGGGGCTCGCGCTCACCGGCCGCAACGGCGCGAACGGCTGGACCACCGGCCACCGCGAGGGCGACCGCCGCTCGCCGATCGGCGTGTTCAGCCTGACGGCCGCCGGCGGCAAGCTGCCCGACCCTGGGACCGCGCTGCCCTACGAGTACCAGCCGCGGTACTTCGCCGCGGGCAGTGGTGACCTCGACGATCCGATGTCGGCGGCGTTCAACTATGTCGTCGCGATCGACTACAACCGGGTCCCCGGCCGGCCTCCGTCCGACCCCGCCCGCCCGCTCGGCGAGCGGGCAGGCGGCGACATCTGGCTACACGTCGACCACAAGGCGCCGACCAAGGGCTGCGTCAGCCTTCCGCAGGACGAACTGGAGTCGATCCTTCGTTGGCTCCAGCCCGCCGGTCACCCCATGATCATCATGGGTGACGCTCCCTCCCTGGCCGCGCGGAACCTCAGCTAGCCGCGGAACCTCAGCTAGCCGCCACCACCAGGTCATGCGCGCCCGGGGCGCGGCAGATCACCAGTTGGCCGAGACCTTCACGCCACAGGACGGTTCGGCCAGGTAGACCATGCCCGGCTGGCCGGGGTCGAGCTGGACCGGGCCGTCGCCCTGGTGCGCCGTGACGAAGTCCAGCGTCCGGCCGTCGACCGCGCGCAGCGTCAGCTCGCACTCCCCGCCCTCCTCCAGATCGACGGGGTCGACCAGGATCGGCCCCTCGGCCTGGAACGCGTCCGTGTCGCCGGAATAGCTCTGCTGGGCGAAGGGCAGCGCGACGCTGCCGGAACCCGCGGTGGCGGTCAGGACACACGCCTCGTTGTTGGCAGTCCAGCGGTACTCGCCGGGGGCCGGGATCTGCAGGGTCTTGCGTCCGTAGATATCGGCGAAATGCCCCGTCTCGCCGCTGACGGTGTCGACCAGGTCGACGGTGCAGCCAGAGTCCTCCCCCTCGATCTGGTCGTCGACCGTGAGCCGCCACGGCGCGGTCGCGCTGAACTGGACGCCGTCACCGGAGCTCCCACCGTTGTCGTCGCCGTCTCCGCCGCCGCTGGTCAGCAGGAGGCCGATGACGGTGCCCGCCGCCGCGAGCAGGACCACGGCCGTGGTGCCGAGCGCGATGGCGAGCCGGCGCCGGTGCCGAGGCGGGGCAGCCGGCGGCTGTCCGTCCCCGCCACCGACGACGGTCGCGGACCACGGCCGGGTGGGCGGGACCGCCGACGAGATGGGCACGGGAGTCGACGGCGGGGTGTCGCCGGGACCGCCGGCGAGAACCCTCGTCGCCGGGAAGCTCGCGTCCCCGGGCACCGAGCCGACGAGGGCCGTGTACAGGTCCGCCGCCGTCGGCCGGTCCGAGGCCTCGCGGGCCATCGCGTTCACCACCAGCCCGCGCAGCGCCGGCGCGATCAGCTCACGGTCGACGTTGGGCTCCCCCTGCGAGACTCGATGCAGGATCACCTCGACCGGGCCGGTGCCGAACGGCGCCCGTCCGCTCGCGGCATAGCAGATCAGCGAGCCCCAGGCGAAGACGTCCGCGGCGCCCGTCGCCTCCTCACCGGACACCTGCTCCGGCGAGTGCCAGCCGGGAGTGCCCACGAAGTGCCCGTTCGTCGTCAGCGCGGCCGCGTCGGCCGCGGCCGCGATGCCGAAGTCGATGACCTTGGGGCCATGCGGCGTCCACAGCACGTTCGACGGCTTGAGATCACGGTGAACCATGCCGGTGGAATGGATCGAGACCAGCGCCTCGGCCAGGCCGGATGCCAACAGGAGCTGGTCGTCCGTGCTGAGCCGCCCGTCGACACGCACCTGATCGGCCAGGCTCGGCGCGTCCACGAACTCCGTCGCGAGCCACGGGCGAGTCGCGGCGAGATCGAAGTCGACGAGGCGCGCCGTGCGCGCGCCGCCGACCCGGAAACAGGCCTGGACCTCGCGCTGGAACCGGCGGCGGAACTCAGGGTCGTCGGCCAGGTCCTCCCGGACCAGCTTGACCGCGACCCGCCCGAAAGGGCCTTCGGCGAGAAAGACGACGCCCATCCCACCCGCGCCGAGCCGGCCCACCACCCGATGACGGCCGAGTTCCTCCGGATCGCCCGGCCGCAGCTCCTGAACCCGAACACCGGTTTCGCTCATCGTCGGCGGTGCCCCCCACCTGTCCGTTCCGCGAGGTACTGCGGGGCAAAGACGCCGCGCACGGCTGAATATGCCACTCGCCGGACAGAGCCGGAGTTCCGGTCGGGCATTTGACGGGATAGAAGGCGCCAACGGGTCTCGGGGCCCGGAGCGGACCGGGTGGAATCACGCCTTGGTGATTCGCCGGCGGGCCGCGGTCGCATACCTGCCTGCGCCGATGGCGCGGCCGCCGGTGGCGCCGCAACCGGTGGCGCGGCCGCTGATGGCGACCGCGATTTAGGCCAGGGCGGAGTCGAAGAAGAGGGCGACGGTGAGGGCGCCGGGGTCGAGAACCCCGCGGGCGAGGTCGCCGACATAGGCGGCGCGGCCACGGCGGGCGCGCATGGACTCGGTGGCGAGCGCGCCGGCGCGCGCGGCCTCGGCGGCCAGCGCGACGCCTCCCGCCACGTCCAGGCCGTCGGCGACGGCCGCCGCGAGCGCGTCGGCCGCGGGGGCCATCGCGTCGACCATGGTCTTGTCGCCGGGACGGGCCTTGCCGAGGCGCTGGACGGTGGCCGTTCCGACGTCGACGCCCTTCGCGAGCGCGGCCAGCGTCATCACCGGCGCGTCGCTGGCCTGGCCGATGCCGCGAAACCACAGGCCGAACAGCGGGCCACTGGTGCCGCCGGTGTTGAGGAAGCCGTGCGCGACGCCGAGGAACAGCTCGCCGGGGGTCGCCGGCGGGGCCTCGTCGAGGCGGCGCTCCACCCGGCGCAGCGCCCGGCGGATGTTCGCGCCGAAGTCGCCGTCGCCGGCCCGGCGGTCCAGCTCGCCCAGCTCGGTGGCCTCCGCCTCGGACCGCCGCTGGAAGGAGGCGATCCAGGCGTACGCCGCGTCGAGGTCGAGCCCTAGCCCTCGCCCGCTCTCCTCCCGCGAGGCCTGGTCGCCGTGCCCGGCGGATGCCGCGCTGGCTCGCTCCGGCGCTTCCGGCGCCTCAGTTGCCTCAGACGTCTCAGGCGCCGGCCGAGAGCCTTCCTGGCCAGGGGCTTCGTCGCCCGCGTCCGCGCCGATCGCCGTACCGACCATGTCGACCTGCCTCATCTGCGTCGAGGGCCCGCCGGCCCGGGGTCCAGGTGCGCCGCGCGGGCTACCAGCTCAGCGCGATCGTGCGGACGGGGGCGTCCCAGAGGGTGAGCAGCTCGTCGTCGGCCCTGGTCAGGGTCACCGAGCAGCCGGCCATGTCGAGCGACGTCACATACGGGCCGACCAGCGCCCGCTCGACCGTGATGCCGGCGGCGGCGAGGATCTTCGTCACCCGGCGGTGGATGACGGCGAGCTCCAGCCCGGTCGTCGCTCCCAGGCCGTTGGTGATCGCGATGACCCGGTCGCCCCGGCCGATCGCCAGGTCGGCGACCAGCGGGCGGATCAGCTGGTCGGCGAGGTCGTCGGCGGACGCGAACGTGCGGCGGCCGACGCCGCGCTCGCCGTGGATGCCGACGCCGAACTCCACCTCGTCGGAGGGCAGCTCGAACGACGGGCGCGCGGCGCCGGGATGCGCCCCGGCGGCGAGCGCCACGGCCATGGACCGCGACGTCGCCGCGACCCGCCGGCCGAGCGCGCTGACCCGCTCCAGGTCGGCTCCGGCCGCCGCCGCGGCCCCGACGATCTTCTCGACGACGACGGTGGCGGCCGTGCCCCGCCGCCCGGGGCCGTCGCCCGTCATCGAGGTGGTCGCCAGGTCGTCGTCGACGAGAATCTGGCTGACGATGATCCCGTCGTCGGTGGCGAACTCGGCCGCGATCTCGAAGTTCAGCACGTCACCGGTGTAGTTCTTGACGACGTGCACCACCCCCGCGCCGCCGGACGCGGCCTGGGTGGCGGCCAGGATCTGGCCGGCGGTCGGGCTCGCGAACACCGCGCCCGGGACCGCGGCGTCGAGCATCCCCTCGCCGACCATGCCGACGTGCAGCGGCTCGTGGCCGGAGCCGCCGCCGGAGACGACCGCGACCCGTCCGGGGGGCGCCGGCTCGGCGCGCGCGACGAAGCTGGGGTCCCGGTTCCAGCGGATCAGTCGAGGGTAAGCGGCCTCCAGCCCTTCCAGGGCCTCCTMGACGACGTCGTCCGGATCGTTGACGAACTGCCGGCGCGGTGTGCTGACGATGATCTGATCCGGTATCGCGTCCTGAGCGGTCATCGTCGACGACACTCCGTCTCACCCGACTCGGGGTCTCACCCGACTCGGGTCTCACTCAACTGGGGGCACCGCGGTCTGCCATCGACGGCGGCCGGGAGGGCTCTGTCGGGTCTACACCCGCGCCCACCACGGGATCAAGAACCGCCCCGGCCAGTCGCGGATGCCGCCGAAAGCCCCCGTGCCGGCCGTCCGGGCGGTGGCGCGTGGCGAACCGGTTACGTCGAGGGGTCTACTGTCCCAGCGCCCAGGTCGGGCGGCGACGGACGGAGTATGAAGAACCCGGGCGATCACACCTCGCTGGCCGGCCCTCCGGACCGGAAGACGGACGACCCCGCTTACCGCGCGGGTCGTGGCCGGGCCGGCACGGGTGGTGGCGATAGTGAGGGTAGGGCCGGTCGAGCCGGTGGTAGGTCGGTAGGCGACAGGGGCGGTGGCCGCGGTTGGCGGCGGCGCCCGGTGCGGGGACGAGCGGAGACGACATGCAACTGGGGATGATCGGCCTGGGCCGGATGGGCGCCAACCTGGTGCGCCGGCTTCAGCGGGACGGCCACGAGTGCGTCGTGTACGACGTCAGCGCGGACGCCGTCGCCGCGCTCGCGGCCGAGGGGGCGACGGGAACGAACTCGCTGGAGGAGTTCGCCGCGGCGCTGACCACCCCGCGCGCGGCCTGGGTGATGGTGCCGGCCGGGCTGACCGGCGAAACGGTCTTCCAGCTCGCCGACCTGTTCGAGCCGGGCGACATCATCATCGACGGCGGCAACTCGTACTACCGCGACGACATCGAGCGGGCCAAGACGCTGGTGCCGAAGGGCATCCACTACGTCGACGTCGGCACCTCGGGTGGCGTCTTCGGCCTGGAGCGCGGCTTCTGCCTGATGATCGGCGGTGAGCCGGACGTCGTGAAGCGGCTGGAGCCGCTGTTCGCCACCATCGCCCCGGGCGTCGACACGGCGCCGCGCACCCCCGGCCGCTCGGGCGAGCCCACCCAGGCCGAGCAGGGCTACCTGCACTGCGGCCCGATCGGGGCCGGCCACTTCGTGAAGATGATCCACAACGGCATCGAGTACGGCATGATGGCCGCCTTCGCCGAGGGCCTCGGCGTGCTGAACAAGGCGGGCATCGGCCGGACCTCGGCCGCCGGCCACGACGCGGAGACCACCCCGCTCACGCACCCCGAGTACTACCAGTACGACTTCGACATCCCGGAGGTCACCGAGGTGTGGCGGCGCGGCAGCGTCGTCGCCTCCTGGCTGCTCGACCTGACCGCCGTCGCCCTCGTCGAGGACCCGGAGCTGGCCTCCTTCGGCGGCCGGGTGTCGGATTCCGGCGAGGGACGCTGGACGGTGCTCGCCGCCGTCGAGGAGGGCGTCCCGGCGCACGTGCTCACCGCGTCCCTCTACGAGCGCTTCAGCTCCCGCGGCGAGTCCCTCTACTCCGACAAGATCCTTTCCGCCATGCGCAAGCAGTTCGGCGGCCACCACGAGAAGCCCGCGAGCTGACCCGACCGCCGCCGTGCCCTGCCAGGCGTACGAGAACTCGTCCGCCCGTCCGCCTGGCGGGGTATGCAAGCCGGACGAGGAGACGGCCGCGCCTCGCGTCCGTAGCCTCTTGTCCATGACCTTCACGGCGCTCGCGCCGCCCGCCGCGTAAGGCGGGCCGCAGGGGAAGACCGCCGCGCCGGTCCTCGCCGATCTGAGATCGGCCTGAGGGAGTCCGGCGCTCTGGTCGTGCTGCCCGCATCCGGGATCTGCGACCATCACATCCCCTTGCGGAGAGCGCCGTGTCGAATGTTGGCGCCAGCCTGCCTGTACGGCGGGGGCTGGCTTACCTGGCTATTGCCGGGATCACCTGGGGCACCACCGGAACGGCGGTGGACCTCGTCTACCAATCGAGCAATCTCGGACCCATCGCGGTCTCCTTCTGGCGTTTCGTCGGCGGCTTTGCCCTGCTGCTCCTGGCCGGGATCCCGCGGCGGATCCGTCCGGCGCGAGTGGACGGCGCCCGCGCCGCCCGTCCGGCCGGCGTGCGCCMGGACCTCGCCTCGCCGGGGGTCACCGCACCCCAAAGGGCCCGTGCCCGGGCCGGCGGGGCGGCGAGGCGTCGGCTCCTCGTACGGATCGGGTCAGGCGTGGGCCTGGCCGTGTTCCAGACCGCCTACTTCGCGTCGGTCGCGGTGACCGGGGTCGCGGTGGGCACGATCGTGACCCTGGGGGCGGGGCCGGTCCTGGTCGCGCTGGGGGCCCGGCTCGCTCTGGGCGAGCGGCTCGGAGCCGGCGCCGTGGCGGTCGTGGGCGCGGTGGCGGGGCTGGGAGTCCTCGTCCTGGGAAACCAGGGTGGTGCGGCCCGTCCCCTGGGCGTCGCGCTGGCGCTCCTGTCGGCCGCCGGTTACTCCCTGACGACGCTGCTCGCCCGGTGGGCCGGGCAGGCCGGGGGACCCGGAGGAGCCGGGACAGGGGACGAGCCCGCGACGCTGACGGCGTGGGCCTTCGGCATCGGCGGGGCCGCGCTGCTGCCCTGGGCCGCCGCCAGCGGGCTCCTGCCCCATGCCGCCGGCCTCGGCCGAGTCCTGCTCCTGCTCGGGTACGTGGCGGCGGTGCCGACGGCGCTGGCGTACCCGCTCTACTTCGCTGGCGCCGCCGTCGTGCGGGCCGCGACCACGGCGACGGTGCTCCTGCTCGAACCGGTCAGCGCCGCGGTCCTCGCGCTCACCCTGCTCGGCGAGCGACTGACGGCCGCGACCCTGGCGGGAGCCCTCCTTCTCCTGACCGCCGTCATCGGCCTGGCGGCGGCAGAGTCCCGTCAGGCAGAGTCCCGTCAGGCAGAGCCCCGTCAGGCAGAGCCCTGCCAGGCAGAGCCCCGCCAGGCAGGGGCCCGCCTGGCAGGACCAGCGGGGTGATCGCGATGTCGAGGGCGTCTCCAGACAGCGGCGCCACCCCGAGCTCCGAAAAGATCACGGATGGGAGCCGAGCTGGTCGAGGAGGCGGTCGAGGAAGGGGAGCTGGCCGCGGACGAGCTTGGCGCGGGCGGTCGGGAGGTCGAACCATGCCACCCGGTCGACCTCGGGGAAGGTCCGGACCCGTCCTGAGCCGCGGGGCCATTCCAGCTCGAAGGTGTTGCTCACGGCGGCGGCCGGGTCGAAGTCGCCGCGCAGCGCGTAGGCCGTGACGACCTTCCCGCCGGACTGGCGCACGTCACCGAGCTCGATCCACGGGCCGTCGGGCGGCGCCGATCCCAACTCCTCGGCGAACTCCCGGGCCGCGGCGACGCGTAGGTCCTCGTCCGGCTCGGACTCGCCCTTCGGGATCGACCAGGCGCCCTCGTCCTTGCGTGCCCAGAACGGCCCGCCCATGTGCGCGATGAGCACCTCGAGCCCATCCGCCACATCTCGGTACAGCAGCAGCCCCGCGCTGTGCCGTGTCCGCGCAGGAATCGGACCCCACCCTCCCGTTGCTGACCACCTCAACCGAGCGTACGACGCCCTGCCACGCCGCCCTCACGGCTCGCTGCTGGGCATGATCGCGATTTCTGCCCTCCGGGGGTCGTGGCCGCGGCACTTCCGCGACCGCCGGAGGGCGCCAACGCCGATCAGGCCAACGCCGATCAGGCCAACGGGTCGCGGCGCGGCTAGAGGCCGTAGGTCTCCAGGAGGCGGAGCCAGACCTCGCTGACGGTGGGGAACGACGGGACGGCGTGCCAGAGGGTGTCGAGGGGGATCTCGCCAACGAGGGCGATCGTGGCCGAGTGGAGCAGCTCCTGGACGTCCTGGCCGGTGAAGGTGGCGCCGACGATGACGCGGCGGTCCTCGTCGACGACCAGCTGGGAGGTGCCGACGAGGCCGACGCCGCGTACGGACGAGCCGGCGACGCCGGTGGTCGGGACCAAGACGGCCCGGACCCGAAGGCCGGCGTCGCGCGCCGCGGCCTCCGTCAGACCGACGGCCGCCACCTGCGGGTCGGTGAACGTCACCCGGGGGATGGCGCGGCTGCCGGCGACCTCGACCGGCTCGGCGCCGGACGGGTCGGTACGGCCGGCGACGATGTCGGCGACGATGCGCGCCTGGTACTTGCCCATGTGGGTCAGCAGCGCCCGCCCGTTCACGTCGCCGACGGCGAACAGCCAGCCGTCGTCGCCGGCGCCCTCGTCGCCCTCGTCACCGGACCCGGTCGCCGTCCGCACGCCGACCGCGCGCAGGTGGTTGTCGACCTCGACCGGGCGGCCGGGCGTCAGGCCGACCGTCTCCAGGCCCAGGTCGTCGGTGGCGGGATGCCGGCCGACCGCGACGAGGATCTCGTCGGCCTCGACCTGGTCACCGTTGTCGAGCGTCACGACGACCGGGCCGCGGCGCTCGTCGTACGCCGCCTGCTGGCGGCGCACCGCGGTGACCTTCTGCCCGGTCCGGACCGTGATCCCCTCGGACTCGAACGCCTCGGCGACCTCCTTGCCGACGAACGGCTCCTCGTGGGCGAGCAGCCCTTGCTGGCCCTCGACGATCGTCACCTCGACGACGCCGAGCCGGCGGAACCCCTGCGCGAGCTCGGTGCCGACGGCGCCGCCGCCCAGCACGACCATCCTGCGCGGAACGGTCGTGGCGCCGGTCGCCGACCGGTTGTCCCACGGCTCGACCTCGGCCAGGCCCGGAATCGGCGGCCTGACCGCCGTCGTCCCGGTCGCCAGCACCACCGCCCGGCGCGCCGCCAGCCGGCGGGGCTTCCCGTCCGACTCGTCCGGGACCACGGTCTTCGTCGTGTCCACGTCGACGAGCCGCCGGCCGGCGAGCCGGCCGCGACCCCGGACGATCGTCACCCCGCGGTCGCGCAGCCAGGGAACCTGGCCCTTGTCCGAGAATCCGCCGACGATCTCGTCCCGGCGGGAGAACGCGGCGGCCGCGTCGATCTCTCCGGTCACCGCACCGGCCGCGCCCGGCACGCGCCGCGTAGCGGCGAGCACGTCGCCGGGGCGCAGCAGCGTCTTGCTCGGCATGCAGCCCCAGAAGGAGCACTCGCCGCCCACCCGCTCGTGCTCGACGACCGCGACCGACAGACCCGCCTCGGCGAGCCGGCCGGCCGCCACCTCCCCGGCCGGCCCAGCCCCGATGACGACGACGTCGAACGTCTCCACGCCACCCGCGTCCGCGTTGCTCATCCGGCGCCACCTCGTCTCCGGCCCGACCGCGCTCGGCCGACGTGCCCAGGCTAGACGGCTTCGGGCTAGGCGGCGGTGCCGCCGGAGTGGTCGGGGCCGGTGTCGTCGGTGGCCGGGTCGGTCGGATGGGCGCGGGAGCCGGCGATGCCGCCGATGACGACGCGGCGGGCCGCCCGCAGGCCGGCCGCCGCGCTGGCGGCGGCCGCGTTGATCGAGACACCGCCGGCGGGAGTGGGCGGCTCGGCGTCGTGATCCGCGTGCGTCGGCTCCGCGGCGGCTGGCTTGGGGCGGGGAGCGGCTGGCTTGGGGTGGGGCGTGGCGCGGACGGAGGGGAGACGGCGGGCGTCGGGAGCGGCGAGGCGGGCGGCGTCCGCGGCCGGGTCGTCGCCGGCACGCTGAGAGGCGCGCTCGGCGGCGACGCGGGCCTCGTACAGCTCGACCTCGGCGCCTACCCGCGCCTCGTCCCAGCCGAGGACCGGGGCGATCAGCTCGGCCACCGGGCGGGCGGCCGCCAGGCCTCGGTCCGGTGCCTCGAAGGAGATCCGCGTCCGTCTGGCCAGCACGTCCTCCAGGTGCAGCGCGCCCTCGTGCGTGGCCGCGTACACCGCCTCGACCGCCAGGTAGGCCTCGGCACCGGGCAGCGGCGCGGCCAGTCGCCGGTCGGCGATGACCATGTCGACGAGTTCCTCGGCGAGGGTGCCGTACCTGCGCAGCAGGTGCTCGATCCGGGCGACGTGCAGGCCGGCGCGCTCGGCGAGCCGCTCCCGCCCGTTCCACACGGCGAGGTAGCCGTCGGCGCCGAGCAGCGGGACCTTGTCGGTACACGACGGCGGGACGGTCCTCGGCAGCCCGGCCACCGCCGCGTCGACCGCGTCGGCGGCCATCACCCGGTAGGTCGTGTACTTCCCGCCGGCGACGGTCGTGAGCCCGGGCGCGGCGGCGACGACGGCGTGCTCGCGGGACAGCTGCGCCGTGTCGTCGGACTGGCCCGCGAGYAGCGGGCGCAGGCCGGCGTACACGCCGACGATGTCGTCGTGGGTGAGCGGGGTGCGCAGCACCCGGTTGACCTGGTCGAGCAGGTAGTCGATGTCGGCGCGGGTCGCGGCCGGGTGGGCCAGGTCGAGGTCCCAGTCGGTGTCGGTGGTGCCGATGATCCAGTGGTTGCCCCACGGGATGACGAACAGCACGCTGCGCTCGGTGCGCAGGATCAGCCCGGTGGCGCCCAGCAGGCGGTCACGCGGGACGACCAGGTGGACACCCTTGGACGCGCGCACGGACACCGGCCCCCGCCGGCCCAGCAGCGCCTGCACGTCGTCGGTCCACACGCCGGTCGCGCTGATCGTCCGCCGTGCCCGGACGCGGATCTCCTGGGATCCCGAGCCGTCGCCGGTGCCGGTGCCGTCGCCGGTCTCCAGGTCGCGCACGACCGCGCCGGTCACCCCGTCGCCCTCCCGCAGCAGGTCGACGACCTTGGCGGAGGTCACGACCGCCGCGCCGAAGCGGGCGGCGGTGCGGGCGACGAACATCGTGTGCCGGGCATCGTCGACCTGCCCGTCCCAGTACTGGATCGCGCCCACCAGTGCGTCCGGACGCAACGACGGGAACTCGCGCAGCGCCGCCTTGCGGGTCAGATGCCGGTGCATCGGCAGGCCGCCGGCGCGGGGCCACTCCCCGCTCGGCGAGGCCACCGGTTCCGGGAGGTCCGCCGGGAGGTCGGCGATCCGGGAGGGCAGCAGCCGGGGAGGTCTGCGGGTCGGCCGTGGGGCGCTGGAGCCGGGGCCGCCGATCCGGGACAGGCCCTGCCCGAGGGTGTCGTACAGCAGCACCCCGCTGCCGATGTAGGCGCGCTCCCAGCCGTGGTGGGTCAGCGGCAGCAGGAACTGCACCGGACGGACCAGGTGCGGGGCGAGCGTGTCCAACAGCAGCGTCCGCTCCCGCAGCGCCTCGCGCACCAGCGCGCCGTTGAGCTGCTCGAGATAGCGCAGACCGCCGTGGATCAGCTTGCTGGAGCGGCTGGAGGTGCCGGCCGCCAGGTCACGGGCCTCGACGAGGGCGACGGACAGGCCGCGGGACGCCGCGTCGAGCGCCGTGCCGGCGCCGGTGACGCCGCCGCCGATGACCAGGACGTCGAACGTCTCCTCGGCGAGGCGTCGCAGCGCCGCCGCCCGCGCGTCCGGACCGAGCTGGCCTGGGCCGCCGGCTCGTTCGACGGTCTGGGCGTTCGGGGCCGGGGCTGGGCCGGCCGAATGGGCCGATCCGGTCATCGGGTGTACCTCCTGGCTCCTGCGACCGGGGAGTGGGCCGGCGCGTGGCCGCCCGACACCATCGTGCCGGGCGTCGTCGCCGGCCGCCGACGGGGCCGGCGACTCAGTCGGGATAGTGGTCCGATGTCGGGCGGCGACCGGGCAGACTGTCATACGGTTTCAGTTGCCTAACTCAACCAAATTTCTTCAGGCCTGCCCGCCCCTGCCCGCGGCCGCGGGCAGGGGCGGGCAGGGCCCGTCGCCTGGCGCAGCCTCGTACCCGCGGCCCGTTCCGGGCGCTGGTTCGGGGGAAGGGCGACTGACGAAGACGAAGTTGGCGTGTTCAGAGCCCGATCCAGGTGGATCCAGGTAGTAGGGGGCAAGGATGGCGGTACCAGGGGAGCAGGATGACGCGACGGCCTGCTGAGCCCGGGCGTGAGGACCTGGCCGCGGCCATCTACAGCGAGCTCGCGCAGCTGGTCCGGCGGGTCCGGGGGGAGGCGAGCGAACTGCATCCGGGGCTGTCGCTCGCGGCGTACTCACTGCTGCTGTACCTCGCTGAGGTGGGTGAGGCGCGGGCGGCCGACCTCGTCGCCTTCTTCCGGCTGAACAAGTCGACGGTGAGCAGGCAGCTGACCGAGCTGGTCGCCGCGGGCCTGGTGGACCGTGAGTCCGACCGCGCCGACAGCCGGGTCCAGCTCGTGCGGGTGAGCACCTTCGGCCAGGCGACCCTCGACGAGGTGGACAAGACGCTGCGCGCCCGGATGCAGACGCGCCTGGACAGCTGGCCCGACGAGGACCTGGCTGTCTTCGGCCGCCTGCTCGCCCGCTACAACGAGCTGCCCGACCCGCAGACGTCCCGTCCGGATGGGACCGCCGCCCGTAAGGGCGCGGCCCGGTCGGCGGCGGGACCGTCAGCTGTCACCTGATCCTCCGTCATGTTACTAACGAGTCAACATTGCCAACGAGTCGACGTTACCGACGAGTCGCGGAGCGAGCACCATGGACCTGACGTTCACCCCGCAGGAGGAGAAGTTCCGCACGGAGCTGCGTGGTTGGCTCGTCGCCAACATCCCGGCCGCCTGGCGGGACCCGAGCTTCTGGCGAAGCGTTTCCGACGACGAGGGCTTTGAGCTGCGCCGCGACTGGGAGCGCCGCAAGCACKACGCGGGCTTCGCGGGCATCGCCTGGCCGACGGAGTACGGCGGCCGCGGCGGCACCCCGGGAATGAAGGCGATCTACGACGAGGAGATGGCGCTCGCCAGCGCCCCGCAGTCGGCCAACGCGCTCGGCCTGACGTTCCTCGCGCCGACGGTGATGGCGATCGGCACCGACCAGCAGAAGCGCGACATCATCGGCCCGATGCTGCGCAACGAGGTGATCTGGTGCCAGGGCTTCTCGGAGCCTGGCGCCGGCTCCGACCTCGCGGCGCTGCGCACCTCCGGGGTGCTCGACGGCGACGAGTACGTCGTCAACGGCCAGAAGATCTGGACGACCAACGCCATGCACGGCGACAAGCTGTTCGCCCTGGTGCGCACCGAGCCGGGCAGCCAGGCCCACCGGGGCATCTCGA
Organism: Pseudofrankia sp. EUN1h; assembly: GCF_001854645.1. Lineage (NCBI taxonomy): Bacteria > Bacillati > Actinomycetota > Actinomycetes > Frankiales > Frankiaceae > Pseudofrankia > Pseudofrankia sp. EUN1h. The sequence goes on along the minus strand of NZ_MBLN01000043.1, from coordinate 96,858 downwards.
TGCTGCTCATCGACATGCACCAGCCGGGAGTCGAGGCCCGCCCGCTGCGCCAGATGAGCGGCGCGAGCGAGTTCGCCGAGGTGTTCTTCACCGACGCCCGGGTCAAGGCCTCCGAATGCCTCGGCGGTGTCGGCAACGGCTGGAAGACCGCGATGATGCTGCTCTCGTTCGAGCGCGGCGCGTCCGGCATCTCCCAGTACGCCACCTACCGGCGCGGCTACGACCAGATCGTCGCCGCCGCGCGTCGGCTCGGCCGGGACACCGACCCGACGCTGCGCCGCGAGCTCGCGAGCCGCCTCGTCGAGCTGGAGTGCCTGCGCTACCACGCGATGCACGTGCTCACCCAGGTCGAGCAGGGCCGTGACCTCGGCTCCGAGTCGTCGATCACCAAGCTGCAGTGGTCCGAGACCTACCAGAAGCTCTTCGAGACGTTCGACCACCTGCTCGGCCTGGATGGCGTCGTCACCAGCCCGGTCGACGGTCTGGACCTCGCCTCGTTGCAGTTCGAGGCGTTCTGGACCAGGTCRGTGACGATCTGGGGCGGCTCGTCGCAGGTGCAGCGCAACATCGTCGCCGAGCGAGTGCTCGGCCTGCCGCGGTAGCGAAAAGGGGAATCGCCGTGCACTTCGCGTTGACCGACGAGCAGCGGGCACTCGCCGAGACCGTCCGCGACTTCCTCGCCGACCGGTTCGACCTGACCGCCGTGCGCGCCGTGTTCGAGGACGCCACGGGCGACGGCCACCCGGCCGAGCTTTGGAAGGCGTTCGCCGAGCAGGGCTGGCTCGCCGTGCTGGTGCCCGAGGACAACGACGGGATAGGCCTCGGCCTGCTCGACGCGCAGGTGCTCGCCCGCGCGTTCGGCGCGGGCGCCGTTCCCGGGCCGTGGCTGCCGACCGTGCTCGCGGGCGAGGCCGTCCGGCTCGCCGGCTCGCCGGCGCAGCGCGCGGCCGTGCTCGCCCCGCTGGCCTCCGGCGAGCTCGTCGCCACCGTGGCGCTGCGTGCCCCCGGCGGCTCGTTCGACCAGTCCGGGGTGGGTGTGACGRCCGAGACCGGTCCGGGAGGCGCGCGGCTGACCGGGACGGCGTCTCCGGTCGAGTACGCCGGGGTCGCCCGGACGGTGGTCGTCGCGGCGAAGGAACCGGATGGTGGGATCGGCCTCTACCTCGTCGACCCGACGTCCGAGTCCGTCACCGTCACGGCGCTCGGCACGTTTGACGGCACCACCCGCCTCGGCGCGATCACCCTCGACGGCGCCGCCGGCGAGCGGCTGCCGGAGTCGAACGCGGCCGTCCTCGCCGAGCTGAACCGGCGCGGTGCCGTGCTCGCGGCCGCCGACCTGGTCGGCATCGCCCGGGCCGCGCTGACCAGGACCATCGAGTACGACAAGACCCGGGTCCAGTTCGGCAAGGCGGTCGGCAGCTTCCAGTTCATCAAGCACACGCTCGCCGACCTGCACGTCGGCGTCCTCATGGCCGAGCACGCCGCGCTCTACGCTGCGCACGCCGTCGACGCCGCGCTGCCCGACTCCGAACTCGCCGTCGCGGTCGCCAAGGCGAAGGCGGGCGACGCGGCCGAGCGGGCGACCGGCGCCATGATCCAGTATCACGGCGGGATCGGCTACACCTGGGAGCACGAGGCGCACTTCTTCTACAAACGCGCCAAGCGCCTCGTCGGCACCTTCGGCGACACCGGCCAGCACCTCGACCGGATCGCGGCCCTCAGCATCGACGCTCCCTCACCAGTCGGCTAGCGCCGCCACCGCCACCGCCACCGCCGCCGTCACCGCCGCCGTCACCGCCAACGCGTTGGCGGGATCGCCGTTTGCGCCCTCTGGTGGTCGTGGAAGGGCCGCGGATACGACCCCCGGAGGGCGGAAATCGCGATCATGCCAGGCCGCGGAACGCGGGCTGGCCAGGTCGGGCCAGGTCGGGGCCATGCCTGGACTGGCCCCGGCCGGGCCAGACGTCAGGCGCAGTGGACCCGGCGGTCCCAGACGAGGCGCGGCGGGGTGCTGGTGGCGCTGCCGCCGTAGGTGTGCCGCCAGGTGCCGAGGACGTTCGTGAGGGCGGGCCGTATGGCCAGCACCAGCGGCGTGCCGGGTGGGACGCCGAGGTTCCCCTCCGCCGTCGGCATGCCGGCGACCCAGCGCTGGTAGAGCTCGGTGATGTCCGCGCTGATCTCCACGGGTCCGCCGGGCGCCACCGCCCCCGTGGCGTCGCCGCCGGTGGGCTGGTCGGCCGCGGCCAGGTCGCCGGCCGATTGGTCACCGGCTGGTTGCTCGCCGGCCGGTAGGTCGCCCGTTGGCCGCGTCTCGTCGTAGCGGGACCAGTTGAGGCTGCCACGGGGACGGTTCGCGACCAGGTCGAGTGTCGGGACGGTGCTCGGGACCTTCCCGGTCGCGAGGCTGGTCAGCGCCGACGGGTAGGCGGCCAGCGGGTAGGGCCCCTCGTCGTCCGGCGCTCCCTCGGTCCCGAGCAGCGTCAGCCGCAGCTCCACCCGGCTCACGCAGGCTGCCGGCGCCGGCAGCACCGGGAACACGACCTCCGCGGTGGACAGGTGGTCGTCACCGCGGCGGGGGAGGTGCTGGTACTGCCGGCCCACCGGCAGCTCGCGCGGTGAGGCCTCCAGTCGGCTCCGGTGGCCGCTGCCGGGCGCGTAGGTGGTCAGCAGGTAGGTCCGCGTCGCGGTGATCGGGATACCCGCGACCTCGTTCACCGGCGGGCGGGGCTCACCGGTCGGGTCCGCCACCGCAGTGGTGGGGGTGACGGCCGACGTGAGCGGCCGCAGCGCCGCCGGGCCGCCCCCGATGCCCAGCACCACCGAGCCGAGGGCGATGAGGATGACCGCGCCGCCAGCCATGGTCAGGAAGATCCGGCCGCCTCGGCCGGGCGCGCGAAGCGTCACCCCCAGCCGCTCGCGCATCAGCCGCTCGACCTGGCCGCCCAGCGGTTCCAACGTCGCCCGAGCCGAGCCGGACGCCGTGGCCACGGCGCGGCGTGCCGCCGCCGCGCCATCGTGCGTCCGGCCAGACCGGCGCGGGCCGCCCGAGCCGCCCGGGCCGGCTGTCGTCCGCGACGCCTCACCCGGTCTCGGCCTGGGCAGGACGATGGTCGGCGCCTCGGCGTAGGCGTAGGCGTCGGCGGCAGTCCGGCCGGYCGCTGGCGCTGGCGGCGGTGCGCTCGCGCGGTCGGACGCGGCGGAGGCGTCCGTCGCCGTCGCCGTCGCCGTAGCCGGGCCCTCCGCCGGTCTGGGGACCGCCGGTGGCCCGGGTGGCCCGGGTGGCGGGGGCGGCCGCTCGCCGCGCGCGGATGTGATCACCGAGAGGTTGTCCATGCGTGCGCTCCGGCCACCGGCTGTCCGTCGGGTCGGCCGGGATGTCCGTTCGTCACCGGCCCCTCATCGCGGTGACCTTGTCATCACGGACCGAGGTCGACTGCCCGGACGCGCCGGCGCGGGCGTGGCCCGGTAGTGCGCTTTCCGTGCCGAATAGCTACCTGTTGGCCGTCCGTGTGGCCCGGTGTCGGGTGGGGGACGGTCCCGCGATGCGCCTGAATCGTCGCTGGTACGGTTCCGCGGAGCCCGGGAACACTTGGAGCCACTATGACGACCCCAGCGCCTGGCCAGATGCCGGACCCGTACGCGAAGCCCGGGCCCGACCAGCCTCCGCCTGGCGCGGGTTACCCGCAGCCCGGCTCGGGCTACCCGCCCGCCCCCGGCTACGGGGACCCGAACACGCCCTACCCGCCCGCTCCGGGCTACGGGGACCCGAACGCGCCGTACCCGCCCACCGGCGGCTACCCACCCGGTGTCGACCCCAACGCCGGGTACGGTCAGCCGGGTGGCTACCCGCCGGGCCCCGGGTACGCGCCGGCTCCGGGCTATCCGCCGGCCCCCGGCTACGGGCCCGGATACCCGTACGGCGCCGACCCGTCCGCGCCGTTCGGCCGGCACCAGGTCACCGGCGAGCCACTCTCGGACAAGGACAAGCTGACGGCTGGTCTGCTGCAGCTCCTCCTCGGCGGGGTGGGAGCCGGTCGCTGGTACATGGGCGACTACGGGATCGCGGTCGCGCAGCTGCTCACCTGCGGTGGCCTCGGCATCTGGTCGCTCATCGACGGCGTGATGATGCTGACCGGCAACGTCCGCGACAAGTTCGGCCGCCCACTGCGCGACTAGTAGTACTTCCCCGGAAGCGACCTGGGGCCGCCGTCGGCGCCGGTCGCTTGCCCGCGGCCCGGAAGATCACCAGGACTGTATCCGGATCCGAACCTCGGGCCCTCGCCCGTTCGGATCCGGATACAGAACCGCTGATCAAGCCCGCGGCGCGGCGGTGTCCCGCCGCTGATCGAGTCCGCGGCGTGACGGTGTCCCGCCGCCGGTCAGGTCCATGGCGCGGCGGTGTCCCGCCGCTGATCGAGTCCGCGGCGCGGCGGGGGGCCACCGGCCAGCCTTGGCCGAAGTGACGGCATTGGGCCAGGAGGCCCTGCCGGCTGAACCCCGCCGAGCGTTTCGCCGCGTCCGCCGCGTCCGCCGCGTTCCCGGCGTCCGCCTCGTCCGCTGGGCCGTGCGGGTGTGACGGGTGGCCGTTCGTCCGTCGGTGGTCGGCGGCTGAGCGGTCTCCAACCTCATCGCACGGATTGCTTGCACTTGCCGCCTCATGCGGTGATCCTTGTGACCCACGACACAGCTACTTGGGTGTCGTACTAGTCACCAGCGGTGCCGTGAATGCGTTCCGTGCTGACCTGGGTCGGCCGCTCTCGCGCTGATCGGTCTCGCGCGGGCGACCACGGCAACGCGGTGCCGGCTGCCCACTCGCGACAGTCCCGGCGGTCTCGGCGCGTGTCCCCATCAGCTTGCTGATCTTTGYTGACGGGGCTCGCGACGGGTGCGACCCGCCGTTTCGCGCCCGGCTCCGATCCGTTGCCGGCGTGGGTTCGGCGCGGGTTGGGTGGGCCGGACGTTCGACCTGCCCTGGTCGGGTCGCCGCGAGCCCGGCGGCTCGTGCGCCCGGCTGGCCGGTGCTGTGCGTGTTTGCCCGAGTCTCTTGTGTCTTCGGCCCGATACCGCAATCCTGGTGACCTGCGACACGTTTCATTGTGCAACTGTCTCCCGTTGATCTTGAGATCGGCGGGTCCTGGGTGCCGCGGAGGTCCTGCGTGGTTGCTGGAAGCCAGCCTGAGTTGTTGGACGTCGGTTCACTCGAGGTGGTCTATGCGGGCGTGGTCCGGGCACTGCGTGGCGTGACGATGTCGGTCGGCGCCGGGCAGGTCGTCGCGGTGCTGGGAAGCAACGGCGCGGGCAAGTCGACGCTGCTGCGCACCGTGTCCGGCACCCTGGGCATGCACGGCGGGAAGGTCACCGCCGGCACGATCCGGTTCGACGGCCAGGACCTCGCCGGCCGGGGCGCGGCGGACGTCGTCCGGCTCGGGCTGGTGCACGTGCCCGAGGGGCGTCGGATCTTCGGCCGGCTGACCGTCGAGGAGAACCTCCGAGCGGGCGGGATGTCGGTGCGCGGCCGGGCCGCCCGTGCCCAGGCCCGCGAACAGGTCTACGAGCTCTTCCCGCTGCTGGCCGAACGGCGGGACTCCCGGGCGGTGCTGCTGTCCGGCGGCGAGCAGCAGATGCTCGCGATCGGGCGCGGCCTGATGTCGGCGCCCCGGATGCTGCTGCTCGACGAGCCGTCGCTGGGGCTCGCTCCCCAGGTCATCGGCAAGATCGGCGCGGCGATCAGGGAGATCAACGCCCAGGGCGTCTCGGTCGTCCTCGTCGAGCAGAACGCCGCCATGGCGCTCTCGCTCTCCGAGGCGGCCTACGTCCTGGAGCTCGGGCGCACCTCGCTGTCGGGGCCGTCCGCCGAGCTCGCCGCCTCCGACGAGGTCGCCCGGCGCTACCTGGCGGTAGCGGGTGAGGCCCCACCGGGTGCCGAGCCCCCCGCCCCCGGGGATCCGGCGAGCCCCGCGCCCCCGAATCCCGAACCCGGGGAGCCGGCGATCTCGGCGGTCCCGGCGCGGACGCTGTCCCGGTGGCAGCCGTCGCCGGCTCGGCGGATCCTGCCCCGCCCGCGCGGCCGGGCCGGTGCCGCGGCCGACCAGCGCGGCGTGCACGCGGGGGAGGCACAGTGAGCGCCACGACGCCGGCCGGGGTCATCGACCCGGTGGCGGTGGCCGAGCCGCTGGCGGTCGAGGGCGTGACGGTCCGGTTCGGGGCGCTCGCCGCGCTCGCCGACGTCTCGCTGCGGGCCGAGCCGGGGACGATCCACGCGGTGATCGGGCCGAACGGCGCTGGGAAGTCGACGCTGTTCAACGTCATCTCCGGGGTGTACCAGGCGACGTCCGGCCAGGTGCTGCTCGGAGGTACGGAGCTGACCGGCCGGCGGCCGCACCGGGTCACGGCGCTCGGGGTCGGCCGCGCGTTCCAGAACCTGGCCGGCTCGCCGTACGAGTCGGTGCTCGACAACATCATGGTCGGCCGGCATCACCTGATGCGCACGGGCTTTCTCGGCGCGGGCCTGAGGATTCCCTCCGCGCGCCACGAGGAGCGGCTCCACCGGGCCAGAGCGCGCGAGATCGCCGAGTTCCTCGACCTGGGCGCGCGCCTGCACGTCCCGGTCGGGATCCTGCCGTACGGCGACCGCAAGCGGGTCGAGGTGGCGCGGGCACTGGCCACGGAGCCGCGGGTGCTTCTGCTGGACGAGCCGGTCGCAGGCATGAACGCGGTGGAGACCGCCCAGATGACGGCGACGATCCGGGCGATCCGGGCCTCCCTCGGGATCACGGTCCTGCTGGTGGAGCACGACATGACCATGGTCATGTCCCTGGCCGACCGTGTCACGGTGCTCGACTTCGGCCGGGTGGTCGCCGACGGCACCCCGGCCGAGGTCAGCCGCGACCCGGCCGTGATCCGCGCCTACCTCGGCACCGGCGACGAGGACGACACCGCGGCCAGTGCCCAGATCGTCACCCCCGAGATCGTCACCCCCGAGAGCAACAGCCCCGAGAGCGATGCCGCCGCCGAGGGCACCGGCGTGGACGAGGGATCCGTCGCGGTCAGCACGAGGAAGGAGCAGCCGTGACGACGTTCGTCTCGCTGTTGGTGAACGGGATCTCGCAGGGCGCGGTGTACGCGCTCATCGCGCTCGGGTTTGTGATCATCTTCAAGGCGAGTGAGGTGCTCAACTTCGCGCACGGCTCGATGCTCTTCGTGGGCGCCTATGTGACCGCCCGGCTCGTGCCGTCGATCGGGTTCGCCGCCGCGGTGGCGATCGGCGTCGCCGGGACGGCGCTGCTGGCCGTCGCCCTCGAGCGGCTGCTGTTCTCCCGGGTGGGCCGGGGCACGGGGCTGGCCAGCGAGGGGCAGGTCGCCGCCCTGACGATCATGACGTTGGGTCTGGACATCGTGATCGCGACCGACCTGACCCGGCGGATCGGCTCGCACGTGCTCTCCCTGGACCAGCCCTGGGGGACCGGGGCCTTCTCGGTCGGCGGCGTCGGGCTCTCCTATAACCGGCTAATCGCCATGGGGACGGCGGTCGTCCTGATCCTGGCGTTCTTCGCCGCCTTCCGGTTCACCAGCTGGGGAGTGGCGCTGCGTGCCAGCGCCGAGGACGCGGAGGCGGCCGCGCTGATGGGGATCCGGCACTGGCAGGTCAGCGCCCTGGCCTGGCTGGTCGCCGGCGGGCTCGCTGCCGTGGCCGCCGTCTTCCTGACCGGCAGCCCGACGCCCGGCCTGGATCCGTCGATCCGCACCGTCGCGTTCCTTGCCTTCCCCGCCGCCATCATTGGCGGCCTGGACTCGACCACCGGCGCGTTGGCGGGCGGAGTGCTCGTCGGCGTCGTCCAGTCCCTGATCGCTGGCTATGCCGAGCATCTGCAGTTCCTCGGCGGCGACTTCGGCGGGGCCGTGCCCTACGTCCTGATGCTGGCGGTCCTGCTGGCGCGTCCCGCCGGCCTGTTCGGCACGAGGGAGCTGGCCCGTGTCTGACGTTCGTGTCTCCCATGGGCCGCGCGCGGCGCTGGCCACTCGGCTGCCCCTGGTGTCGCTGCTGGTGGCCCTGCTGATCCTGGCGGCGCTGCCGTTGTATCTGGAGGAGTTCTGGCTGCGGGTCGGCTTCTCGATCTTCGCGGCCGTGATCGGCGCGATCGGCCTGACGATCCTCGTCGGCACGACGGGGCAGCTGTCGCTCGGGCACGCGTTCTTCCTCGCCGTCGGCGCGATCAGCTACTGCTGGCTGGCGAGCGAACCGAGCTCGCTGGGCAGCCGTCACCTGGGTGGGCTCGGCCTGCCACCGCTGGTCGCGATGGTGCTCGCCGTGCTGATCTCCGGGCTGGCCGGCCTGCTGTTCAGCCCGGTCGCCGCCCGGCTGCGGGGGATCTACCTCGGCATCGCCTCGCTGGGGCTGGTGTTCGTCGGCCAGCATGTGCTGAACTCCGCGTCCACGCTGACCGGCGGCTACAACGGCCGGCGCACCCCGGACTTCTCGTTGTTCGGGTTCGTCTTCGACGACGACGACTCCGGCCTCGAGGTGCTGGGCGTGCCGTTCGGCCGCTCGGAGCGGCTGTGGTACCTGGGCCTCGTCCTGCTCGTGCTCGCGGCCTGGTTCGCCTACGGCCTGCTGCGGTCTCGGCCAGGGCGGGCGCTGCGGGCGGTCCGGGACGGCGAGATCGCGGCCGCGGTCACCGGCATCGATGTCACCGGCTACCGGGCCAGGGCGTTCCTCGTGTCCTCGATGTACGCGGGGCTGGCCGGGGTGCTGTACGCGCTGTCGATCGGCAGCGTCGCGCCCGAGTCGTTCACCGTCGAGGTCTCGATCCAGTACCTCGCGATCATCCTGCTCGGCGGTCTTGGCTCGGTCGGTGGTGCCATGGCCGGCGCGGTCTTCGTCGTCGGGCTGCCCCTGCTGCTCGAGCAGTACAGCGAAAGCCTGCCGTTCCTGGCAGAGCCCGGCAGCGGCGGCGTCACCTCCGCGGAAGCGGCCAAGTACGCCTACGGCATCGCAGTGATCCTCTTCGTCCTCTTCCAGCCGCGCGGGCTCGCAGGCATGGCCTACGCGCTGGTACGCCGTCGCCGCGCCGCGGCGCTGCGCCGAAGAGACGACGGGCTGCCACCTGAGGGCGGTGGGACCGCTCCGCCGGGCGGCGAGCGCGCATCGGCGGGCGCTACCGCCGAGGTGGCCGCGACCGGCGAGGCCGCGTCCGTCCCGGCGGGCGCGCCGGCCAACGCGACCTCCGGCGGCTGACGAACCGCCGGGACGAAACCTGCCAGACGACGTGTGTCGGACTCGCCATTCGGGTGAGCCGGGGGAAGAAGGGAACCTCTATGTCCTCAGTCATGGCTGGGCGGGGCCGCGGGCCGCGATGGCGGTCAGCAGGCCGCGTCTCGCTGGCCTTAGGCCTCTCGGTGGTCACCGTGCTGGCCGCCGCCTGCAGTACCAAGGGTGACGACGACAAACCCGCGGGGCCCGCGGCCAGCGGAAGCGCGAAGGTCGTCAAGACCGGCCGAGGGATCAGCGGAACCGAGCTCACTCTCGGCAACCTCAACGACGTGACCGGGTTCTTCGCCGCCAGCGGCAAGGACCTCGCGATCGCCTATGACAACTTCTGGAAGGACTACAACCAGAAGAACGGCGGGATCTGCGGGACGTACACCGTCAAGCTGGAGAACGCTGACAGCGGCTACAACGTCCAGAAGGCCACCACCGCGTACGCCGCCATGAAGCCCAAGGTCGCGGCGATGCAGATGGTGCTCGGCTCGRCCATCGCGACCGCGCTGTCCGAGGACCTCACCGCCGACGACATGGTCGCGATCCCGCTGGCCTGGTCGCAGTCCATCTCGGACAACCCGAACTACGCGATCGTCGGCTCGACCTATGACGTCGAGTCCATCAACGGCCTGGACTACCTGCTCGAGAAGGGCCTCATCGCCAAGGGCGTCAAGATCGGCCACATCTACCACGACAGCGAGTACGGCACCAACGCCGACGCCGGCGTGAAGTACTGGGCGCAGCAGAACGGCTCCCAGGTCTTCGAGCAGAAGGTCAGCCCCCTGCAGAACGACCTGAGCTCCCAGGTGACCGCCCTCAAGGGTCAGGGCGTCGGGGTCATCGCGATCACCGGCACGCCGACGCAGACCGCCGCGCTCGCGGCCGCGACCAAGACCCAGGGCCTGAACGTCCCGCTCATCGGTAACGGGCCGACCTACACGCCGGACCTGCTGACCGGCGACGCGAAGGACGTCATCCTGGACCGGTTCTACTTCGCCGGCGGGAACGGCACCCTCCCGACGGCCGAGGCCGCCACCGTGCTGGCCGCCTACCGGCAGGCGGTGGGCAAGGCCGACGCGATCCCGACCCCCGCGCTCTCGACGGGCTACGCGACCGCGACCGTGATGGCCAAGATCCTGGAAGCGGCCTGCGCCGCCGGTGACCTGACCCCCGCCGGCATCGTCGCCGCGAAGAAGGGCCTGACCACGCTGGACACCGGTGGCCTGACCGGCAAGCTGGACTACTCGAAGCCGGGCATCTCCCCGACCAGGCAGTCCTTCATCGTCAAGCCGGACGCGACCGCCGACGTCCGTCTCAAGATCGTGGCTCCGCTCTACGAGGGCCCGAACGCGAAGACGTACGTCCGCGCCAAGTAGTCACCTGATCGGGTGATCATTCCGATCGGGTGACCGGGTTCCCGCGGTCGCCGTGTGCCCAGACGGGCGGCGGCGACCGCGGGGACAGGCGACCGCGCGACGCGCGGTGGCCCCGGGAACGGGCAGGTGACCGCCCGCACGGCGGTGGCGCGCCGTCGCCACGTCGCCATCGCGTCGACGGGTCGCCGCGTCACGTGGTGCGCAGCTCGTCCGCGGACACGCTCGGGCGTAGGAAGAGCAGGGCGAGGCCGGTCATCGCGACGATCGCGAGGATCGCGCCGCCGGCGAACAGCCCCAGGTCGGCGAACGGGATGGGGACGCTCGGGGTGAGGTCGGGGGCCATCGTGGTGAGGCCGCCCGTGGACGTCTCGACCGGGCCTTGGGTACCCACCTCGATCGGCAGCGACCGGGTCATCGTCACACCGACGGCCAACGCGACGAGCACCGCGGGCACGGCAGGTGTCAGGGCCTGCCAGAACACCGAACGGGCGAGGACGCCGCGGGGCACCCCGGAGGCGACCAGCGCCGCGTAGGTCCGGCGGCGGGTGACGATCCCCTCGGCGAGGGCGACCAGCAGCCCGAGCGTCGCGATCGTCAGGCCCACCAGCACCGCCGCGTAGACCAGGTCCATCGCCCGGGTTGAGAAGTCATCGCCACCCGGGGAGTACGCGTACCCCTGCTGGACGCTCCACCACTGGTCGTAGGCCCGCTGGGCGTCGGCCCCGGTGGCGAAGTAGGCCCGCATCCCTGCGGCGCCACCACCGAACAGGACGCAGGTGAGCATCGCGGCGAAGACCCTGCTGCCGGCCCACGGGTCCGCCACGAGCCGGCGGCCGGCGAGCAGCGCGGCCGGCCGGCGCGCCGTCCGGTGCAGAACCCGCCCGGCCGCCTGCGAGATCCAGCCCGTGCCCAGCAGGATGCCAGCGAGCGCGGCCAGCGTGCCCACGAACAGGAGCATGACGAAGACCCACTCCGGCACGTCGAGCCGGTGGCGTTCGGTGTACCGCAGGAGCGGTCGCAGCACGGCGAAACAGGCCACGCCCGGCACGATCAGGAAGGCCGGCCACGGCCGGGGCGCCGGGCGCCGCTGCCGGTGCACGACGCCGAACGGCGTGACCCGGACCCGCCGCAGCGCGAGCGCCGCCGCCAGGGCGGCGACGACCGGTAGCCCCAGGGCGATCACGAGCAACGCCGGCCAGGGCGGCAGGACATCCGTCGGCAGCGGCAGCCGGCCGTCCTGGTTCGGCCGGGCCAGCACCCGCCGTCCCACCAGGTAGATCCCGAATCCGATACCCACGCCGAGGGTGCTCGCGAGCCCCGTCTCCACGGCGACCAGCGAGACGGTCTGATCAGGGGTCGCGCCCGCCAGCCGGACCGCGGCCAACCTTCTGTCGCGCGCCGGCGCCCCGAGGCGTCCGCACTGCCCGGCGAGCGCCAGCACCGGGATGGTCAGCAGCATCAGGGCGATCACCACGCCGGGCCGCAGGCCGGGCTCGTTCAGCAGGGCGCTCCGGTAGGTCATGTTGTTGGCCAGGCTCCCCGGGCGGGGGCCGGCGAGTTCGGGAATGGCCACCACCGTGGCGGCGGCCAGCACAGCGAGGGTGGCCAGCGTCGCGGACAACGCGGTGAGCGCGATGCGCAGGGCATCGGCCCGGCTGCCGGCGAACGCCAGCCGGACGAGCGTCCCGGGCCTCATCACGCGCCCTCGGCGTTCGACATGGCCAGCCCGGCGCCGGCGAGACCGAGCCCCGTCGGGTCGATCTCGCCGTCCCGCAGCGAGATCTCACGGTGCGCGTAGCCGGCGACCTTCGGGTCGTGCGTGACCAGGACGACCGTCGTCCGTTGCCGCGCCGCGAGCCGCACCAGCTGCCCGAGGACCTGCTCGCCCGCCAGGGTGTCCAGCGCGCCGGTCGGTTCGTCGGCGAACAGCAGCCGAGGCTCGGTGACCAGCGCGCGTGCCAGCGCGGCGCGCTGCCGCTGGCCGCCGGACATCTCCCCGGGCAGCGCGTCCGCCGACTCGGCGACACCGAGCCGTTCGAGCCAGGACAGGGCGGCGGTGCGGGCGTGGCGGCGACTGGTGCCGGCCAGCAGCAGCGGGAGAGCCACGTTCTCCACCGCGGGCAGTTCCGGCACGAGCTGCCCGAACTGGAAGAGCACGCCCAGTTCGGTGCGCCGCAGCCGGGACCGCTCGGCCTCGGACAGAGAGTCGATGCGCCGGCCGCGGTAGACGACCTCGCCGGCGTCCGGGCGCAGGATGCCGGCGAGGCAGTGCAGGAGGGTGGACTTGCCGCATCCGCTGGGACCGGTCACCGCGACGATCTCCCCCTCGGTGATGGTGAGGTTCACCCCGCGCAGGGCCGGGATGGTCCCGTATGACCGGACGAGGCCGCGGGCCTCCAGCAGGACGGTGCTCATGTAGGGTCTTCCTGGGCGTGAGCCGCGACCCGTTCCAGCGTGGTGCGCAGCCAGCGCAGGTCGGCGTCGAGGTGGGTGATGGCGTAGTCGAGGGCGATCACGTCGGACAGTCCCGTCGCCGGGTCGGCCTTCAGCGCGGTCAGCTCGCGCAGCCTGGCGGCGTGTGCCGCCCGCTGCGCGACGAGGTAGTCCCGGGCGGTGGCCGCGTCCGCCGCGAACAGGGCGACGACGACCTTGGCCAGCAGCGTGCCGGCGACGTGCGGCGCCGGCGGCTCCACCGCGGTGAGCCATGCCCGCAGGCCCGTGCGGCCCTCGGCGGTGATGGCGTAGCTGGTGCGCTCGGGGCCGCCAGCCTGGTCCTGCCCCGTGGGCGTCGCCAGGCCGTCGCGTACCAGCCGGGCGAGCGTCGTGTACACCTGCCCGAACGCCAGCGGCCGCGCCCGCGGCAGGTGCTCGTCGTAGGACCGTTTCAGCTCGTATCCATGCCGGGGCCCGCCGGCCAGCAGGCCGAGCAGGACGTGCGACGTGACGGATCCGGTCGAGGACACCGCGCAACTATGTAGTGAGTGAATAGTCGACGTCAAGACCACCAGGTGCCAGCGGGAGCCGCCCGGCCCTACCCGGTGCCGAGAAGCCCGGGAAGGGTGTCGACGACCAGGGACCAGTCGGGGGCTGACGGGTCGACCAGCGTGTAGTGGTCGCCGGCGGCCTCGAGGAGGCTCGCGGGGGCGCCGGCACTGGTGGCGGCCTCGACATAGCGGGCGCTCTGGTCGAACGGCACCTCGTCGTCGGCGCGGGCGTGGACACATACGACCGGTACCCGCAGCGGGACGGCGGCGGACGGGTCGGCCAGGCGGTACCGCGCCGGCAGGTCGTCCGGGCCGCCACCCATGAGGTCGAGGGCGGCCGTCCCGCCGACGCCGTCGCGCGCGCAGTCCGCGAGCCACAGTGCGCCCGCCAGGGACACCACCGCCGTCAGCTCCACGCGCGGCCCGGCACCCGCGGCGGTGGCGGGCAGCTTCGCCCGCCCGGCCGCCCACGTCGCGAGCTGGCCACCCGCGCTGTGCCCGATCGCGACTACACGGGACGAGTCGACGGGAAGATCGGCGAGCAGGTCCATTCCGGCCGCCACGTCCGCGAAGGTCGCCGGCCAGCCGCCTCCCAGGCCGACCCGCCGGTACTCCAGGTTCCACACGGCGTACCCGCGTCGGACCAGGTCCGCGGCCAGTGGCCACCCCAACGACGCGCCGTAACGCGCCCGCCAGAACCCGCCGTGGACTACGACGACCGTGCCCGCCGTGGCCGAGCCACCTGCCGTGGCCGAGCTACCCGCGGTGGCATCGGGCAGCCACAGCTCACCGAACTGAGCCGGATCGGGGCCGTACTTGCGGATCACGGGCCTCATGCCGTCATCCTCCCCGGCGGACCGGCGACGGTCCGGCGCGGGCGTGGTGACGAGATCGCGCAAATGTGACGGCAAATGTAACCGTGAGGTTGCTTTTCGATGTACATCGTGGCTCGGCTGGCTGTCGGTATCCGCATTGAGCCAGACAAGGTGGGGGCAGGTCGACCCGTGGCGGACGCCTTGTGCGGCTGGCGGTGCCAGGACGCCTGGCTAGACGTAGCCTGATCACGGGGGTGTGCCCGCCCTCCAGGGGAGGAATGATCATGTTTCTCTCGCACCTGGCGGGCATCATGCCAACGGGGCGGTGCCCTCCGGGCATCATGCCGACAGGCCGTGCCCGGGCGCACGGGGAGGTGGCCGCCGATGAGCCGGTACGCGGTGGACGTCCACGACCRCACGCTGGTGGTGTCGTGGGATACCGGGCTGGGTGACGTCGCGGCGAAGGTCGCCCGGCTCCCAGTGTCCGTCGACGAGTCGGACGCGCTGCAACTGGCGCGCACGCTGACGTTCCTGTCCGCGGCGGCTTGGCGTACCTACACGCACCCGGAGGAGTCGGCGCTGCAGGCGCTGCCGACGGGTGACGACAGCCTGACCGGCCGCGGCCGGGACGTCTTCGGTAACGCGGTGGTGGCGATCGAGCAGCCGCACCTGCCGCACGACGGGCTGATCCAGCAGGCCGTGGTCGTCGTCGAGGAGGCGGCGCACCGGGTCGGCCGGGCGCTGCACACGATCGCCGACACCCAGCTGACCACCCAGGTCGCCGCCGACGTGCGCGCCGAGCTTGACGCCGTCGAACGGGCCGAGCTGGGCGAGCTGTCCGGCCGGGCCCGCCAGGCGGTGACGCTCAGCCGCGCGGACGCGTCGCCGCTGCAGGTGGCCGCCGCCGACACGCTGCTGCGCGCCGACCCGCTTGGCTGCCGCGCGCTGTTCACCGACGTCGAGCCGACGGCGGCCGCGATCGCGGCGGCGCACTGGCTGCACGCGGCGGCGATCGTCGCCGCGCGGTACGCCGACCTCGACGTCACCCAGGTGGTCTCCGAGGCCGACGCGATCGAGCCGCTCCCACACCGCACGCCGACCCTGGTGCTTCACCAGGTCGAAGGCGGCGACTCGCCCCGCGAGGCGGTGCTGGACCTGATCGCGCACGCGATGGTCGTCGCCGAGGGCCGAAACCCCGACCTGGACGACATCTTCGAATGGGTCGCCGAGATCGTCGAGGACGGCCCGCCGTCCCCGGACGACGAGGGCGAGGGGCGGCTGCCGCGCCGGCAGGTTCGCCCGCCGATCCTGCCGGCCGAGGGCCTGGCCATCCAGATCCGCGGCGTGGGCGACCGCTCCGACGACGATGACCTCGACGACCCGCGCGGCCTCGACGACGATGACGACGACGAGGAGGACGAGGACGACGAGTTCGGCGAGACGCTCGTGCTGCCGGACCGGCTCACCCCGCTCGACCCGCGCCGGCCGGCCGTCGACCTGTTGGAGGACCTGCTCGCCGGGATCCATGGCTGCTGGCTGCTCTACCGCGAGTTCGCCGACCCGCCGAGCGTCCCCCGCCCGCCGGATCCGGCCGCCGTCGACCCGGGGCCGGTCACTCCGGAGACCGTCACCGCCGCCCGCCGCAAGCGTCGTGAGCAGCTGCGCCGAGCCTTCGACGACGAGGTCCGCGCCGCGGCCGCCACCCTCCGCGACCAGCTCGTCTAGGACACCCCAGGACCCCAAGAACGGAGCCTGCGTGGATTGGTGACGTTCAACGGCGGGCGACCGCGTGAGCGCGGAGGCCCACCCCACGAGCGAAGCGAGGTGGCCGTCCGGATCCAGCGTTTGTCGTTTGGTGACGTTCAGCGGTAGGTGACCGTGCGGCGCGGAGGCGCGCCTGCGCGGAGGCCCGGCCCCGAGCGCAGCGAAGGGGTTGGGCCGCAGCGGAGGTCGCCGCAGCGCACGTGAGCGGAGGAGGACGCGGCGCGGAGGTCCCGTGGGAGCGAAGCGAGTACGGGGCCGGAGCGCCGTGCCCGCACGGAGCGAACCAAGAAAGAGGTGGGCGGATGTCGCGGGCGCTGGTGCTTGGCGGGGGCGGGGTGGCCGGGATCGCATGGGAGATCGGGCTGCTCGCGGAGCTCACCCACGGCGGGTCGGACCTGGCGGCGGCGGACACCGTGATCGGCACGTCCGCCGGCTCGGTCGTCGGCGCCCTGCTGCGGACCGAGCAGAGCCTCGACGAGCAGCTCGCCGCCCACCTGGAGGGCGCCGGCGCCGGCGCCGAGCTCACCGTGAAGCTCGACGTCGATCTGCTGGCGAACATGTTCGGCGAGGCCATCAGCGGTGCCCGCGACCTGCCCGGCGCGCTGTCCCGGATCGGCGCGATGGCGCTGGCCACCCCGACCGTCACCGAGGCCGAGCGGCGCCGCGTCATCGAGGCCCGGCTGCCCCGGCACGAGTGGCCGGCGCGCCGGCTGGTCGTCACCGCGATCGACGCCGAGCGCGGCACGCTGGTCGCCTTCGACGGGGACTCCGGCGTGCCGATGGTCGACGCGGTGGCGGCCAGCTGCGCCGTCCCCGGGATCTGGCCGCCCGTGAGCATCGACGGCCGCCGCTACCTCGACGGCGGCTCCGGCTCGGCGACCAACGCCCCGCTCGCCGTGGGGCACGACACCGTTCTCGTCGTGGCCCCGATGACCACCCCCGCCCGCGGCCCGTTCCTGGGCATCGAGGACGAGGTGCACGACCTGGAGAAGGCGGGCAGCCGCGTCCTGGTCGTCACCGCCGACGACGGGGCCCGCGCCGCCTTCGGTCCGGACCCGCTCGACCCGGCCGTCCGTCCCGCCTCCGCTCGCGCGGGCCGCCGCCAGGGCTGGTCCCTCGCCCAGGCTGTCCGCGCCTTCTGGGCTGCCTGAGCCGACCGGACCCGACCGGACCCGACCGGAGCTGACGGGAAGCGAGCGGAGTGACTAGGTGTGGCGGCCGGTGACGGCGACGTTCAGGCCCACCCCGATCATGGCCAGGCCGCCGGCGCCACCGATGGCCGCCAGGCGCTGGGGGTTCCTGGCGAACCATGACCGCACGGCGCTCGCGACCATCGCCCACCCGCTGTCGGACACCAGCCCGATCCCGATCGCGAGCAGCGACATCAGCAGCATCTGGACGGGCACGTTGCCCGACTCGCGGCTGATGAACTGGGGCAGCACCGCGCCGAACATGATCAGTGCCTTGGGGTTGGTGACGCCGACGAGGAAACCCTGCCGGACCGTCCGCCACCTCGTCACGACCTCGGCACGCTCACCGGCCACCGCCGCCAGCTCACGGCGGTGCCGGATCGCCTGGATGCCCAGCCAGACGAGATAGCTCCCGCCGACCAGCTTCACGGCCAGGAAGGCGATCGCCGAGCGCTCCACCAGCGTGCCGAGGCCGAACGCGACCAGCACCGCCACGACGTAGTTGCCCAGCCCGCTGCCGACCGCGCTCAGGATCGCGGGTCCGCGCCCCAACGACAGCGCCCGCCCGACCACGAACAGCACGCTCGGACCCGGCACCACGATCAGGACGAACGCGGCGACGGCGAACCCGGCAAGCTGCCCACCAGAGATCATTTAGGGATCCTATCCGCGAACGCCGCGAACGCCGAAGGCCGCGAACGCCGCGACCACGAGCCGAGCGCAAGCCCGCACGCGGCGCGCCCGTACCGTCGGCGCGCTCTCCTGACCTGGGCCGTCAGGGGCGGGAGCGGACCTGCCAGAGGTCGGGGAAGCTCGGGTGGAAGAGGGTGGAGCGCAGGTAGGCGGCGCCGGGGGAGCCGCCGGTGCCGGTCCTGGCGCCGATGATGCGTTCGACCATCTTGACGTGCCGGTAGCGCCACTCCTGGATGCCCTCGTCGATGTCGACGAGGGCCTCGCACACCCCGGCGGGTACGCCGCGTTCGTCGGCGTACGCCTCGGCGAGGGCCGCCTGGACGAGCTCGTCGCCACCCGGCCAGGGCAGGCGGGGGTCGCGGTCGAGGATCTCGTCGGGCAGCGCCCAGCCGGCGGTGGCGAGGTAGCGCAGCAGCGAGTCGAAGATCGAGCGGCGGTGCAGGATGGCGTCGAGGGTGGCGTCGACCGGGGTGCCGGAGTCGGCGAAGTCGCGGCGGCCGAGGGTGGCCTCGATCCAGCGGAACTGGAAGGACTGGAAGCCGCTCGAGGATCCGAGCTCCGGGCGGAAGCGGGCGAACTGGCGCGGGGTCATCGTCTCCAGGACGTCCAGCTGGCCGACGACCGTCTTGAGGATCTTCGCGACCCGCCTGGCGGTCTGCATGGCCCCGACGCCGTCGCCATTCTCCAGGCGGCGGCGCAACAGGTCGAGCTCGTGCAGGATCTGCTTGAACCACAGCTCGTAGACCTGGTGGATGATCACGAACAGCAGCTCGTCGTGCTCGTCGGTGCGCGGATGCTGGCTGGACAGCAGCTCGTCGAGGTGCAGATAGCCGCCGTAGGTCATGTCATCCTGGCCGGTCTCGGCGGTCAACGGTTGCGTCCGAGGATGGTCGCGGCCGCCAGGCCGGCGGCGCCGGTCAGGGCGCCCGCGGCGAGGGTCGTGAGCTGGTTCTGCCGGMGTATCCGGCCGGGGATCTCGGCGTACGGCATGGTCGTGAAGCTCACCAGCTCGTAGCGGGAGACGTAGCGGCCCGGGAGGCGGCGCTCCAGCCAGTGCTCGGCCGCGACCCTGGCCTGGAAGACGTGCGAGTTCACCCGGTCGCGCATCTCGACGAAGTTGTCCAGGGCCATCTCGGCGATGGCGTCGCAGTTGGCCTTGCGGCGCCGTTCGTAGCTCGTCAGCGCCGCGGGCCAGCCGCCGCCGGTCTCCGCCAGGCACCGGTCGATCTCGACACAGTCCTCGAAGGCGCAGTTCGCGCCCTGACCGAAGAACGGGACGATCGCGTGCGCCGCGTCTCCCACGAGCGCGAGCATCGCGCCGCCGCCGCCGCCGCCGCTGCTGCTGCCGCCGGCCGTGGCCTTGGCGCTGGGGCCGACGCTGGCCTGGCCGCTTGTGCCGTCCCCGCCCCGCCTGTCGCTCCCGCTGTCCCCGCCGCTGCGGCCGTGGTGCACCCACGGCCAGGCGCGGATCGTCGCCAGCGACCCGAGCGGGTTGCGCTGGTAGTCGTCGACCAGGTTCGGGGCGAGCCGGACGACGTCGGGATAGTGCGCGCGGAAATGCTCGACGATCTCGCTCGGCGTCGTCAGCGCCGCGAACTGTTCGGCGGTCCAGAACAGGGTGCAGGTGAAGGACCGGTCCAGGTTCGGCAGGGCGATCATCATCGACTCGCCGCGCGGCCAGATGTGCAGCGCGTCCGGGTCCAGGGCGAAGTCGCCGTCGCGCGCCGGAATCGTCAGTTCCTTGTATTTATGGGCTAGGTAGTCCTGGCTGTAGGTGAAACCGGCGCTGAAGGTCACCGCGCGGCGGGCGGCGCTGAAGGCACCATCGCAGGCCAGCACGACGTCCGCCCGCGCCAGCCGCGGCCCCTCGCCCGTCTCGAACCGCAGCTCGCCGGTGGCGAGGTCCACCCCGGTCAGCCGGTGGTCGAAGAACAGCCGGACACCGGGGGTCTTCGCGGCGACATCGAGCAGGGCACGGGTGAGCTCCGCGCGGCTGATCGAGTTGATCGCGCGTGTCCCGTCCGCGCTGTACGGCCGGAAGCTCTCCGCGCCGGACGGGTCGTGCACCATCCGGCCGTGCATCGGCAGCGCCCGCGACAGTGCCTGCTCCCCGAGCCCGACCTGGCCGAGCGCGGCGAGCCCGCGGGCCGAGATCGCGAGGTTGATCGAACGGCCGCGCTCGGCCGCGCTCGCGCGCGGGTCGTCGCGCCGCTCGTAGACGTCGACCTCTACCCCGCGCCGGCCGAGCAGCGTCGCCAGCAGGCAGCCGGCGAGGCCGGCGCCCACGATCACCACCCGCTTGTCGTCCATGGTCACCCCCGTCCGTCGTCGAGCACGGCCGCGAGCGCGGCGGCGGCCCGCCAGCAGTCGTGGAAGGTGGTGTACATCGGCGCCGGGGCCAGGCGGATGACGTCGGGGCGGCGGGCGTCGGCGAAGACGCCGTGCCGCCGGCGCAGCCGCTCGGTGAGCGGGCCGACGTCGCGGCCGTGGACGCGCACCGAGAGCTGCGCGCCGCGGCGGGCCGGCTCGCGTGGCGTGACGAGCTCGGCCGGCCGCCCGGCGCACACCTCGTCGAGCAGCGTCTCCAGGTATGCCGTCAGGCGCAGGCTCTTGGCGCGCAGTGCCGC
This sequence comes from Pseudofrankia sp. EUN1h, assembly GCF_001854645.1. Classification (NCBI taxonomy): domain Bacteria; kingdom Bacillati; phylum Actinomycetota; class Actinomycetes; order Frankiales; family Frankiaceae; genus Pseudofrankia; species Pseudofrankia sp. EUN1h. Next base: position 76,150 of record NZ_MBLN01000043.1, on the reverse strand, counting down.
CATGCCGGTCTGGTCGAACATCTCCAGCGAGAGCAGCACGGCCGCCATCGACAGGATCGGCGGGTTCGACAGCTGCCAGGCGTCGGCGGAGTCGACCGGGCTGACGGCCGGCGCCATCTGGAAGCGGGTCGAGGGGTCCGTCGACCACCAGCCGGCCAGCTTCGGCAGGCTCCGGTCGGCCAGGTGCCGCTCATGGACGAAGGCGCCGGCCAGCGAGCCGGGGCCGGCGTTGAGGTACTTGTACGAGCACCAGGCCGCCCAGTCGGCGCCCGCGTCGTGCAGCCGGAGCTCGACGTTGCCGGCGGCGTGGGCCAGATCCCAGCCGACGATCGCGCCGGCCGCATGCCCGGCGGCGGTGATCGCGGTGATATCGAGCAGCTCGCCGCTGTAGTAGTTCACCGCGCCCAGCAGAACGAGCGCGACCTTGCGACCGTGCTCGGCGAGGTGGGCGACGACGTCCTCGGAACGCAGCGCCGCCTCGCCCGGGCGGGGCGTGAGCCGGATGACCGCCTCGTCCGGGTCGTAGCCGTGCAGGGCGGCCTGGCTGCGCACCGCGTAGCTGTCGGAGGGGAACGCCGCGTCCTCGATGAGGATCGCGTGCCGCTCGGGGATCGGCCGGTAGAAGCTGACCATCAGCAGGTGCAGGTTGACCGTCAGCGAGTTCATCACGACTACCTCGCAGGGGAGGGCCCCCACCAGCCGGGCGGCCGGCTCCCGCAGCAGTTCGTGGTACGAGAGCCAGGGCCGTCGGCCCTCCAGGTGGCCCTCGACCCCCAGGCTCGCCCAGTCGTCGAGCTCCTCGCCGAGACGGGCGCGCAGCGCCTTCGGTTGCAGGCCGAGCGAGTTGCCCGCGAAGTAGGCCGCCTCGCCGTCGCCATGCGGCGGGACGTGGAACTCGCCTCGCCGGGTGGGCAGCGGGTCGCCGGCGTCGAGCTCCAGGGCGCGGCGCTCCTGCCCGAGTTGACGGACCAGGCTCATGACGGCGCCGCCCCAGCCCCGGCCGCCCCGATTGGGCGGACAGGGCCGGCAGGGCCGGCTGGGTCCGAGGCGGTGGCGTCGGCGAGGCCGAGGAACGTGGCCGCGTTGCCGGCGAGAAGCCTGGCGCGGGTCGCGTCGTCGAGGAACTCCGCCGCGCGGACGACGGCGCCGGCCGGGCGTTCGCCGAGGGGATAGGGGTAGTCGCTGCCGACGACGACCCGGTCCGCGCCGACCGTGTCGACGAGCAGCCGCAGTGCGCCTTCGTTGAAGACCACCGAGTCGACGTAGAACCGGCCGAGGTAGTGCTCGGGCGGGTGGGCCGACGTACCGACCACGTCGCCCCGCCGGTGCCAGGCGTTGCCGAACCGGCCGAGCCAGAACGCGAACGACCCGCCGCCGTGGGCGAAGCAGATCCGCAGCCGCTCGTCCACCCGGTCGAACACGCCGCCGAGGATCATCGCGAGGATCGACAGGTGCGTCTCCGCCGGCATGCCGACCAGCCACTGGGCCATCCACCGGTCCTGGCGGGGCGAGTTCGGCAGGTCCCATGGATGCACGAAGACCGGGGCTCCGAGCGCCGCCGCGTGCTGCAGGAACGTCACGACGCCCTCGCTGTCGAGGTCGAGATCGCCGACGTGGTTGCCGATCTCGACGCCGACGTGCCCGGCGGCCAGGCAGCGCTCGAGCTCGGCGCAGGCGGCGTCGGGGTCCTGCAGCGGCACCTGGCACATCGGGAGCAGCCGATCGGGCGCCGGCGCGCAGATCTTGAGCGCGAGGTCGTTGAGGATGCGCGCGATCTTCGATGCCTGGGCGACGTCATGGGCGTAGGAGAAGAAGACGGGCGTCGGCGAGACGACCTGCCTGCGCACGCCATCGGCGTCCATGTCGGCCAGCCGGAGCTCGGCGCCCCAGCAGTCCGCGGCGACCCGGCGGAACTCCTGGCCGCGCAGCATGATCATAAGTTCGGACTCGGTCTCGAACCGCGGTGTCGGCGTGCCCGGGCCGAGGTCCGGCCAGCCCCTCGGGACGTAGTGGGTGTGGACGTCGATGATCTCGCCCGTCGGGCCCATCTCAGTGCTCGCCCGGACGATCGGTGTTCCCCGGCGGTGCCCCCGTTCCCGGGTGCACGGTCTTTCCCGGGTGCACGGTGCCGCACTTCGGGCAGGTGCGGGCCTGCTCGTCGGCGTAGAAGGCGTTGAACACCGGCGGCAGATCCTTGACGATGTYGCGGACCTGCAGCTCCGTCTCGTGTACCAGGGCCGCGCATTCGGGGCAGTACCACTGGAACTTCTCCAGCAGCCCCTCCTCGCGGATCCGCTCGACGACCAGGCCGATCGAGCCGGCCTCGGGCCGCTGCGGCGAGTGCGGGACGTTCCGCGGCAGCAGCCAGGTCTCGCCCGCGTGGATGTCGATGCGCCGCGGGGTGCCGTCGTCGTCGATGACGTCGACGTGCATGTTGCCCCTGAGCTGGTAGAACCACTCCTCGTACGGGTCGACGTGGTAGTCGGTGCGGGCGTTCGGGCCGCCGACGACCTGCACGATGTAGTCGTCGCCCACCACCAGGGTCTTGTTGCCCACCGGCGGCTTGAGCAGGTGCTGGTTCTCCTCGATCCACTTCGGGAAGTCGATCGGCCGCGGAAGCGTCATGAGCCGGCCTCTCTCTGTCTCTCTGTCTCGCTATCTCGGAACATGCGCGACGGCCTGCATCTCGACCAGCAGCAGTGGGTGGGGCAGCTGGTGGACGGCGACGGTCGTCCTGGTCGGCCCGGTCTCGTCGAAGAACTCGGCCCACACCTCGTTGTAGCCACCGAAATCGTTCATGTTGACGAGATAGGCGGTGACGCTGACCAGGTCGGACAGGCTCGCGTCGACCTCGGCCAGCAGCGCGCCGAGGTTCTCGATCACGGCCCTGGTCTGCGCCCGGATGTCGAGCGACGTCGTCCCCATCGCGTCGACATCGGCGCCGACGAACGTGTTGTCCGGCCGCCGCGACGACGTCCCGGACACGTAGACGAAGTCGCCGGCGCGCTTCACATGCGGGAACCGCCCGCGCGGCTTCGCCTTGCCTGCGGATCCAGCGCCGGGTCTGGTGATCATGCATACCTCGCGGCGGCGCTCGCGATGCCGAGACGCTCGACCCGTGCCTGGACCCGGCCGGGGCGCAGTGGCGCGGCCGCGGTCGCCGCGCCGGCCAGGACGACCTGCCCGGCCGTCAGCGGGAACCCCCGCTCGCGCGCGAGCGGGACCAGCGCCCGCAGCGCGTCCAACGGATGGCCGAGGATCTCACCGGTCGACCCCCGCTCGACGACCGCGCCGTCGATCACCAGCTCGACCGTCAGGTCGCCGAGCGCCCCCCGCGTCGCGTCGTCCAGCGCCCGCCACGGCCCGACGACGAAGAACGCGGCCGAGGTGTTGTCCGCGACCACATCCGGCAGGCTGAACCGGAAGTCCGCGTAGCGCGAGTCGATGATCTCGAGCCCCGGCGCCACGGCGTCGACGCAGGCGACGATGTCGACACCGGGATCGGCCAGGTCGACGTCGCGGGCCAGCCGGAACGCCACCTCCGGCTCCACTCTGGGGTGGATCAGCCCTGCGAGATCCACCGTCCCGGCGTCGGGGACCGCCATCGCGTCGGTGAGCTGGCCACAGATGACCTCGGAGATCCCCATCTGCGCCATCTTGGCCCGGCTGGTCATGCCGAGCTTCGTGCCGGCCAGCCGCTCGCCGCGCGCCAACCGCCGGCCGACGACGGCGTGCTGGATCTCGTACGCGTCCGCCAGCGCCAGTCCCGGTGGCAGCTGCGGCACCGCCTCGACCCGCAGCCGCGCCCCGTCGAGGTAGTCCGCGTGGTCCGTCGTCTCCCCGGTCATCCCCGCCGGACGCGGCATCTCTGATTCCCTCCGTCGCTCGCTCACAGGGCGACGCACACGTTGGTCAGCTCCGTGTAGAAGTCCAGCGAGTGCTCGCCGCCCTCCCGGCCGATGCCGGACAGGCCGATGCCCCCGAACGGGGAGCGCAGGTCGCGCAGGAACCAGGTGTTCACCCAGGACAGGCCCACCCGCATCCGCTGGGCGACCGTGTGGCCGCGGGAGAGGTTCGTCGTCCAGACCGCCGCGGCGAGACCGTAGTCGGTGTCGTTGGCGAGACCGACGGCCTCGTCCTCGGTGTCGAACGGGACGAGGGCCGCGCACGGGCCGAAGATCTCCTCGCGCATCGGCCGGTCGGCGTGGGTGAGCCCCGTCCACAGCGTGGGCTCGATCCACGACCCGCCGTCGAGCCCGCCGCCGAGCGCCGGCACGCCGCCACCGGCGAGGACCTGGGCGCCCTGTTCCTCGGCGAGCCGGTAGTAGGTCAGCACCTTCTCGCGGTGCTCGGCCGAGATCAGCGGGCCGGTGGTGGTCGCCGGGTCGTCCGGGTGGCCCAGCTTCAGCGCCTTCGCTCGTTCGACCAGTCCACTCGCCACCTCGTCGAAGACGGGCCGTTCGACGTAGACCCGTTCGGTGCACAGGCAGACCTGACCGGTGTTCGCGAAGACCGAGCGGGTCAGGCCGGCGAGCGTCGCCTCGAGATCAGCGTCGGCGAACACCACCGCGGCGTTCTTGCCGCCCAGCTCGAACGAGACCKGGCGGACCCGGGGCGCCACCGACCGCATGATCGCGGCGCCGGTCGCCGACGAGCCGGTGAACGTCACCCCGTCGACCCCAGGGTGCTCGGTGAGGAACTGGCCGRCGGAACCCTGGCCGAAGCCGTGCACCACGTTGTAGACGCCGTCGGGGACGCCGGCCTCGGCGAGCACCTCGGCCAGCATCGTCGCCGTCGACGGGGTGTGCTCGCTGGGCTTGACGACGACGGTGTTGCCGCAGGCCAGCGCCGGCGCGACCTTCCAGGTCAGCAGCAGCAGCGGCAGGTTCCACGGCACGATCACGGCGACGACACCGAGCGGCCTGCGCACCGCGTAGTTCAGCGCCCGCTTCCCGCCGGGGAGCTCCGTGAGGAAGGACGGCTGGCCGGCGGCGGCGACAGTGTCGGCGAACGCGCGGAAGTTGGCGACCGCGCGGGCGACGTCCAGCTCCCTGGCCTGTGCCAGCGGCTTGCCGGTATCGCCGCTCTCGGCGCGGGCGAACTGTTCGGACCGGGCCTCGATCCGGTCCGCGACCCGGCGCATCAGGGTCGCCCGCTCGGCCACCGACGTCCGGCCCCAGGCGCCGTCGAGCGCGGCGCGGGCGGCTCGGACGGCCCGGCCCACGAGCGCGGCGTCGGCCTCCTGGACCCGGGCGCGGACCGACCCGTCGACCGGGTCGACGTTGTCCCAGGCGTCGCCGGCGGACTCGACGTAGCCGCCGTCGACGAAGCCGCGGAGCATGGGCGGCGCAGGCGCCTGGCCGGGGCTGGCGACCGATCGGCCGGGGGACTGCATGGGTCCAGTGTCTGGCCCCCAGATATGTTCCGCAAATACCAAGGGGGCGGGGAGCTATGCCTGAATGGGTATAGCTTCGCGGGATGGAACGGCCTCAGCTCCTGGACGGACGTCTCAAGATCCGACATCTCGTCCTCGTCGACGCGGTCGCCTCCACCGGCAGTGTCGTCCGAGCCGCGGAGCGGCTGCACGTGACGCAGCCGGTGGTCACGCGGGCGCTGCAGGAGGTCGAGTCGATCCTTGGCGTGCTCCTCTACGACCGCGGCCCGCGGGGGCTTACCCCGACCGCCTTCGGGGAGGCGTTCGTCGACCACGCCCGGGCCGTGCTCGCCCAGCTGCGCTCGGCGTCGGACCACCTCGCGGAACTCGCCGGCGCCGACACCGGCACGGTCGCCGTCGGCACCTACCTCGCCGGTTCGAACCTGCTGCTGCCGCTGGCGATCGAGCGGCTCAAGGGCACGCGGCCGAGGATCACCGTGATCGTGCGGGAGGCCAACCCGGAGGCGCTCACCGCCGAGCTGCTCGCCGGCACGCTCGATCTCGTCGTCGGCCGGCTCACCGTGCTCGACGACGCGAAGCGGCTGCGCCAGGAGGCGCTCTACCGCGAGCCGATCCGCCTGGTCGCCCGCGCGGGGCACCCGGCGGCGGCCGCCACCGCTGCTGCCGCCGCCGGGGCCGGGACCGTCCGGCTCGGGGACCTCATGCACTACCCGTGGGTGGTACCGGTCGCGGAGACGGCGCTGCGCCGCGAACTGGAGGCGGCCTTCCTGCACGAGGCGCTGCCGCTGCCGCCCGACCGGGTCGAGTGCATGTCGATCCTGACCACCCGCCACCTGCTGCTGCACACCGACTCGATCGCCGCCCTGCCCGAGCTCGTCATCCGCGGCGAGCCTGGCCTGTGTCACCTGCCCGTCGCGCTGCCCTCGCTCGGCTCGTCGGTCGGCGTCACCGAGCCCGTCGGCCGCCCGCCCACACCGGCCGCCCGCGCGCTAGCCGACTGCCTGCGCGCCGCCGCCGTCGACCTGCGTGCCGCCGTCGGCCCGCGCGCCCGGGCCACGGCGTAGCGGCGGGTCGCCGACCGGCTCTGCGGGGTGTCGGCCATCCAGCTGAGTGTCGACCTCCCACCGGGTGCCGGCGGATCGCTGGTTTCCCGAGCAAGCGCTTGGTAGCGTCTGTGCTCGTGGCGGAGGCTTACATCGTCGAAGCGGTCAGGACGCCGGTCGGGCGGCGTGGGGGAGCGCTTTCGGGCGTGCACCCCGCCGACCTGGGTGCGGCCGCGATCGGCGCACTGATGGAGCGGTCCGGTGTCGACCCGGCGGCGGTCGATGACGTGATCTTCGGATGCGTCGATACCGTCGGACCGCAGGCGGGCGACATCGCGCGAACCTGCTGGCTGGTCGCCGGCCTGCCCGAGCACGTGCCGGGGACGACCGTGGACCGGCAGTGCGGCTCATCCCAGCAGGCGGTGCACTTCGCCGCCCAGGCTGTCATGTCTGGCACCGCCGACCTGGTCGTCGCGGGCGGCGTGCAGAACATGAGCGCCATCCCGATCTCCTACGCGATGACCGCGGGGCAGGCGCTCGGCTTTTCCGACCCGTTCAGCGGCTCGGCGGGCTGGCGCGCCCGGTACGGGGACCAGGAGGTCTCCCAGTTCCGCTCGGCGGAGATGATCGCCGAGAAGTGGTCGCTGACCAGGGACGCGATGGAGGAGTTCGCGGTCCGCTCGCACGAGCGGGCGATCGCGGCCCGCGCCGAGGGGCGTTTCGACCGTGAGATCGTGCCCGCGTTCGGGCTCTCCGCCGACGAGGGGCCGCGCGCGCCGAACTGGCCGAAGATCCGGTCCCTGCCCACGCTGACCCCGGGCGGGCGGGTCACGGCGGCCACGTCGAGCCAGATCTCCGATGCCTCCGCCGCGCTCCTGATCGCCAGCGAGGCAGCGGTGCGCACGCATGGGCTGACCCCGCGCGCTCGCATCGACCACCTGTCGGTGCGCGGCGCCGACCCGGTCTGGATGCTCACCGCGCCGATCCCGGCCACCGCGCACGCCCTGGCGAAGGCCGGCCGCACGCTCGGCGACATCGACCTGGTCGAGATCAACGAGGCGTTCGCCTCGGTCGTACTCGCCTGGGCGGCCGAATCGGGTGCAGACGTGGACAAGGTCAACGTCAACGGCGGCGCGATCGCGCTTGGCCACCCGCTCGGCGCGACCGGCGCCCGGCTGATGACCACCCTTCTTCACGAGCTGGAGCGCACCGGCGGCCGCTTCGGCCTRCAGACCATGTGCGAGGGCGGCGGTCAGGCCAACGTCACGATCCTCGAACGCCTCTGACGCAGCGAACCGTGGCAGCTCACCGTGCCCATAGACGTGCCCATCTGCCACGCTTCCGTTCCGCGGTTTCGATCTGTGGCAGATGAGCGTGCCTATGGGCACGGTGAGCTGCCACGCTTCCGTGCTCGCCGGTGCGCTTGGCGGGAGGGCTGCATGCGGGCGGTTGTCGTTGGGGCAGGTCACCCCACCGGCGGGTCGGCGTTCGCCCGTCAGTGGCCCGCTCAGCCGCACGTGAACGATTACATACTGTGATGGATCTCGCGGGTGAGGTGGGCCGGATGGGTGAGGCGGCGCGGGCTGACGGCGAGGTCGTGGCGGCGGCGACGGCGGCCGAGCGTGGGCCGCGTTACGACGGCAAGTCGGTGATCGTCACCGGCGGCACCCGGGGAATCGGCCGGTCCATCGCGCTTGCGTTCCTCGCCGCCGGCGCCGACGTCGTCGTGTGCGGGCGCAAGGAGCCCGAAATGGCGCCGGTGGTCGACGGGTGCGCGGCGAGCTTCGTCGCCGCCGACGTGCGCGACGCCACCCAGGCCAAGGCCGTGGTCGACGCCGCCGTCGAGCGGCACGGACGGCTCGACGTGCTCGTCAACAACGCCGGCGGCGCGCCCGTCGCCGACGCGGCGACCGTGTCGCCACGGTTCTTCGAGCGGGTCGTCGCGCTCAACCTGCACGCCGCGTTCTACGTCAGCCAGCCAGCGAACGCCGTGATGCAGGCCCAGGAGGCCGGCGGCGCGATCGTCAACATCGGCAGCGTGTCCGGGCGACGGCCGGCGCCGGGCTCGTCCGCCTACGCGGCGGCCAAGGCCGGCCTGGTGGCGCTGTCCGCGTCCCTCGCGCTGGAGTGGGCGCCGAAGGTGCGGGTCAACCACGTCACGGTCGGGCTCGCGAACACGGCCGTCGACGCCGGCGGCTTCTACGGCGACGCGACCGCCGCGATCGACGCGGTCGTGCCCATGGGCCGCGCCGCCGTGCCGGCGGACGTCGCCGCGGCCTGCCTCTACCTGGCCTCGCCGCTCGCCGGCTACGTCACAGGCGCCGACCTCGAGGTCCACGGCGGCGGTGAGCTACCGGGCTTCCACGTCGCCACCCGCACGAAAGGCTGACGTCGTCCGCCCGCCCCCCCCGCGAGCCGAGCGGTGCGTTCGTTCACGCGTTCCTGGTCCTTGGTCCCTGATCCCTGGAACGTGGGATTGTGGCACTGTCAGGATCGGCGGCTGTCCGGGTCGGGCGGCGGGGGCACCGAGAGGGCCTGGAGAACCTCGCGGGCGACGACGGCGGCGTGCAGGCGCCACATCCGGGCGGGCTCGTCCTCGTGCAGGCCGAGCAGGTCGCGGACGCGGTTCATCCGGTAGCCGACCGAGTTGCGGTGGACGTGAATGCGCTCGGCGACGGCGGCCCGGCTGCCGTTGGTCTCCAGCCAGGCCGCCAGGGTCTCCAGCAGGTCGGGGCGTTCCAGCAGCGGGCCGAGCTCGGCGCGGGTGAACGCCTCCAGCCGGCCACGCGGCACGGCCAGCAGCAGCCCGGCCAGGCCCAGCTGGGAGTGCAGCAGGGTGGTGGCGCCGTCGCGGTGGCGCAGCAACGCGAGCACCGACTCGGCCTCGGCGAACGAGGCCGCGGTCTCTGTCACGTCGTGACCGTTGTCGGTGACGACGGGACCCGCGACGGCGAGCACCGGGCGGTCCGGCCCAACCATGCCCTGCAACCGGTCCCGGATCCGGGCCAGCTCGCGTTCGACGTCGCCGGTAAGGACAGTCCAGCCCAGCTCGGCGTCCTGGGCGGCCCCGTTCTCGATCCAGGTCAGGCCGGTGGTCCACGTCCGGCCGTGCCGGCCGTCGTAGTAGAACAGCGCGGCGGCGTGCGGGACGGTGAGGTCGAGGCCGAACCGGGCGGCGGAGCGCAGCAGCTCGTCGTGGCCGCGCGGCGAGCCGAAACGCAGCTCGCTCATCAGCCGGCTGGCGCTCTCGGCGCGGGCCGCCGCCTCGGCGTCCTGCCGGACGGCGACGATCGCGAGCGCGGTGAGCGCGGCGCTCACCCGCGCGTCCAGCCAGCCCAGGTCGGTCTCGCCTGGTTCGACGGCGACCAGTAGCAGGCCGACGTAGCGGGAACCGGCGCGCACCGTCGCGCCGCGGCCCCGCCAGCCGTCCTCGCAGGTCACCTCGGTGAACCCGGGGCGGGCCAGCAGCGCCGGGACGCCGCCGACGACCCCGCTGACCGCGGGTGTCTCGTCCGGGGTGAGGCCGGCGGCCTCGGCGCCGGCCGCGCCACTGGCTGCGAGCACCGCGCCGTGGACGTCGAGCAGGCGCACCGACCGACCGGTGGCGGACGCGATCGTGCGGATCATCGGGCGCCAGCCGTTGCCGGACAGGGCGAGCTCGGTCAGCTCCCTGGCCAGCTCCGCCGGGTCGCGCCGTGGCGCCGGCATGGACCGGGGCGGGCGGGACGACTGGTGTGGCACGGAGATCACGGTAGGCGGGCTGGCGATCACCTGCCGCTCGGGCCGAGCAACGGCGAGGAGCTCGGGGTTCGCCACGACGTCAGGTCCTCTCGAGGGTGGCCTGGGGACGATCGATGCCGACCTCGCTGTCGACGGTCGGCGACCTCGATGTCGCCCTCGCTACCTCGCCTGATCGGTGCCCCGGCGTCCTTGCGCGGCCGGCCTCCCGGTTCGGGCACCTCTGTGAGGATCGCACGCACGTTGTGTCGCCGCCGCGGTCATGTGGATGGGACGGCATTGTCACATCGGTCGACCCTGCGGGCGGGGTCACCCAGCGTCCTGCCTGGCCGTCCAGCGCCCTGCCTGCTCGCCGGCTGCTCGCCGGCTGCTCACCGCTCGTCCGCGCGGACTCCCACGCGCGGACTCCCACGCGCGGACTAGGGCGGAACGGAGCCGCTGTCCCAGTAGTCCAGCCGGGCCGAGACCTGCCCGTCCCGCAGGGTCAGCAGCCACAGGCCGCGCAGCCGGAGCGGGCCGGCGGGCAGCGTCGCCGTCATCACGTACGGCATGGCCACCCGGCCGCCGGCGGCGACCGGCGCCTGGTCCGGGTCGGGGGAGTAGCGCAGGCCGGGGAAGGCGGCCAGAAAGCCCGGCAGCCGTTCCCGGTAGGTCGTCCGCCCCTCGCAGCCGCGGCCGCGCGGGGAGGCGTGCTCGTTGCGGAAGTCGACGGTCACGCAGGCGGCGATCGCGTCTGGGTCGCCGGTGTTCATCGCCGCGACGTAGGCTGCGGCCGGCGCCGGCAGCCCACTCCAGCCGGCCCCGGCCGCCGCGCCGCCCGCGGCCGCGCCGGCCGGTGCCGCGCCGGCCGGTGCCGCGCCGCCCGCCGGATCGGCCTGGGCGGGGCGGGAGGCCCGGGCCGTCACGACGACTCCGGGCCCCACAGCTGGCGGACGGTCGAGAAGACGCCCTGGTTGTGGCTGAACTCGACGACGTTGCCGTCCGGGTCGTGGACCGCGCAGATGTAGCCGATCGGGTCGGGCATGTCCCTCGGCTCCCACCAGAGGCTGCCGTTCGCGCGGGCCTTCGCGGCGATCGCGTCGATGTCCTCCCGGTTCGGGACCTCGATGCCGATGTGCGCGAAGGGCTTCATGATGCCCTGCTGGGTGCCGGCGGCCGAGTTGAACGCGGAGAGCACCAGGACGAATGGCGTCTCCCACTGGCCCGGGTTGGACAGCCAGGCGTTGCGGCCGTCGGCGTCCGCGCGGGTGGCGACGACGACGAGCGGGGTCATGGTCGTGTAGAACTCGATCGACTTGTCGAGGTCGCCGCTCGGTAGTGCTATGTGCGTCCAGCGGGGCTGGCTGATCCCGGAGCCGCCCGCGCTCGCCGGGGATGCCGCGGACTGCGTCGTTTCGGTGGTCACCGGCGTCACTCCTCTGCAGGTGCCGGTGCCAGGCGGCACCGGCCGGTCGGCTCTGTCGGGCCACGCCCTGGTGGGGCAGGCTCGCATTGTTCGGCCCAGGCGGCGAGTTCCGCGCGGCGGGCCCGCGCGCGGCGTGGACGTGCCGCGCGGAACTCGGGTTCGAGAACCCGCGTGAGGATCTGGTCAGTGCTGCTGTACCCCGCATGCGGCGTGGCACGGCGGCCGGTCGCGAGCCCGCGCCGCGGCGGCCGGCCCGACGCCGATGGCGGGCCACCTGTCTCGCCGGAATGGTAGGAACGGCGACTCGGTCTGACCGATGTGCTGTCGGCACAAATCCCCCCGCCGCCGCTCTCTCGCCTCGCGTTCCGCGGGTGTGGCTCTGGGCGGCGGGCCTCTCGTCACCCTCGGCCACGGCCTGGCGGGCCCCGTTCCGGGCGGTGGCCCGACCCGCCTGGCTCGGCCAGATGGCCGCGCCTGTTGCTATACGTGTTTTGATGATTACTGAGCGATGCGGCGCGGAGGAGCCGTGGGTCATGAGGGAGGCTGGCATGAGATCCAGGTTGGGACTCGCGGCGGCGGCGTTGTCGCTGGCCGCCGGCGTGCTGGCGGCCCTCATCCTGGTGGTCGACCGCGCTGACCAGCCTCGTGAGCTGCTGGACGGCGCGCCGGGGGCGACCCCGCAGCCGGGGGCCACCGCCGGGGTCACCGTGCCGCCCGACGTCACGGTGATCGCCCAGCTCTCCCACGACGTGCCGCGGTTCACCGTGCCCGACGAGGGGGCTCGCGACGGTATGGTGCCCGGGCGGTGGCGCGGCGGGCCGTCGGCGTTGCCGGTGATCGACACTCGGCCCGGCTGGCTGCGGGTGCGTCTCGCGCAGCGACCGAACTTCTCCACCGCCTGGATCCGCACCGCCGACGTGCGGCTGGTCAGCAGTGCCTACCGGATCGCGATCGACGTCGAGGCGAAGCGGCTGCGCCTCTACGAGCACGGGAAGATGACGCTCGATGCCCCGGCCGGCGTCGGCACCCCGGATGACCCGACCCCCACGGGCGAGTTCTTCCTGGCCCTGTTCGCCCCGCCGCCTGGGCCCGGCTACGGCGACTACATCCTGGTGACGTCGGCTCACTCCACGAAGATCACGGACTGGGACTCCTCCGGGGACGCGATCGTCGGCATCCACGGCCCGCTCGGCGCCGACGCCGCGATCGGCGAGAGCGGTGCCCAGGTCTCGCATGGCTGTGTCCGTCTGCATCTGCCCGATCTCGCGCGGCTGCGTGCCGTTCCCGCCGGCTCGCCGATCACGATCACCGGCAGTCCCGTCTTCTAGCGGCCCGCTCCGGGTACGTCCGGTTGCTCTCGACACGCCGATCAGCGCTATGTAGCTAGCTGATTACCTTGTGTAACTATTGCGTGCGGAGAGTATTGCCCACCGCGTCCCGCCGAACGCCCCGACGAGGCATCTCGCCGGCGCGCCGGGCTTGAAGTTCGAGGAGCTGTAGTGCGTATTGCCGACAGGTCCGGGCCCCGGGCCCGGTTGTCTCTTGTCTCCACACGGTTGGCGGCGCCCGCCGCGTTCGCCCTGGTCGGGTTCGCAGCCACGACCGGAGTCGTCGTCATCCTCGGTCCGGACGCCGCGAGCGCCGACGCCCCGACATACCCGCTCGCCCTGGCCACGTCGTCCCAGCCGGCGTCGTTCACCGGGCCAGGCCAGACGCTGACCTTGTCCTACGTGGTCACGAACAACGGGGACAAGACGCTGTACGGCGTCGCCGTGCAGGACGCGCTCGCCGGTCTCTCGCCGGTCGCATGCCCCGACGGGCCGCTCACCGCCGGCACGTCGAAGACCTGCACCGCCACCTACGTGACGACCCAGGGCGACTTCGACAAGACCTTCATCACCGACGTCTCGACCGCCACCGGCATCATCGAGTCGGAGGGCACGATCGTCACCTCGCCGCCGGCGAACCTCACCATCCCCGACGACCAGCCCACCGCCCCGCTGGCCGCCACCGAGCCCGACGCGGCCACGATCGGTTCCACCCCGGCGGGTCCTGACGGGTCGCTTCCCGTCGACTCGGTGGCCGAAGGCAAGGCGGCCGAGGCGGGGCCCGTGGCGGCGGCCGACCCGGCACCGGCCGCCGCCCCGGCCGCTGGCTCCGTGGCCGCTCCCGGCGGGGGAGCCGCTCCTGTCGGTGGCGCTGCCCCCGTCGGTGGTGCCGCGCCCGTTGCGGGCGCAGGTCCTGGCGGCGGTGGAGCCGCCCCGGTCGGTGCCGGCGCGGCGCCCGCCGGAGTGAGCCCGGTCGGTGCCGCCCCCGTGCAGGTCACCGGCTGAGCCTCCGCCGAGACCAAGGCTGAGACCAGAGCTGTGGCTCGGCTGAGTCCAGCGGCGGTGCCTCAGCTGAGTCCCAGCTGAGGCACCGCTGGGGGCCGCCGTCCGGCCGCCGCCCGCGACCCGGTGCCGCGGTCTGGCCCGCGGGCGGGCATTTCTGAACCCGGCAGTCCTGAACACGGATATGGCCCGGCGCGTCCCGTGACGCGCCGGGCCTTGTCGTCGTCGACCGTCCTCGTCGACGGTCGTCGTCGACGGCGCGTTCGGGCGCACCTGTCCGTGGCCCGGCGCGTTTCGGGCGTGCTACGCGAGCTCGGCCTCGAAGCGGACTGACGTGCGCCCCGCCCGGTGGCCGGCGGGCGCGTTTGTGCGCCGGGCACATCGGTCGGCCGCCGGCGGCGGCCTACGTTCTCCGCAGTCGCCAACACTCGGCCCCCGTGGGCGCCAGACGTTCTCCGTCGCGCCCGTGGGCGCCGCTACAAAGCGTTGGCGGTGGTTGTCTCACCGGGCCCCGCGACGAGGCGTGACCACGGGCGCCGCGCGCCCGAGGCCCGGCCCGGTGCATCACTGTGACAACGGAGGCGGGCGTGCGGGCGGTCGTGCAGAACGGGTTCGGTGGCGTCGAGGTGCTCGCCGTCGAGTCGCTTCCCGATCCGGCACCGGGGCCCGGCGAGGTCGTCGTCCAGGTCGCCGCCTGCGGCCTGAACCACCTCGACATCATGCAGCGGCGCGGCCCGGCCAAGATCCCCGGCTTCGCGCTGCCGCACGTCGCCGGCATGGACGTCGCCGGCGTCGTCACCGCCGTCGGCCGGGACGTCACGGCCGTCGCCGCCGGCGACCGGGTCGTCGTCAATCCGGCGGTGTCGTGCTGGGAGTGCCCGGCCTGTCTCGCCGGCGACGACGGCTACTGCCACGCGGCCAGCATCATCGGCGCCACCGCTCCCGGTGGCTACGCCGAGTACGTCAAGGTCCCGGCGCGTAACACCTACCCCGTCCCCGCCCAGGTGCCGCTGGCGGAGGCGGCGCTGATCCCGACGATCTGGTCCACCGCCTGGCACGCGGTCGGCGCCACCGGAAACCTCACCGCCGGGGAGACGGTGCTCGTCCATGCCGCCGCCAGCGGTGTGAGCCTCGCGGCGATCCAGCTGGCGAAGCAGCTCGGCGCGACCGTCATCGCCACCGCTTCCAGCGAGGACAAGCTCGTGTTCGCGGGCTCCATCGGCGCCGACCACCTCGTGCTGGCCGACGCGGACACGCCGACCGAGAAGGTCGTCACGGCGGTGCGGGAGGCGACCGGCGGCCGGGGCGTCGAGATGGTGCTCGACCATGTCGGTCCCGCCACCTGGCCAGCGTCGATCTTCAGCCTCGCGCCGCGCGGCCGGCTGGTCTTCGTCGGTGACACCACGGGACCCGAGGTGACGATTCCGCTGGAGTACGCCTTCCATTTCGGCCTGCGCCTCCTCGGCTCCGACCCGTACCCGGCGCGCGAGTTCGCCGAGGTGCTGGAGCGCTACTGGCGCGGCGGCCTCGTCACCCCGGTCGACGCGGAGTTCCCGCTCACCGAGGCCGCGGCCGCGCAGACCCGGCTCGAGGAACGGCGGGCGATCGGCAAGGTGTTGCTACGGCCGTGACCGAATCCTCCTCCGCTCCGATGCCCGTGCCCCCTCCGACGCCCGCGGCTGCCCCCGCGCCCGCCCCCCAGAGCGCGGGCTCGGCCGCCCCCAACCCCCCGTCAGGGTGGCGGCCGAGCCCGCTTCCGCCACCGACGCAGCCTCCAGCGATGCGGCCGCCGGCGATGCCGCCGGCGCCGCCTACGCCGGCGCCCGTCTGGGAGATCATCCACGGCTTCCGCCGGTACTGGGCGCTCGTCGCCGCGCTGGACCTCGGCCTGTTCGAGGCACTCGCGTCCGGGCCGCTCGACGCGGCGGCGCTGGCCGAGGCGGTCGGCGTCGACATCCACCGCGCCGGCCTGCTCGCCGACGCCCTGGCCGCGATGGAGCTGCTCACGGCCACCCCCGAGGTCCCGGCGGTGGGGCCCGAGTCCCAGCCACCGCCCGCGCCGGCCGCACGGCCCACGTCGCCCGCGTCGCCCGCGTCGGCCGACCACGCCGCCGGCTCGGGGCGGCTCGTCTACAACCTGGGCCTCGTCGCCGCGAACTACCTGCTCGCGGGCGGCCAGCGGTCGATGGCGAGGCTGGTCCGGGCGGCGCCCGGCCCGCACGAGCGGTGGCCGGAGCTCGCCGAGACGCTGCGTCGTGGCGCGCCGAGCGCCCGGGTCGAGGACGACCCAGGCGCCTTCTACCCGAACCTCGCGCGCGGCACGGCGCCGGTCCAACGGGTCGTGGCCGCCGCCGTCGCGCGCGAGCTCGCGGCCCCGAGCGGGCACCAGGCGCTGGTCGTCGACCTGGGCGCCGGTGCGGCCCCGTGGGCGCTGGCGTTCCTCGACGCCTGGCCGGACGCCCGTGGGCTCGCCGTCGAGCTGCCCGAGGTCGTCCACGTCACCCGGGAGGCGGTGGCCGCGGACCCGGCCGGCGACCGGCTGGACGTCGTCGCCGGCAGCTTCCACCGGGTGGAACTGCCGCAGGGCGGGGCGGATGTCGTCGTCCTCGGCCACGTGCTGCGCATCGAGCCGCGCACCGCCGCCCGCCGCCTCGTCGCCCGGGCCGCCGCCGCGCTGCGGCCCGGCGGAACACTCGTCGTAGCCGACTACCCGCGCCCCGAGGTGCCATCGCCCGCCGCCACCACCGAGACGCTCATGGCGCTGACGATCCTCGCGACCACCGGCGGCCAGGGCGCGTTCCGGGCCGACGACCTGCACGGCTGGGCGCGCGGCGCCGGACTGGTCCCCGGGCCGACCTACACGCCGCTGCCCGGCCAGATCGTGCTCACCGCGACCCGCCCCGGCCCCGGCGCCGGCCCCGCGGCTGCCGCCCGGCCTGTCCCACGGCCCGGGCTACGGCCCCTCGGGTCGGTCTACCCTCCGTCCAAGAGCCGGGAGTAACGCATGCCGCCCGATGAGCCCCAGCCCCAACCCCGGCCTCAGGTCGCTGCCGGCGCCGGTGACGGAGCCCTTCCCCGCGAGGTCGACACGATCATCTCGGGGGCGCTCGTCGTCACGATGGATGCCGAGCGCCGGGTGATCAGGGACGGCGCGGTGGCGATCGACGGGGACAGGATCGCCGCCGTCGGGCGCACCGCCGACGTACTCGCCGCGCTGCGCGCCCGCGAGCTGGTCGACGGTCGGCGCTTCGTGCTCACCCCCGGCCTGGTCAACGCCCACATCCACATCACCGGCGAGCCGCTGACCCGCGGATACGTCCCGGACGACACACCCTTCTTCGAGAACGTCTTCGTCTGGCTCACCCCGCTGTACTCGCACCACACCGAGCGGGAGGAGCGGATCTCCGGCCAGCTCGCGGCGCTGGAGATGCTGCGCACCGGCACCACGACGTTCCTCGAGGCCGGCACGATCCGTTTCCTCGACGCCGTCGTCGACGGGCTGGTCGAGACCGGCATCCGCGGCCGGGTCGGCCGCTGGACCTGGGACCTGCCGCCGGAGCCCGAGGTCTACCGGCAGACGACGGACGAGGCGATCAAGGGCCTCGTCGACGAGCTGGACCGGTTCGCGAGCGTCGCGGACGGGCGGCTGTCGGCCTGGCCGATCCTGGTCGGCCACACCACCTGCACCGATGACCTGTGGAGGGCCGCGGCCGAGCTCGCCCGCGACCGCGGCACCGGCCTGTCGTTCCACATGTCCCCGGCGCGCCTGGACCCGGAGCACTTCCTCGCCACCTACGGCCGCCGCCCGATGGAGCACCTGGCCGACCTCGGCGTGCTGGGCGACAACGTGATCCTGACGCACGCCGTCCACGTCGACGACAACGAGATCGACCTGATGGCGCAGGCCGGCACGTCCGTCGCGCACTGCCCGACGACGGCGCTGAAGGTGTCGTATGGCGTCACCCAGATCGGCAAGTTCCCGGAGATGGTCGCCAGGGGCGTGAACGTCGCCATCGGCACCGACGGCAACAACGCGTCGAACTACTCCGACCTGATGCGGGCGACCTACCTGGTCGCCGGCCTGTTCAAGGACGCCCGCCGCGACGCGACCATGTTCCCCGCAGAGCAGGCCTTCGAGATGGCGACGCTCGCGGGCGCGCGCGGGCTTGGCCTCACCGACCAGATCGGTGTGCTGGAGGCTGGCCGCAAGGCCGACCTGGTCGCGCACGACACCGATCGGCCCGAGTGGCGCCCGCTGCTGAACGTGGCCAACCAGCTGGTCTGGTCCGCCGACGGCCGGGGCGTCCACAGCGTCTGGGTGGATGGCCGCCGGGTCGTCGAGAACTACCACCACACGACCCTCGACGAGGACCGCCTGTACGCCGAGGCGCAGGCCGCCGGCGAGGCCATCACCGCCCGCTCCGGCCTGCCGAACAAGGCCCGCTGGCCCCTGGTCTAACCGTCCCCTTTAACCGTTCCGACACGGAACCCGTAGACGATTTCACGACGCGCGCGTGCACGAGACGCGCGGAGACGAGACGCGAGAAGAGGCTATGACGGTACTCACCCCGCAGCTGCTGGAGTCTTTCGCCGCCTCCGTCCTGCCCACGTCCCAGGCCAGCACGCTGCCGGCTACCTGTTACACGGACGAGGAGTTCTTCGCCTTCGAGAAGGAGGCTGTCTTCGGCCAGGAGTGGCTCTGCCTGGGCCGCGAGTCCGATGTCCCGAACCCCGGTGACTTCGTCAACGTCGAGATCATCGGCGAGCGGCTCACCMTCGTCCGCGGCCAGGATGGCGCGGTCCGGGTGCTCTCCCCGGTCTGCCAGCACCGCGGCATGCTCGTCTCGGAGGGCCGGGGCAACTGCCGGGCGTTCAAGTGCGCCTACCACCACTGGACCTACGGCCTGGACGGCGGCCTCGTCGGTGCCCGCGAGATGGACCGCACGGAGGACTTCGACCGGTCCCGCTGGGGTCTGCCGTCGCTGCCGGTCGAGGTCTGGCAGGGCTTCGTCTTCACCAGCCTCCGGGCGGCCCCGGAGCCGCTCGCGCCGCGGCTGGCCAAGCTCGACGAGCTGTTCGCCCACTACGAGCTCGGCCGGTGCGTGTCCCGCAAGTCGTTCGAGAGCCCTTCCATGCCGTGGAACTGGAAGATCATGTTCGAGAACTTCAACGACGGTTACCACGCCAGCCGGCTGCACGCGGGCGTGCACGACTTCTGCCCGTCCAACCGCTCGTCGTTCCTGCCGTACGGGCCGGACGACGCCGCCATCGCCCGCACCAACGGGTTCCTGTTTCCCGACGGCGGTTTCAACGCGCTGCAGAAGGCGCTGCTGCCGATCTTTCCGGGGCTGACGCAGGAGGAACGCTCACGGGCGGCGTTCGCGCTGGTGCCGCCGACGCTGTGCCTCGGCGTCGCGCCCGACCAGGCGTTCTACTTCCTGATCCGGCCGAAGGACGCCGGCCACATCGAGGTCGAGGTGCACTACCTCTTCCACCCCGAGGCGCTGCGCGACCGGCTCTTCGAGGAGAGATTCCAGCTCTCCGAGGCCGGCGTGAACGGCATCGTCGCCCAGGATGTCCTGGCGACCACCGGCGTCCAGCGCGGCCTGACCAGCCGGTTCGCCCCGCGCGGCCGGTACTCCTACCTGGAGGAGGCGCAGCAGCAGTTCAACCAGTGGCTGGTGCGCCGCTACACCGAGAACTGGCCCGACGGCGGCCGCCGCACCTCGTCCGCCAGTACCAGTACCAGCGCCAGTACCAGCGCCAGCGCCAGCGCCAACCTTGGCACCGGAGTTGGCGCCGGCACCCCGGCCCTCGCGCCGATCTCCGACCCGACCGACCGTGAGGTTGCCGCATGACCACCACCGTCAGCAGCAGTACCAGCAGCAGTACCAGCAGCGCGGCCACGGGCAACGCCTACCTCGCGTCCACGCCGGAGACAGTCCGCTGGGGCTTCCTGCCGAACGCGGCGGCCGAGCCCGTCCTGCGCGTCGCCCCCGGCACCGCGGTCACCGTCGACACGGTCAGCCACGAGGGCGTCATGGAGGACCAGGGCCGCGACCCGGTGGCCTACTTCGGCTCCCACGGCGTGCGGCCCGAGGAGATCCCGGCCGACCAGGTCGCGATCGCCGCGTCCGGCATCGAGCACGGTTTCGACGCCGGCCCGCACATCGTCACCGGCCCGATCCAGGTCGACGGCGCCGTCGCCGGTGACGTGCTGCGTGTCCGCGTCGTCGGCCTCGAGCTGCGTGCCACGTTCGGCGTGATCAGCAACCGCCACGGCCTCGGCTGCCTGGCCGGCGAGTTCCCCGAGGGCACCGTCCGCCAGCCCGACGCCGACAAGGACCATCCCGAGCGCTACGGCTCGGTGCTCACCTTCACCCGAACCCGCACCGTCGGCGGCGTCGACTACGGCGTCCTGCCGTTCGGCAACCCCGGCCTGCCGAACGCGGAGGCAGTCTTCCCGCTCGCCCCGTTCCTCGGGATCATGGGCGTCGCCCCGGACACCACCGCCGCGGTCGGCTCCGTCCCGCCGGGGGCGCATGGTGGAAACCACGACATCGCCCTGCTCGGCGCCGGCAGCACCTTCTACCTGCCCGTGCAGGTCGACGGCGGCCTGTTCTACGTCGGCGACCCGCACTACGCCCAGGGCGACGGGGAGGTCGCGCTCACCGCGCTGGAGGCTCCGCTGCGGGCCACCGTCGTCCTCGATGTGCTCAAGGGCCACGATGCCGACCGGGTCATCGGCGCGCTGCGCGAGCCGTTCGGCGAGACCGACCAGTACTGGCTGCCGGTCGGCATGGACCGCGACCTCGACGAGGCGATGCGCAAGGCCACCCGCGCCGCGATCGGCTTCCTGTCGACCAAGGTCGGGATGAGCCGCGCGAACGCGATGGCCTACCTGTCCGCCGCCGCCGACTTCGCCGTCAGTCAGGTCGTCGACGACGTCAAGGGCGTCCACTGCAAGATCCGCAAAAGCGACTTCCCCGCCCTGTAGACCCCGCCGCCCAACGTCGGATCGTGGCAGATGGCGGAGCCCATAGGCTCCCTGAGGTGACACGCTCCGAACGTCCGGGTGTGTCACCTCAGAAGGCCCATAGAGGGCGCCATCTGCCACAGATTCACGATCAGATTTTTTGGGAGGGCGGGGGTGGGTKGGTTGGCGCACTCGGGCGGGCCGCCGACCCCGATCTGGGAGGTCATCACCGGCTACACCCGGTACTGGCTGGTGGTCGCGGCGCTTGACCTCGGCGTGTTCGAGGAACTGGCCGGCGGGCAGCGTCGCCTCGACGAGCTGGCCGAGGCGACCGGTGTCGCCGGCAGCCGGCTCGCCGTCGTGCTCGACTACCTCGTCAGCGTCGGGCTGCTGACGACGGCCGGCGACCGGCGCTTCGAGCTGACCCCGGCGGCGCGCGGCTACCTGCTGCGCGACGCGCCGCTGTCGATGGTCGAGATGGTCCGGTACTCGCCCGGACCGCGCACGGCCTGGCCGGAGCTGTCGGCGACGCTGCGGCGCGGCCGGCCGACCCGCTCCGTCGAGGACGACGCCGGCCTGTTCTACGGCCGGCTCGCGGCCGCGAGCGCTCCCACCCAGCAGGCCGTCGCCCGGGCCACCGCCGCCCTGCTGCCCGACCCCGGCCCCGGCGCGCTGGTCCTCGACCTCGGCGCGGGCGCGGCGCCGTGGGCGATCGGCATGCTGCTCGCCTGGCCGCGCGCCCGGGCGCTGGCGGTCGACCTGCCGACGATCACCCCGTTCGCCGAGGCGGCCGCCACCGAGCACGGTGTCGCCGACCGCCTGGACGTCCTCGCCGGCAGCTACCTCGACGCGGTACTCCCCATCGGGGAGGCGGCGGTCGTGACGATCGGCCACGTGATCGGCCTGCAGTCAGCCGACCTCGCCAAGGCGCTGCTGCTGCGCGCCCGCGGCGCCCTGCGCCCCGGCGGGTTCGTCGTCATCTCCGACTACTTCCGCCCCGCCGAGCCGCCCACCGCGCCCGACCTGGAGAGCAGCCTGCCGCAGTCGATGGCGCTCACGATCCTCGCCAACACCTACGAGGCGGAGGTCATCGAGCTGCCCACGCTGCTGTCCTGGCTCGCCGAGGTCGGTCTGGTCCCGTGGACGACCCGGCAGCTGCTGCCCGGCCAGCTCGTCGTCGTCGCCACCGAACCTGGTCAGGCGCCGCCGCCATGACGGGCCCCGACCTGGCCCGGCTGGAGGCGGATCTCGTCGCCGCCGCCCTCGACGGGGCCGAATGGCCAGGCCTGCTCGCCCAGCTCGCCGCCGCCGCGGGCCGCTCGGTTCGCCTCCTCGACATGACGGGCAACCTCCTCGCCGCCTCGGAACCGACCGCCTCCGGCCCCGCCGCCGACCAGACGGCCCGCGGTAGCACCGCCGTCGCCATGGCCGCGCTCCTGGTCGGCCCGGCTCTCGGGCCTGTCCTCAGCGACGCACTGGGGAGAGCGGACGCCCCGGTCGCCTGCCGCGACGGTTGGCGCGGTCATGGGGACCCGATCCGGATGGGCAACCGCTACCTCGGCGCCCTGCTCATCGAGGCGGCCACGGGGCAGAGTGCGGACGCGCGCGCCGGCCAGCTGGTCGCGGCCGCCTCGACGGCGCTGGCGATCGCCGCGGTCCGGCGGGAGGCGCACGCGGCGGCGCTCGCGCGGCGGGTGGACGTCGTGATCGACGACATCCGGCACGGCGCGGTCCGGCCGGCGGCCGAGTTCGTCCGGGTCGCCGAGAGCTTCGGCCTGGACGTCTGCATCCCACATGCCGGCGTCGCGCTGCAGTACGTGGGGAAGGATCTCGACGCGTGGGCGGCGGCCTGGGGGCCGATCGGCTTTCCGGTGCTGCGCGAGGCGGCGCGGGCCTGGACGCTGCTGTCCGGTGACGTGCCCGCCGAGCTCGCCCGTCTGTGCAGCCACCTCGCCTACCAGCTCGGCTCGCCGCGCGCGGTGCTGGCGGCCGCCGGGCCGGAGGCCCCCGGTGACCCGGCCGAGCCGGCCGAGACCGCGGCCTCGTTCCGCTCGGCGGACGCCGTCCTCGCCCTGCTGCGCACCAGCCACGAACGCGACCCGGACCAGGACAGGACCACGCTGCTGTTCGACGAGCTGGGCCTGGAGCGCCTGCTGCTGGGCGTCCCCGTCGCCAAGCTGCGCGCGTTCGCCGAACGCGCCCTCGCCGGCCTCGACCCGAGCGGCGTCGACCTGCTGTCGGCCTACCTGGAGACCGACGGCACCCTCGACGCGGTGGCCGCCCGCCTCGATACCCAGCCGGCGAAGCTGCGCCGCCGCCTGCCCACGCTCCTCGACGAGCTCACCGGCGCCCACCCGACGACGGGCCGCCTCACCACTCTGCACGCCGCCGCCCTCGCCCATCACCTGACCACGGCCGCCACCGTCCTTCGAGATCGTGACGGACGGGCGCGCACGACCGTTCGCGGTGCCGGACAAGCTGCCCAGGCTTCCACTGCGCCAGGCGCTCGCGCGTGTGCGCCTGCCGATCCACCTGGGTTGGTCCGACCCGGAGCGGATCTATGATCTCGCCGATCGGCAGCAACGTCACCGGGTGTACGAGATCGTGCTGCGCGAGGGCCAGCCCGAGGACATCCTCGCCTACGTCGACGGAGCACTGCTGGTCGACGCCTGGCCGGAGCTGGTCCTGCCAGCGCCGATCCGCCGCGCGTGGGAACGAGTCGTCGCCGGGTGATCACTCCGTTGTGACGGGCGGTGGCGATGTCACGCCTTGGCGGGTGTTCGCGACCAGACAAGGTGCCGCGCGGCGTCACGCGGGCGGGCCACTGAGCGACGGGTAGTCCTTGAGGTCGATGCCGGCGGCGAACTTGTCCGTCGCCTTGAGCATGGCCCGCAGCAGGAACTTCGACGCGAACGTCCAGTTGCGCATTCGGATTCTCGCCTTGCTCCCGGGCGCGAGGAACGGGCCCGCGTTGCCCTTTTTGGCGATCTTCGCGTAGTCGCGGAACTCCTCCTCGTACCGCTGGAAGGCGACCCGGTGATCCCCGCCCGCCGCCAGCAGTTCGCCGGCCAGGACGTGGGCGCCCACGATGGCCAGGCCGGTACCGAAGCCGCCCAGGGTGTTCCCGTACCCGGCATCGCCGAGCAGGACAACCCTGCCCCTCGCGTAGTGCTCGGTCTCCACCCGGCTGATCGAGTCGAGGTAGAAGTCGCCCGACTGCGGCACCCTGGACATCAGCTCGGGAATACGCCACTTGCCGCCACGGTAGGCGGAGACGAGTATCTCCTTCTGCCGCTCGGTGTCGAAGCGGTCGTACTCAAGTTGTTCCGAAGCGAAGACGAAGAACGCGGGGGCCTTGGGGCCGCCGAGCGCGGCCATCCGACCGGGCTCGTTGTACATGACGGCCTCGCCGTCGACGCCGAGGTCCGCTAGGGCGTAGTAGTGGCCGAGGAAACGCACGTGGTCGGCCTCGGCCCCAAAGGCGAGCCGCCGGACATTGGAGTGGATGCCGTCGGCGCCGACGACGAGGTCGAAGGTGCGCGGCGCGGCGCGTTCGAAGGTGGCGTGCACGCTGCCGGCAGTCTCGGTCAGTGAGGTGATGGAGTCGCCGAAGACGTACTCGCAGCTGCCCGCCGTCCGCTCGTACAGCAGCTGGGCCAGGTCGCCGCGGCGGATCTCGATCTCGCCGCCGGTGAACTCGCCGGGGATGACGGCCAGCGGCTTGCCGCTCGCGTCGATGATGGTCTGGTCGCGGCCGCCGGTCTGGCGCAGCCGGACCTCCTCCAGGAGGCCCATCCGTTCGAGGACCTCGCGGTGGGTAGCGCCCTTGAAGTCGACGGCCTGGCCGCCGGCACGCAGCGCGGCCGCCTTCTCCACGATGGTGACAGTGGCGCCGTAGCGGTTCAGCCAGTAAGCGAGGGCAGGGCCAGCGATGCTCGCGCCGGAGACGAGGACCGTCGTGTTCTTCATGTCCGGCAGCATCGCGGCGGGCGCTGACAGCCCACCGATGGTCGGCTGACGGTTACCCGCCCGCACCGTCAAGGGCTGTCAGCGCCTGCTCGGGAGTCATCGCCGCGCCCCGCGCAAACGCCTCGGCGAACGCCGCGGCACCCAGGCGCTCGCTCGCTTCCCGGGCGATCCCCGTCACGTCCACATCGCCCGCGACCGCCGTTCCGCGCAGCGCCACCGCGGCCCCGAGTAGCAGCGCGGCCCGCTCATCAGAGCCACTCAGCAGGGCCGCGCCTGCCTGTCCCTCGGCGGTGTCAGCGAGGACGGAGGCCAACGGGGAGGTCCGTGCCGCGGCCAACGCCTCGTCGTGCCGACGTAGCGCCTGAGCCGGTTCGCCGGCGGACCCGGCCAGGCGGCCGAGCGCGGTCAGGGCACGAGCCACGGTCGACTCCGTGCCGAAGTCGCCTGACTGCGCGGATTCCAGCGCCTGGCTGAGCCAGGTCCCGGCCGCACGCGTATCACCGCGCAGCCGGGCGATCTCGCCCAGCCCGAGCTGGACTGCCGGCGGTGTGCCCGGCTGGCCCGCCTGGGCGCTCAGCCCGACGGCCCGCCGGTAGTCGGCGCTCGCTCCGTCGAGGTCGCCTTGGCGTACCCGGCACCCGGCCCGTCCGCACAGCAGGTCCGCGTGTTCCTCCAGCGCGCCGAGCTGCTCCAGCAGCTCCAGCGCCTGGGACCACAGCTCGTGCGCACGTTTCCACTCGCCCCGCCAGCTCGCCACCTGCGCCAGCCAGTCGAGCGCCTGCGCGGTGCCCCACCGCTCGCCCAGAGCGCGGAACAGAGCGAGGACATCCAGCAACTCACGCTCGCCGTCGGCCGGCCGCCCGCCGAGCACCTTCAACAGGCCATGGCTCAGCCGGCCCAGGGCCACATTCCACGGATCCGAGCCAAGCAGCCGGTCGGCCCCGGAGACCGGCGAGACCGGCGGCCCAGCAGCCATGCCCCACAGCGCCGCACCGAAGGGGTGCAGCAGCGCCCGGTCACGGGTCCGCATGATCCGGCCCGCCCGCACCCAGTGCTCGGGCTTCGCCTTCGGCACGGCGTGCACGACGCAGCTGACGTACTCCTCCTCCAGCCCGTCGGGAACCTTGTCCTCATCAGGGAGCTTGGTGAGCAGTTCCGCGGCGGCCTGGCCGGCCTCGCCGCGCCGCCCGCTGAGCCACCAGTACGCGGCAAGCGCGGCGACCATCCGCAAGGCGGTCTCCCGGTCGTCGCGGACCGCCCAGTGCAGCGCGGCCATCAGGTTGTCGTGCTCCGCCGACAGCCGGGCCAGCCAGTCGAGCTGTTCGGACCTGCGCAGGTGCGGATCGGCGCGCTGGGCGAGCTCAAGGTGGTAGCGGGCGTGCGCGCGCCGCAACGGCTCCTGCTCGCCGGCCTGCGCCAGCCGCTCCGCGCAGAACAGCCGGATCGTGTCCAACATCCGGTAGCGCTCGCCGTCAGTCTCCACCAGCGACCTGTCCAACAGGTCGGCCAGCACCTCGTCGGCGTCGGCCACCTCGCAGACCGCCTCGACCGCGGCCAGCGAGGCGCCGCCGGAGAACACCGCGAATCGCCTGGCGAGCACCTGCTCGGCGGGGCCGAGCAGGTCCCAGCTCCACTCCACCGCGGCACGCAGCGTCTGCTGGCGGACCGCCGCCGTGCGGTCGCCGCGGGACAGCAACTGGAAGTGGCCGTGCGCGGCGAGCCGGTTCGCGATCTCGACGACGGTGAACTGCCGCAGCCGAGCCGCCGCCAGCTCGACCGCAAGGGGCAGCCCGTCGAGCGCGGCACATATCTCGACCACGGTCTGGACGTTGTCCTGCCGCACGGTGAAGCCCGGCCGCACGGCGGCCGCCCGGTCGGCGAACAGCCGAACCGCGGGGTAGGCCAGGGCGTCCCCCGCCGCCGTATTCGGCGGTGGCGTGTCCAGCGGAGCCAGCGGCAGCAGCGTCTCGCCGGTCAGCCCGAGCGGCTCCCGGCTGGTCGCGAGGATCGCGAGCCCGGGACACTCCGCCAGCAACGTGCGAGCCAGCGCGGCAACCGAGGCGATGACATGCTCACAGTTGTCCAGGACGAGGAGCAGCTCCCGGTCGAGCGCGGCCACCAGGCGGCGGGTCGGGTCCGTAGCGGGAGACCGGAAACCCGACTCGCGCAGCCCGACCGCACCCAGCACCGCCTGGGGCACTTGGTCCCCGCTGTCGAGCGGGGAAAGGTCCGCGAAGCACACCTCCGGACGCGCCCGTCCGGCGGACTCGATGACCAGCCGGGTTTTGCCGCTCCCACCCGGCCCGATGATCGTGACCAGCCGGGCGTCGCGCAGCTCGTCGAGCCGCGCGAGCTCCCGTTCTCTGCCGACGAAGCTCGTGAGCTGCGCGGCCAGGCCTTGCCGTCGGGAGGGCGGGGCGGCTTGCCGCGCGCGCAGGATCGCCAAGTGAGTATCAGCCAGCTCAGGCGAAGGATCGGCGCCGAACTCGTCCGCGAGTAGCCGCCGAGCCTCCTCGAACTCCGCCAGCGCCTCGGCCTGTCGCCCAGACGCGTGCAGGGCACGCATGAGCTGCCCTCGCGGCCGCTCCCGCAGCGGGTGGGCAGACACCAGTGCCCGTAGCTCGGCGACCGGGCTGCCCTCCGGCAGAGCGAGCTCAGCCTCGACAAGATCCTCGGACGCGGCGAGCCGCAGCTCCTCCAGCCGGGCGGCCTGCGCCTGACCGTAGGGCAGGTCGGCGAGAGCGGGCCCGCGCCACAGCTCCAACGCCGCCCTCAGCGCGGCGACGGCGCCGGCGTTGTCCCCCGCGGTGAGCAGCCGCCGCCCCTCCCGAGACAGCCGATCGAACCGATGGACGTCCACGTCCTCGGGGTCGACCGTGAGCCGGTACCCCGCACCCTGGAAGGCGATCAGGTCCGCGGGCAGGCTCCGGCGCAGCCGCGACACGTGCGCCTGCACCGCGCCCACGGCTCCATCGGGCGGGCCATCGCCATACTGGCCGGCGATGATCTGCTCCACGCCGACCACGCGCCCCGCGTTCAGCAGCAGAATCACCAGCAGCGCGCGCGGCCTGGGCCCACCGACGTGAATCGTCTCCCCGGTGGCGGACCGTACCTCCAACGGCCCGAGGATTCCGAACTGCATGGGTCGATTCTCCCAGCGTGCGGGCAACCACGACGTCGCCCCAGTGGCCGCACAAGCCGAACGCACTGCGGCGGTGCGTTGGGCCACCTGGCCCCGCACGTGCCACCGGCGGCGAGCAATCGGCCATCGGCCGTGAACGCCATGGACCGTTCCTGAGCGCAGTGCCGCGCCGGCTATGAGCATCGCCACCCCGGGTGTCCGGCCGGTTGCGAGCGTGCTGGCGCGGCCTTGTGGCGCGAGCACATAGGGGCTCGCGCGAGTGGTTTCTAGCATCCGGCCTATGACAGCCGAGCCGACCAGGCCGAGTGCGCGGACCCGGGGCGCTGACCTGCTCGTCGTGGGCGGGGACGTCGTGACGATGGACGCGGGGCGGCGGGTCGTCGCGGGCGGGGCGGTCGCGGTGCGCGGGACCACGATCGCGATGGTGGGGCCGGCCGCCGCGGTCAGGGCGGCGTTCCCCGGGACGCCGGAGCTGGACGCCACGGGGTGCGTCGTCACCCCGGGAATGGTGGACGCGCACCAGCACACCACCGGGGACCCGCTGGCGCGCAGCGCGATCCCGGACGACATCGACTCCCGGGCGTCGATCTTCCAGTGGGCGGTGCCGCTGCACGCCGCGCACGAGGCCGAGGACGACGAGGTCTCGGCGCTGCTGACCGCGGTCGAGGCGCTGCGGGCAGGGGTGACGACGATCGTCGAGCCGGGCACCGTCGCGCATCCGCTGACGGTCGGCGCGGCGCTGCGGCGGGCGGGGATCCGAGCGACGCTCGGCACCTGGGGCTGGGACGTCCCGGACGTGCCGTTCTCGCTGCCGACGGGCGAGGCGCTCGCCCGCCAGGCCGACGTGATCCGTGCGTTCCCGCCCGCCGGTGCGGGCGGGGATGGGCTGGTCACCGGTTGGGTGACGCTCGTCGGGCACTACCTGGCCAGCGACGAGCTGCTCGTCGGGGCCGCCCAGCTCGCCGAGGAGTTGGACACCGGCTTCACGATGCACCTGGCGCCCAGCGTCGACGACCGGCACGCCTACGCCGAGCGCAGTAGGCGCGGGCCGGCCGAGCACCTGGCCGAGCTCGGCGTCCTCGGGCCGCGGCTGTTGCTCGGCCACGCCGTCTGGATGTCCGAACGCGAGATCGCGACGCTCGCCGAGACGGGCACGGCCGTCGCCTGCTGCCCGTGGGCCTACCTGCGCCTCGGCCAGGGCCTGACCAGGGCCGGGCGGCACGTGCCGTTCCTGCGGTCCGGCGGGCGGCTCGCGCTCGGCTGCGACGCGCACAACGCGGGCGACAGGGTCGACGTGCTGGGCGCCGCCCGGCTGCTCGCCGGCCTGTCCCAGGACGCGCCGGTCGAGGGCGTGCCGTCGCTGCGCGCGCATGAGGCGTTCGAGGTGGCGACCGTCGGCGGCGCGGAGGCGATCGGGCTCGGCGAGGTGACCGGCGCCCTCGTCGAGGGCAGGCAGGCCGATCTCGTGGTCTTCCGCACCGACGACCCGGCCTGGGTACCGCTCGGCGACCATGCCCGCCAGCTCGTCTGGAACGCGCCGACCCACACCGTTCGGGACGTGCTCGTCGCCGGCCGACCGGTCGTCCGCGACGGCCATGTGACCACCGTCGACGAGGGTGAGCTGTGGGCGTGGGCGCGTGAGCGCTCCGCGTCCCTGCTCTCCCGCGCCGGCATCGAGATCCCCCGCTCCTGGCCGCTCGCCGCCGGCGAGTAGCCGTTGTGCCCAGACCCTCGCCCGTAGAAGGGATGGCCGGCCCATGAACACCACGACCTCGCCGACGTTGGAACCGGTCAGGGGGCCGTTCGTCTGGCGCGGCGACGAGCTGTCCGGGACCGACGAGTGGATCTTCCACCTGGGCGACGAGCAGGTCGCCGAACTGGAGGAGGCCGGGCGCCGGTTCGTCGCCGACGACCCGGACCTGCGGTTCGTCACCGCCACGGAGTACCCGCTGCCGGTCTGCGCCGAGGCGATCCGCGCGTTCGGCGCCGATCTGGACTCCGGCCGTGGCTTCGTGCTGATCCGCGGCCTGCGGATGGAGGAGTACGACGACACCCTGGCCGCCGCGATCTTCTACCTCGTCGCGCTGCACCTAGGCGAGCCGATGCGGCAGAACCTGCTCGGCGACGTCCTCGACCACATCGTCGGCGTCTCGGACAAGAAGTACACCGAGGGCGGCCTGCCGTCGCGTACCCGGGACAAGCTGCCGTTCCACTCCGACAGCTCGGACGCCGTCGCGCTGATGTGCCTGCGCCCGCCGGCCGCCGGCGGCCTGTCCAGCCTGGTCAGCGGTGCGACGGTCTTCAACGAGGTGCTCGCCCGCCGCCCCGACCTCGCGCCGCTGCTGCTCGAGCCGTGGCACTACGACTGGCGCCGCCAGGACCCGAACGCCCCGGCCGACACCTACACCTCGCCGATCGTCAGCTGGACCCGCGGCACGTTCAGCATGTACGCCGGCGCCGACATGATCGAGTCGGCGCACCGTTACCCGGGCGTTCCGCCGCTCACCGGGGCGCGGAAGGAACTGCTGGCGCTCGTCGACGAGATCACCTACGAGCCCGGGATCGCCCTGGACATGGACTTCCAGCCCGGCGACATCCAGTGGCTGCTGAACTACGCCGCGCTGCACTCGCGGACCGAGTTCGTCAACGGCCCCGACCGGGCGCGCCAACGTCACCTGCTGCGGATCTGGCTGCGCCGCAACGTCGACCGGCCGCTGGTACCCCGGTTCGGCAAGCACGTCGTCGTCGCCGCGCCGGACGCCCGCCAGGTCGGCCCGGGCGACGACACCGGCCGCTTCCGCATCGCCGCCGCCGCCACCATCCGCGAGCGCTKGGGCGACTGAGGTCGCAGGGCACACCAGAGGGAGCCGCGGGCACACCGGAGGGAAAGGAGACGCATGCCTGTCATCGACCTTGCTGATCGGAGTCCGGCGCAGCGGCAGGGGATCCTGTCGCAGCTGGTGGTGCCGCGGCCGATCGCGGTGATCTCGACGATGTCGGCGGACGGCGCCGTCAACGTCGCGCCCTACAGCTACTACATGCCGGTCTGCGGCCTGCCGCCGACGGTCGCGATCACCATGGGCACCCGCCGGGAGGCGACGCCGGAGCCGAAGGACACGTTCACGAATCTCGTCGCCAGTGGCGAGTTCGTCATCAACGTCGCCACCGCGCCGCTCGCCGAGCACCTCGAGACGATCGCCCGCGAGTACCCGGCCGGGGTGAACGAGGCCGCCCTCGTCGGCTGGAGGCTCAAGCCGTCGCAGCGGGTCGCGCCGCCGTCGCTCGCGGACAGCCCGGCGCAGCTGGAGTGCCGGGTCCGCGAGATCATCGACCGGGGCGACCCCGATGAGCCGTTCGCCGGCATCCACATCGTGCTCGCCGAGGTGATCTGCGTCGTCGTCGACGATGAACTGCTCACCGAGCCGAACCGGATCGATCCGGCGAAAATCTCCGCCGTCGGCCGGATGGGCTTTCCCTGGTTCGTGGTCGCCCAGCCCGAGACCATGATTGAGCTTGACCGGATCCCCTACGACCCGTCCGAGCAGATCCCGCCCGCGGCGCGGGTGCCGGCGGCTCGCTCGGAGATTGCCGGCATGTAGCGGTCGGGACAGGTCCGTGTAACGAACCGGGGGGCGGCCGGGACCGCCCGGAACGGTTGGTGCCGAAGGCACATGGGAGCGCGACGCGCGCTCGTCTAGCCTTCAGGTCAGTAAGGGGGCCCGCCCCGGACCCTCAGGGCGGGTCGCGCCTGCTGGCCGGTTCGTCCACTGGCCGGCGGAGACGGCCTTACAACGTCGTAGGCCGCGACATAACGATCTTTCACCAGCTCTTTCGCGGAAGGTACGACTACGACGTGACTGTTAGGTCTCTGCGCCCACGCGCCGCCGCTCTCGCCGCCGGGGCCGCCGCCCTGTCGATGCTCCTGGTCTCCGCCTGTGGCGACAACTCGGCCGACACCACCACGACCACGGCCAGCGGTACCCCGGCCGCGGCGAAGCAGCCCGACGTGAACGGCGACGGCAAGGTCGTCATCGGCATCCTCAGCCCCGGCGACACCAACGACAACGGCTACTACGAGAGCTTCGTCGCCTCCGCCAAGACCTTCGCCGACGACAAGGGCTGGAAGGTCATCACCCAGGACAAGCTCAACCCGGCGGACGCGGTGAGCGCGGCCCGCAACATGTGCCGGCAGAACGTCGACCTGGTCGCCGTCGGCGCGAGCGAGCTGAAGGACGCGATCCCGGTCGCCGCCGAGCCGGCCTGCGCCAAGACCAACTGGTACGTGGCCGCCGGTCAGGGCGTCGAGCAGACCCAGTACATCTCGACCTCGTCGGACGACGCCAACGAGAGCCTGCTCGCCGCCGGCTACGCCGCGGGCCTGCTGATGAAGGACAAGGGCGCGACCAAGGCCGGCTACGTCACCGGCCCCGAGCTGGACTTCTCCGTCGTCGCCTACAAGGCCTTCAAGGCCGGCGTCCGGATGGTCATCCCGAACGCGGACGTCGTCGCCACCTACACCGGCGACTTCGACGACTCCGCGAAGGGCCAGGAGGCCGCGCTCGCTCAGATCAACCAGGGCGTGCAGATGCTCTACCCGTACCTCGGCGGGGCGACCGACGCGGCCGCCAAGGTCGCGACCGAGCATGGCGTGCCCTCGCTCACCCCGGGCACCGACCGGTGCGGCGACACCACGGCCGACTTCGCCGTATCGGTGATCTTCAGCCCGGGTGACTACTTCACGGCCGCCCTCCAGTCCTTCGCCGCGGGCGACCTGAAGATGGGTGAGACCCGCAAATGGCGCATGGGCAAGGACGCCGTGCCGACCGTGAAGCTCTGCAAGGGCACCGACGCGCAGAACAAGGCCGTCGCGGACTTCATCGCCAAGGTCGGCTCGGGTGAGATCGTCCCGGCTGACGAGGTTGCCAAGCTCGCCAGCTGAGGACCGCCGAGGAGCGCTCGCTGGGACTGCCGAGCCGTGCTGGCTGGGACGGCCGAGGAGCGCTCGCTGAGAAGGCCGAGCCGCGCTCGCTGAGAACGGAGCGGAACCGACGATGACACAGACCCCGCGGGCCCCCCTGGCCTTCTCGATCGGCGGACCCGACCGGGGAGGCTCCTCGGGAGCCTCGCCGGCCGCGGCCACCGTCCCGGCCATCGAGCTGCGGGGCATCACCAAGCGGTACGGCCAGGTCATCGCCTGCGACGGCGTCGACCTGGCCGTCCGGCGCGGGGAGATCCACGGGCTGCTCGGCGAGAACGGCGCCGGCAAGTCCACCCTGATGAAGGTGCTGTCCGGGCTGGTCCGCCCGGACAGCGGGGTGATCCTGCGCGACGGCGTGCCGGTGGACGTGGCCGACCCGCACGTCGCCGCCGGGATCGGTGTCGGCATGGTCCACCAGCACTTCAGCCTGGTCGGCGCGCTCACCGTCTGGGAGAACGTCGTCCTCGGCGACGGCCGCGACGGCGGCCCCGCCGCCGCCGGGGCGAACGAGCCGCGCGGCGCCGGTTGGCTCGCCGGCCTGCGCGGGCGGCGCGGCCGGCTGCGCCGTGACGAGGCCTGCGCGGACGTCGTCCGCGTCGGCGAGCGCTACGGCATCACCGTCGACCCGCTGGCCCGGGTCGACTCGCTGTCCGCCGGGCAGCGCCAGCGTGTCGAGATCATCAAGTGCCTTCGCCGGGACCCGGACGTGATCGTGCTCGACGAACCGACGTCGGTGCTCTCGCTGGCCGAGTCCCGCGACCTGTTCGCCGTCCTGCGCCGTGCCGTCACCGGCGACGGCGCGACGCGGGACGGTACCGACGACGACGCCCCGGCGAAGGGGGTCGTGCTGATCAGCCACAAACTGGCGGAGATCCTCGGCGCCACCGACCGGGTCACCGTGCTGCGCCGCGGCAGGGTCGTCGCCCGCCGGGCGACCGCCGGCACGGACGCGGCCACGCTGGCCCGCGAGATGGTCGGCCGGGAGGTCTCGCTCGGCGAGGAGGCCGCCGCCCTTGGCCTGACTCCGGTCACGCCGGGAACGGGCGTGCCCGGCGTGACCGGTGCCGAGGTCCCCGCTGGAGAGAACACGGCTGCCGAGGTCGTCGCCGCCGTAGCCGGTAGGGCTGACCTGGCTCGGGACGGGGCGGCGGTGCTCGAGCTGGACACCGTCACCGTGAGCGCGCCCACCGGGGCGCCGCCGCTGGACGGCTTCACCCTCGGCGTGCGTGCCGGGGAGATCGTCGGGCTGTACGGCGTCGAGGGCAACGGGCAGTTCGCGCTCGGCGACGTGCTCGCCGGCCTGGTCGTGCCCGACCGTGGCGAGGTGCGGGTCGCCGGCAGGACCGTCGACCTGCGCAGGCCCGGCGCGCTGCACGCCGCCGGCGTCGGCGTGATCTCCGAGGACAGGCACCGCTCCGGCGTCGTGCTGGACATGAGCGTCGCCGAGAACCTGGTGATGACCGACCTCGGGCCCGTCAGTGGCAGGTTGCTGATCAGCCGGCGCCGACAGCTGCGGCACGCCGCCCAGCTCGCCGAACGGTTCGAGATCTCCTGCCCGTCGCTGGACGCGCCGCTGCGCACCCTGTCCGGCGGCAACCAGCAGCGGGTGGTGCTCGCCCGCGAGCTCGCGGGCCGGCCGGCGGTGCTGGTCGCCGCCCAGCCGACCCGCGGCCTGGACGTCGGCGCGATCGAGGGGATGTACGCCGAGCTGCGGGCCGCGGCGGCCCGCGGGGTGGCGGTGCTGCTCGTGTCGACCGAACTTGAGGAGGTCATGGCCTTGTCGCACCGGATCGCGGTGATCTCGGCCGGCCGGGTGATCGGCGAGCTTGCCCCCGAGGAGGCCGACGCCGAACGACTCGGCCTGCTCGTCGGCGGCGCGGCCGGTCCCGCCCCTTCGCCCGGCCTCGCCTCAGCCGGCGCGACGACGAGAGGTGGTGAGCGGTGAGCACCCAGACGCCGTCCCACACCAAGGACTCGGCCGGATCGGCCGGGTCGACCGGGTCGACCAGGCCGGCCGGCCTCGCCCGCTCCGGCGGCCCGCTGGGCTCCGTCGACCGCGCGGCCAGGGCGCTGCTCGCGCCAACCCGGTCCGGCAGCCCGCCACTCGCCGTCGCGGTGGTCACCGTCCTCACCGTCGCCGCCGCGCTCGGCATCACCGCCGGTCTGGTCGCGATCGTCGGTGGGACGCCCGGTGAGGTGTTCTCCTCGATGCTCGACGGCAGTGTCGGCAGCCCGGGCGCGTTCAGCCAGACACTGCTGGAGGCCACGCCGCTGCTGCTCGTCGCCGTCGGTTCCTGCATCAGCAGCCGCGCGGGCGTGTTCAACATCGGCCAGGAGGGTCAGCTACTGATCGGCGCCTCGCTCGGCGCCTACGTCGGCCTGCGCACCCAGGGGCCGCCGGCGCTGGTGCTGACCCTGACGCTCGTCTGCTCGGCGCTCGGCGGCGCGCTGTGGGCCGCGATCCCCGCGGTGATGCGCTACCGGCGCGGCGTCGACGTCGTCGTCAGCACCCTGCTCATGATCTTCCTCGCGGAGCAGCTGGTCAGTTTCGTCGTCAGCAAGCCCTGGCTGCTGCAGGAGACCCGCGTCGCCGGGCAGGTGGTCGCGCCGCAGTCCAACGCGCTCGCCCCGTCGTTCCGGCTGCCCGCCATCGGGGACTACCCGGGCCTGACGATCAGTCTCGGCGCCTTCCTCGCGCTAGGTCTCGCGATCGTCGTGGCGGTGCTGCTCGCCCGCGGCCGCTGGGGCTTCAGGCTGCGGATGCTCGGCCACAACCCCCTCGCCGCCCGCCACGCCGGCGTGCGCGAGGCCACCTTCGGCGGGCTGGCTCTCGTGCTCTCCGGCGCGTTCTCCGGGCTGGCCGGCGGGGTGGTGCTCACCGGCGAGGTCTACMGGCTGCAGCCGGGGATGTCGGACAACTACGGCTGGGACGGCCTGCTGGTCGCGCTGGTCGCCAGGGACAACCCGATCGCCGCGGTCGTCACCGCGCTGGTGTTCGGCGCGCTGCGCTCCGGCGGCGGCGTGCTCGCCTCCACCGGCGTGCCGGCATACCTGATCGACATCACCCAGGCGCTGCTGGTGTTCGCCTTCGTACTGCCGCCGGCGCTGCTGGCCCTGTGGCGGTCGGCCACCGACCGCCGCCGCCATGCCGCCGCCACCTCCGCCCAGGCCGCGCCGTCCGGGGTCGCCGCGTGAACGGCGAGCGCGGCTCGCCCGGCGCATGCGGCGTGCGCGACGCCTGTGGCGCGATCCACGGCGAACGAAGCGACGGGGGCGACGGGGGCGACGGGGGAGAGGAGCAGCGGCGATGATCCTGGATGACGGCGCGACGATCCTGTCGAGCGCGATCCGGCTGGCCGCGCCGCTGGGGTTCGCGGCCTGCGGCGAGTACCTGGCCGAGCGGGCCGGGACGATGAACATCTCCATCGAAGGGATGATGATCACCGGCGCGTTCACCGCGGTGGCGACCGCGTCGGCGACCGGCTCGGCGACGCTCGGGCTGCTGGCCGGGGCCATCGCCGGCCTCGTCCTCGGCGCGATCCACGGCACCGCGTCGCACCGGCTCGCGGTGAACACCTTCGTCGTCGGGCTGACCCTCAACGTGCTGGCGCTCGGCGCGACCAGCTTCTTCAACGAGAGCATGGACCTCACCGGCCACCAGGTCGCCCAGGTCAGCATCCCGGTCCTGCGCGACATCCCGCTCATCGGCGAGCCGCTGTTCGTCCAGCGCTGGCCGGTGTACCTGCTGCTCGGGCTCGTCCCGCTGACCTGGTACCTCGTCGAGCGGACCAGATGGGGCCTGGAGCTGCGCGCCGTCGGCGAGAACCCGCAGGGCGCCGACGTCACCGGCATCCGGGTCAACATCCGGCGCCGGCAGGCGCTGCTCTGGTGCGGCCTGTTCTCCGGGCTCGGCGGGGCGCACCTGGCCGTTGGCGCGGTCGGCTCGTTCAACGACAACATGACGGCGGGCCGCGGCTACCTGGTGATCGCCGCGGTCATCTTCGGCGCCTGGCGGCTGCGCGGCACGATCCTCGGCGTCGTCCTGTTCGGACTCGCCGACGCGATGCGCCTCGCCCTGCCCGCCGTCGGCCTGAAGCTGAACAGCCAGCTGCTGATCGCCGCGCCCTACCTGCTGGCGCTCGCCGCGATGGTCCTGGTCGTCCGCCGCACCCGCCAGCCCGCCGCCCTCGGCAAACCCTTCACCCGCGGCATCGTCTGACACGGCGGCAGCTCAATCTTTGCTGGTCTTCCGCTTGAAGGACGGGCCCTGCCGCGCGGCCCGCCCCCACCATGTGGGGGCGGCCACCGCGCGCCTACTGGTATTTCAGGTCCCTACAGTTCTTGCCGTGGCAAGGGTGTTGGTGACGGGAATGTCGGGCGTGGGGAAGAGCACGGTTTTGCGCGAGCTTCATCGCCGCGGACACCTGACGGTGGACACCGACTACGGCGGCTGGGAGCTACCCGACGGCAAGTGGGATGAACGACGTCTGGCCAGGCTGCTGGCCGAGCATTTGGATCTTGTCGTCTCGGGCTGCGTGGAGAACCAGGGACGGTTCTACGACCGCTTCGAGCACGTCGTTCTCCTCAGCGCTCCGGTTCACGTACTCATCGACAGGGTGCGGCTGCGAACGAACAACCCCTATGGCAAGACCGTCGAACAGCAGGACGAGATCATCTACTACGCCCGTACGGTCGAACCGCGGCTGCGGAAGGGATCGACCCTGGAGCTGGACGGGCAACGGCCCGCGGCCGAACTCGCCGACGCCATCGAACTCCTCATGACGCGAGCGCCCTCGGCCCGGCCGGGGCCACGCGGTGGCCGCGGTGGCCGTGACGGGTTCGCTGGGTAGCCCCGGCCGGGCCGAGGCGGTGGCGTGGGGGCTGTCGAACCCGACAGGGGGACTGTCTGACCCGACAGGTATTGTCGCGGTATGCCCACGAACGAGCACGAGACGCCACTGGACCTGGTCCGTCTCGATCCGTCCCTGCCTGCCTGGGTGCAGACCGAGGTGTTCGGCGACGTCGCGCCCGCCTTCGACCACGCGGAGCTCGTCGACCCGAACGTCCGTCCGAGCACCTACCAGAGCGACGCGATGGTGGTCTTCCGCGACAAGAGCAACAAGGCTGTGCACGCTCTCGTCTACGAGATCCAACGCGGTCGGGACGTTGTCAAGCTGGCCACTTGGAAGATCTACGTCGGCCAGCTGGAGGCCAGGTTCAAGGTCCAGGCCCCGTTGCTGGTCCTCGTACCTGACCGCGCTACCGCCGCCTGGTACGGGGACAAGATTGCTGGTCAGACGAGCAGCGGCGCCCTGCCGGTTCCGCGGTTCTTCACGCCGGCCGACCTGCCGCGAGTCGTGAGAGAGGAGGCTGCGGTGGCCCACCCCGCGAGGACGCTGTTCGCGGACCTGTGCAACCTCGATGTGGACGCCAAGAACGTCGACGAGATGTTCCCCGCCATGCTGGCGGCGCTCGCCCAGCTGGACCCCGCCAAGTGGCTTTTCTACGATGATGAGATCAAGGGCCGCCTCTCTGAGGCTGCCCAGAAGCGATGGGAGACCTTCCTCATGACCACCGCCATCGGTCGGAGGTACCGGACCCGCGTCTACAACGAGATCGACGCGACGGCCGAGGCTCGAGGTCGGGTCGAGGGTCGGGTCGAGGGTGTGGCGCGGGCGACGCTGGCGCTGCTTGAGAAGCGTGGCGTTGCGGTGCCCGCGGAGATCCAGGACCGTATCTTGGCCTGCACCGACACGGAGCAAGCCGACCTGTGGTTCGACCGCGCGTTCACCGCGGCGACCGCGGAGGACGTCGTCCGGGGCGAATGATCCGGCGCGTCTCCGCGGATGGCGGGGGCGGGACGGTCAGGTGCCGGATTCGCTGGCGCGGCGGGCGTCGCGCATGGAGCGGGCATCCTGGCCGGCGAGGGAGTCGGCGCCGACCTCGGCGTTGTGGGCGTGGGCCAGGTGGTGCAGGCCGAAGACGGAGTCCATGCCGGTCTGCAGTCCCATCAGGTCCTCGGCCTGGTTGACGGCCTTCTTGGTGAGGGCGAGGCCGAGACGCGGCATGGTGGCGATCCGCTCGGCGATCGACGTCACGTCGGCGGCCAGCTCGGCGCGTGGGACCACCCGGTTGACCATGCCCAGCGCAAGGGCCCGCTGGGCGTCGAACCGTTCGCCGAGGAACAGGAACTCCTTGGCGGCCCGCGGGCCCATCACCCATGGGTGGGCGAAGTACTCGACGCCGGGAATGCCCATCCGCACCACGGGGTCGGCGAAGAACGCGTCGTCCGAGGCGACGATCAGGTCGCAGACCCAGGCGAGCATCAGCCCGCCGGCGATACAGGCGCCGTGGACCTGGGCGATCACCGGCTTCGGCAGCTCCCGCCACCGCCGGCACATCCCCAGGTAGACCTCCTGCTCCCGGGCGAACCGGCTCTGGGCACCGCTCTCACCGACGTGGTCCCACCACAGGCCCGCGCGTCGGTCGAACGACCGGTCGATGTCGCGCCCCGGCGTCCCGATGTCGTGACCGGCGCTGAAATGCCTGCCCGCGCCCGCCAGGATGATCACCTTGACGGCCGGGTCGGCCGCCGCCCGGTAGAAGGCGTCGTCGAGCGCGTAGGTCATCTTCGAGTTCTGCGCGTTGCGGAACTCCGGCCGGTTCATCGTGACCCGCGCGATCGCGCCGTCCACCTCGTAGAGCACCACCGGTACCTCGGTGGCAGTGACGACGGCCGCGTCGGGCTCCGGCTCGCTCCTCGCCCCGGCATCGGCCCCGGCAGCTGGCGTGGGCGCGGCGGGGTCGAGGGCGGGGGCCGTGGCCT
Source organism: Pseudofrankia sp. EUN1h (assembly GCF_001854645.1). Classification (NCBI taxonomy): domain Bacteria; kingdom Bacillati; phylum Actinomycetota; class Actinomycetes; order Frankiales; family Frankiaceae; genus Pseudofrankia; species Pseudofrankia sp. EUN1h. The sequence goes on along the minus strand of NZ_MBLN01000043.1, from coordinate 36,348 downwards.
GCTCGGTGCGCGCCGGCTGGCTCTGCGCGCCGATGCCCGCGACCCGGGTGGCGTCCGCGGCCTGCGCCAGCGCCGTCGTGTCGGCGACCGTGGCCACAGGGGGGAGATCCGGCGCCGCCGGCCGGAAGGTCCGCTCGGTCATCGCGATCTCCTTCGCTCGCGCGGCTCGCCGTGCCCGGGGCCGCGCCACCTTGGTGATGAGTGTGGTTCACCGCGTCGCCCGCCATCGGGGAAACGGGACAGGTTCCATGCCGCCGCCACGCTCGTTATGGCGCCTCAGCAGCCGCGGCCGCGTCCCGCAGGCCGAGGCCGCGGGCCAGGTAGGCGCGATGCCAGGCCGGGTCGCCAAAGGCGGGGATGAGCGCCCAGGCGCGCTTGGCGAACAGGTGCAGGTCGTACTCGGTGGTGTAGGCGATCGCGCCGTGGCACTGGATCGACGCCCGGGCCGCCAGCCGGGCGGCGTCCGCGGCCAGCACCTTCGCGACGCTGGTCCCGTCCCGCCCGTCCCGCCCGTCCCGCGCCTCCGGTGGCGGACCGGCGGCGAGACCGCGGGTGGGGGAGTGGGCGTCKGCCTGTTCCCAGCCGGCGGCGAGCACGGCCGGGCGGGCGAACTCGACCGCGAGGTGCGCCGACGCGAGTGCGTGCTTGATCGCCTGGAAGCTGCCGATCGGGACGCCGAACTGCTGGCGCTGCTTCACGTACGCGACCGTGATCGACAGCATCCGGGCGGCCAGACCCACCAGCACCGCGGACGTTCCGAGCGCCGTCCGCCACCATGCCGCGTCGGCGGCGGACCGGGCGGCCTCGGGGTCGCGCACCAGCACAGTGCCGGCGTCGTCGGCCGGCGCGGCCATGAGCCGGGCCAGCGCCCGGGCGCCGTCGACGGTCGTCACCGGCTCCAACGCCAGCTCACMGGCGGCGAACAGCCGTAAGCCGCCCCCGGGCGAGCTGGAGCGGCCTACGGGAAGGATGACCAGATCGGCCTGCTGGCCATGCGGAACCAGCGTCTCGCCGGCCGCCGTGGTGGTGCCGACCGTGGTGGCGCCGACTGCGACGAGGGCCCGGCCGGCGAGGACGTCGGGCAGCGCGGGATGGTCGGCGGCGGCCAGCAGCGGGGCCGCGTAGATGATCGTCTCGACGGCGGGCACCGGCAGGCCGACGTAGCCGACGCGCTCCAGCAGCGGGACGACGTGCCCGAGGTCGAGCCCCAGCCCACCGGCGTCCTCGCCGACGAGCGCGCCGACCACTCCCTGGTCGGCGAGCGTCGTCCACACCTTGCGCATCTGCTCCGGCCCGGCCGGGCGGAAGCCTCGGCCGGCGTCGGGCCAGGCGGCGCGGATCAGGTCGGGCGTCGCCTCGGCGTCGAGGACCGCGCCCGCCGCCGCGAGCAGCGCCACCGCCTCCTGGTCGAGCTCGAAGTCCATCCGGCCCCCTTTCTCCGGTCTGGTCTGGTCCGTCTGGTCGTGCTTTCGGTCCTGTCGTGCTTCTTTGGTCGGTCTTGCTTTCGGCCGGGGCGGGTCAGGCGCGGGGCAGGCCGAGCAGGCGTTCCGCGACGACGTTGCGCTGGATCTCGTTCGTCCCGGCGTAGATCGGGCCAGACAGCGAGAACAGGAAGCCTCGGCTCCACGGCCCGTCCACCTCGGCGCCCTCGCCGAGCAGGTCCAGCGCGGTCTCGTGGATGCGGACGTCCATCTCCGACCAGAACAGCTTGTTCAGGCTGGACGCGGGCCCCGGCTGGCGGCCGCGCAGCATGCCGCTGACCTGGTGGAGCGTGAACAGCTGGTATGCCCGCGCGTCGATGTGGGCCTGCACGACCCGGTCGCGCAGGGCGGGCGAGGCGCCGCCGGGGACGGAGCGGGCGAGCTCGACCAGCCGGTTCGCCGTGGCCAGGAACCGGCCAGGCGGGCGCAGGGTCAGGCCCCGCTCGGAGCCGGTGGTCGCCATGGCGACCTGCCAGCCCTTGCCAACGCCGCCGAGCACGTTCTCGTCCGGGACGAACACGTCGTCGAGGAACACCTCGGCGAAGCCCTCGTCGCCGTCGAGCCGGTCGAAGCCGCGGACCGTCACCCCCGGCGCGTCCAGCGGCACCAGGAAATAGGTCAGGCCGCGATGCCGGCCGGCCGTCGGGTCGGTGCGGAACAGGCCGAACAGGTGGGTGCAGAACGCGCCGCGGGTCGTCCATGTCTTCTGACCGGACAGCCGCCAGCCGCCGCGCTCGTCGTCTCGCACGCCAGCGGAGCGCAGCCCGGCGAGGTCGCTGCCGGCGCCCGGCTCCGACCAGCCCTGCGCCCAGGTGTCCAGCCCGGCCGCCATCCGGGGCAGGACGCGATCCTGCTGCTCCGGGGTGCCGAACTCGAACACGGTCGGGGCGAGCAGGAAGATCCCGTTCTGGGTGACCCGCTGCGGCGCGCTGGCGCGGGCGTACTCCTCCTCGAAGACCAGCCATTGCCACAGGCTTGCCTCGCGGCCGCCGTAGCGCTCCGGCCAGGAGACGACCGCCCAGCGGGCAGCGAAGAGCTTCGCCTCCCACTCCAGATGGGCGGCGAAGCCCGCGCGGGTGTCGCCGGACGGCAACGGTGCCGCCGGCACGTTCGCGCTCAGCCAGGCCCGTGCCTCGACGCGGAATGCCTCATCCTCGTCCGACCAGGTCAGGTCCATCAGGCGCGGCCGCCGTCGCCGTCGCCGGCCGGCTCGTCGCCGGCCGCGGTGTCGGCCTTCGCGTCGACCGGCTCCTGCGGCCTGGCGGGCCCGGGGGAGGAGCCGAAGCCGGCGCGCACCTCGTCGGCGACGCCGGCGAGGTTGAGCTCGAAGGTGAAGCCCTGCTCGTAGCGGTAGCTGCGCTTGACGTCCCAGGGGTCGATGCCGTTGAACGCCTCCTTCGCCATCCGGATCACCCGTGGGTCCTTCGCGGCGATCTCGGCGGCGAGCGCGTGCGCGGCGTCGCGCAGCCGCGCGCGGGGGACGACGGTGTGGACGGAGCCGAAGGCGTGCAGTTCGGCCGCGGTCGCCGTGGCGGAGGTGTACATCATCGCCCGGGCCTTGAGCTGCGGGACGAGCCGGGAGAGATGGGTCGCGGCGCCGAGCGCGCCCCGGTCGACCTCGGGGAGCCCGAAGGTGGCGTCCTCGCTCGCGACGATCACGTCCGCGTTGCCCACCAGCCCGATCCCGCCGCCGAGGCAGAAACCGTGCACGGCGACGACCACCGGCACCGGGCAGTCGTAGACCGCGGCGAACGCGGCGAAGCAGCCGCGGTTCGCGCCGATGAGCGCGCCATGGCCCGGATCGCGCTGGATCTCCTTGATATCCACGCCCGCGTTGAACCCGCGGCCCTCAGCTCGCAGCACCACCACCCGTACCGCCGGGTTGGCGCCGGCCGCGCGCAACTCATCCGCGAGGGCGTACCACCCGGCCACCGGCAGCGCGTTCACCGGCGGGTAGTCGACGACGATCTCGGCGATTCCCGCGCCGTCCACCACCGTCGTGATCATTTTGCCTCCAGCACCCAGGTCGCCATGCCCGTCGATCGTCGGCGCGCCCGGGCCCTCGCCGTCCGTGACGCGCCCCGAACCCCCGGAGGCTTCCGCACCGTGTGGACTCTAACAAGCGCTTGGTTGGCAAACCACCGGTTGCGGCCGGCCGGGCCTATGGCCGGTGTAGGTTCCCCCGTTGATCAACGGGGGAACCTACACTCTCCAGACCGGAGTCGGCGTGCTCCACTACGGCTGGCGGGATCCCTATGCCGGAGCGGCGACGTCCATGGTCGTGYGTATCCCCAGATCAGCCGCCGCAGCTTCACCGTCGTCGGACCCGTCGACGAGGTGGTGGAAGCGGTGACCGGGCTCCTGGTGACCTGCCACTACTTCTATCGCCCTCCMGGGCGCGGGGCGGCGGCCGTTGCCTGGCGTGAGGAACGACCCGACCTCGTCGCGGCTGCGGCGGAGCCGTCTGTCGCCTTGGCGATCTCGCGTGCTGTCGAGCGCGGGGCCAGCGTCGATGCGCTGATCGACGAGCTGCGGCCCCTGCTCGGAGCGATAGCACTGGGATCTTGAAGGTCGTCCCGTGAGCTCGGGCACCAGCCCCGATCAGCTAGCCAGGGCGTGTGCGATCTCCCAGGCGATCGCTTCGAACTGGCTGTCGTGCTGGGCATGGCCCCAGAGCGCGTCATCGACGCTGCGGACGAAGCTCCAGGCGTGGACTTTCGTCCGGTCGAGTCCGTTGGCTTCCGCGAGGGTGTCGATCCGCCAGCGGACTGCGTGGGTGGGCTGGCGGCTGGCGGTGATGTCGTCCCAGCGGTTCCGCAGCAGTGGTAGCAGGTCGTATTCGGGAGCGCCGGCGAGTGGTTTGGGGTCGATGGCGTTCCAGGGCTGGCGGGCGCCGGCGAGGACGTTGGCGAAGTGAAAGTCGCCGTGCAGCAGGACCTGAGGCGCGGTGTCGCGCGCGAGGTGGCCGCAGGTCTCGGTCGCTGCGTCGATGAGGCGGGCGGGTCCCGGTTCGCCGAGTCGGCGCCATTCGTAGGACAGCGTCTGTTGCCACCGCTCGGCGGTCGCCGCGGTCGTCGGCAGGCCGGCCGGAGCAGGGATGTGCAACTCGTGTAGGACCGACGCAGCGACACGGAGGGCGTGGGCAATCGGCTGGTGCTCCAGGGTGGTGGAGGCGTCGAGGCGTTCGAGGAGCATCGCGCCTCGCCGCTGATCGACAGCTAGGAGCAGGACCGCGCCGTGGCCTGACCAGGCCTGCAGCGCGGCTGGCTCGTGGCGGGTTTCCTCGTCGGGCCAGGAGACCTTCAGCATGCAGTCCTCGCTGGTGTGCCGCCGGACGGGCAGCACGAGTGCGACCTGGCCGTGCCTTGGATCGCCGGCCTCTTCCAGGCCCCAGACGGTGAGCACGTCGGCGATGAGGGCGGGAAGTTGTTCGAGCCAGCGGCGGCCGGCGTCGCCCTCACGGGCTGCCGTCAGCGCTGTGAAGGCTGGCGGTATGCGGATCACGCCCTGAACTCAACACTCAACCGGACGTCGGCGTTGCGGGCGGGCGGCTGCCGGGCGGTCTGGTCATGGCGTCGGCCACTGCTGGCAGTCCCGCGCGGCGGGCGCTCCGGTGCGGCGGCTTGGGGGCTATGGCCAGAGGAGTCGCATGATGTCCATCAGGGTCGGGCTGGTGTTCCTGGCCAGTTGCTTCCGGTCCTGCGAGCGGGGTTTTCTGAGCAGAGGACGCAGGTCGTCGACGGCCGGCCCCGGGTCGGGGAGTTCGAGTATCCGCAGCGCGGTGGTCGTGCTCGCCGCAGCCACCGCGGCGCGGACGGGAGCACGGCCATGGACGGGGTTGATGCCGGCGGGTTCGCGGAGGTAAGCGGTGCGCACGTCCGTCGGTAGCGGGCTCTGGGGTCCGCCGAGGGCGCGGTAGTCGATCTTCCTTACTAGGCCGTTTCTCGTGGATCAAGATAGTTCGGCCGGCCACCGAAGTTCGACAAGAAGCGCTACAAGAACCGCAACGTCGTCGGAGCGGTTCTTCAACCGGCTCAAGCAGTGGCGCGCGCTGGCGACCCGCTACACCAAGCGCGCCCACTACTTCTACAACGAGATCATCATTGCGTCGATCTTCATCTGGCTCAGATGATCCACGAGAAACGGCCTAGCCGTCGCAGGGACGACTGAGCTGGCCGACGCCTACGCCGCCGCGAACCTGGACGAGCTGCCGGTGGACCGGGCGATCGCCCGGATCGTCAGACAACCGTGACGATGTTTCTCGACGGCACACGCAAGGCATAGATCGCGGCGCAGGTCCGCCTTTCAGACCTTCGCGGCGGTCTGCACGGTCCTGCCCCAGGGGAAGCTCTGGCGTTGCGTTGCCCGGCACGGGGCGGTCAGCCTGGCGAGTTCCACACCAGTGGCGCCTGCTGGATCCAGGTGTCTTGCTCCACGGCGTCAAGGAGGAATCCGGCGAGGTCGGCGCGGTTGATCCGACGACCGGGCTTGGCGGTGCCGGCCTCGGCCGCTCGCACATGGCCCGCACCTGGTTTGTCGCTGAGCACGACGGCCCTGGCCAGGGTCCAGTCGGTGCCGGAGGCGCGAACGACACTGTCGACGCCGGTGTGATCGTCAAAGGAGAACTTGACGTTGGACAGCTTAATGGCGGCCTTGGCCACGGGGTTGAGCCGTGCCCAGTCATCCCCGGCGCCCTGGGTGGAGACCAGGACGATCCGTCGAATTCCCTCCTCGCCCATCACGGCCAGGGTGTCGCGGGCAGCGTCGGTCATGAAGGCGGGCGGGCTGATGGGCTTGGCCCAGGGATTGTCGGAGGCGCGGGCGTTGTTGAGTGCGCTGATCACCGCGTCGGTTCCCTGGGCGGCCTTGCGGATGTCGTCGATGTTCGCGGGCGTGCCTTGGATCAGCTCGACCCCAGCTGGGGCCTGGACGGCGGCAGGATTGCGCACAAGCGCCCGGACGCGGTGGCCGCGGGCCTGATGGCGGTCCTCGTCAGCGGGGGGCGGTCCAGGCCGACTCCAGGGCGCGGTCGAGGACCTGGCGCCAACCCTCCGGGGCGGCGGGGGCCCGGCTGGCCGCACCCGCCAGCCACAGCAGGCAGAACAGATCGTCCTCTGTGAAGCTCGACGAGAGTGATCCCTCGTCATGCGCCGCGCGCACGAGGTCCCGTCCGAGCGCGGCCGCGCGGTCACATTCGCCCTGCAACGCCAGCGCGTCCGGGTACCGGCGCAGGAACGCGTCGTTCAGGGCGGGATCGGCGACCTGGATGTCGATCATCGCGTGGACGAACGTCTCCAGGCGCTCCCGCGCCGTCTCCTTCGCCTGAACGCTGGTTCCCAGGGTCTGCAGCTTCCGGGCGGCGATGTCGGGCATGACCGCGTCGATGAGGCCCTCGCGGGAGCCGAAGCGGTGGTAGAGGGTGCCGATGCTGACGCCCGCGGCCCGGGCGATCTCGCCGAGCGACGCGTCGAGCCCCGTGGTCAGGAAGATCTCGAGCGCGGCGGCGCGCAGTTTCGCGGCGTTGTCCCGCGCGTCACGCCGTACGGCCTTCGGTTCCGCCTTCGCTTCCGTCATGTCCATCCCGACTCATTTTGAGGGCTACTCAAGTTAGCTGGTAGCCTCCGATCCTGAGAGACCCTCAACTTACTGGAAGGTGGTCCTCCGATGACGCCGTCCGCGGATGCCCCGACATCCACCCGACTGACGATCGACATGTGGGCGGACGTGCTCTGCCCCTGGTGCTACATCGGCGAGCACCGCCTGAGCCTGGCCATCGAGCGGTCCCGGCACGCGGCGGACATCGACCTGCGGACCCGTACCTTCCAGCTCGACCCGACGGCCACGACGGCCGTCTCGCCGACCGTCGACCACCTGGCCAGCAAGTTCGGCGTGCCCGCCGCGCAGGCCCGCGCGATCGAGGAGGGCATGGCCGCGGAGGCCGTGCGCGACGGCCTGCCCTACGCGGTCGACCGCCCCTATAGCGGCACATTCGACATGCTGCGCCTCGTGCACCTCGGCGCGGAGCACGGCGTCGCCTGGGAGTACCTGCGCGGCCTGCAGGCCGAGGTGTTCACCGGCAACCAGGAGGCGTTCGCGCCCGACACCCTCGTTCGGGTCGGCGAGAACCTCGGCATCCCGGCCGACGAGATCCGCGACGTGCTCGCGACCGACCGCTACGCCCAGGCCGTGCGCGCCGACCACGACGCCGCCGTGCGGCTGGGCGCGCGCGGCGTGCCGGTCACCGTCCTCGGCGAGCGGCTCGGCATCCCCGGGGCGGTCAGCGTCAGCCAGTACGCCAGCGCCATCGACCGGGCCTGGGAGCAGATCCATGGCTGACGAGAGACCCACGCCCGAGGCGCCGCTGGAGTTCCTGGTCCAGGACGAGCCGATCGGCTACTGCGACGCCGAGACCGGGATCTGCGCCCCGGCCGCGGAAGTCGTGTCCACCACTGGCCCCGAGAGCGGCTCGCCGGAGCGTTGACACTCCGGCCCCGGCGGCGGCCGCCGGCAGCCCTCGTACGTCACCCACCGTTTCAGCCACCCATCAACCAGAAGAGAGCGATATGCCTGTCATCGCCATCGTCGGAGCCGGCCCCGGCATGGGGCTCGAGATCGCCCGCGCCTTCGGCGAGAAGGGCTTCACCGTCGCCCTGGTAGCCCGCACCGCCGCCAACCTCGACGCGCTCGTCTCCACGCTCACCGGCGAGGGCATCGAGGCCGCCGGGTTCACCACCGCGATGGCCGCCGCCGCCTGATCGCGGCGGCTCCTCGAGCCCCGATCCATCGGAAGGAGGTGCGGAACGGGGACCCGGCCGCCGCCGACCGCCACGGCCGAACACTGAGCGGTTGGGAACGCGCGTGGCACCTGGCTCCGGAGCATGCGCTCAACCAGTTCCTCTGGCATGTGCCGCCGCTTGCCGTGATCGCCAGCTACTTCTACGCCGCCCTGCATTTCGTCGTCACGCCGGCGGTCCTGATCTGGCTGTACCGCCGCCATCCCGACAGCTACCGCGCGGCCCGCACGACGCTCGCCGTCGCGACCCTCGTCGCTCTCCTGGGCTTCTGGCTCTTCCCCACGACACCGCCGCGACTGCTGCCCGGCGGCGCCTTCCACGACACGCTCGCCGACACCCACCGCTGGGGCTGGTGGGCCGGAGAGGGCAGCGCACCCCGCGGTTTCGGCAGCCTCACCAACCAGCTCGCGGCCATGCCGTCCCTGCACGTGGGGTGGGCGCTGTGGTCGGGCTGGCTCATCGCCCGTCACGCCCGCAGGCCCGTGATCCGAGCCCTGGGCGTCGTCTACCCGCCGCTGACCGCGCTCGTGGTCATGGGCACCGCCAACCACTACCTCCTCGATGCCATCGCCGGCGGCGTCGTCGTGGCCCTCGCCGCCGCGGCCGTCCGCTCGTTCTCCCACACCCAGCACGCGAAGGAGACTCCCGTGACCCTCGACACCACACCCGCCGACACCGCACCCGCCGACAGGGGCCACCCCCCCAACCCGCACCATGCGCGCCGGTGGCTGATCCTGGGCGTCCTCGGGATCGCCCAGCTCATGGTCGTCCTGGACGCCACCATCGTGAACATCGCGCTGCCGTCCGCGCAGAGTGCGCTGCACTTCTCCGACTCTTCGCGACAGTGGGTGATCACTGCCTACGCGCTCGCGTTCGGCAGCCTGCTGCTGCTCGGAGGCCGGATCGGCGACCTGTTCGGCCGCAAGCGGATCTTCCTGATCGGGCTCGTCGGGTTCGCCGCGGCATCCGCGCTCGGCGGTGCCGCATCCAGCTTCGAGGTGCTCGTCGTCGCCCGCGCCCTACAGGGGCTGTTTGGCGCCCTCGTCGCTCCGGCCGGGCTGTCGCTGCTGGCCACCACGTTCACCGACCCCGACGAACGCGGCAAGGCGTTCGGGATCTACAGCGCGATCGCCGGCGCCGGCGGCGCCATCGGTCTCCTGCTCGGCGGGGTCCTCACCGAATACCTGTCCTGGCGCTGGTCCCTCTACGTCAACGTCGGCTTCGCCGCCGCCGCCGCCGTCGGCGCGCTCATCCTCCTGCATCACGAGCGGTCCGCCGACCGGCCCCACCTCGACATTCCCGGCGCCGTGACCGTCTCCGGCGCACTGTTCGCCCTCGTCTACGGCCTGTCCCACGCCGACACGGACGGCTGGCGCGACACCACCACCCTCGCGTTCCTCGCCGCCGGCGCCGCCGGACTCGCCGTGTTCACCATGCTGCAGGCCCGGGTCGCCCACCCGCTGCTGCCGCTGCGGGTGCTGCGCGACCGCGACCGCGGCGGCTCCCTGCTCGCCATGCTCACCGTCAGCGTCGGCATGTTCGCGGTGTTCCTGTTCCTCACCTACTACCTGCGCAACACCCTGGGCTACTCCGCGATCAGGACCGGGTTCGCGTTCCTCCCGTTGGTCGGCGCGACGGCGGTCGGCGCCACGCTCGCCACCAGCACGCTGGAGCCCCGCCTCGGTTCCCGACGACTCGTCGCCGCGGGCTTCATCATCGCCGCCGGCGGCATGGCCTGGCTCGCGCAGCTCACCCTGCACGCCACCTACGCCACCCAGATCCTGCCGCCCCTGATCGTGGTCGGCGCCGGGAGCGGCCTGATCTTCGCCTCCACCATAGCCGGCGCGACCCTCGGCGTCGGGGCCGAGGACTCCGGCGTCGCCTCCGCCGCCGTCAACACCGCCCAACAGGTCGGCGGCTCCATCGGCACAGCGCTGCTGTCCACCATCGCCGCCAGCGCCGCCAGCGACTACCTCACCAGCCACCCCGCCAGCGGCACCGCCGCCGCCCACGCGACCCTCAGCGGCTACACGACCGCCTTCTGGTGGACCGCGACGATCTTCGCCGCCGCCGCGGTGGTCATCGGCGCGCTCCTACGCCCCGGCACCCGGCCCGCCGAGGAAGGGGCCCCCGTGCTCGTCCTTTGAGCCTTCGCCATCTTCGAACGTGCTGGTCGGAGGTGCTGGCGTGACGCTCCATGGGTTTGCTGGTGCTGGTCACGGGCGGAAGTCTGCGGATCGTCCGTCACCGGTTGGCGCCCGACGGCCGACCTGCGTGGCCCGTAGGCCCTGCGGATCACCGTGGACGGCGTCCGCCTGGCCTGACCCAATCCCAGGCGGCACATGAGAGTGAGGCCTGGCTCTTCCTCACCATGATCGAGCCATCTCGTTCGAGGGCAGGGTCGCCATCGTGACCGGCGCCGGCGGCGGTCTGGGTCGCACCCACGCCCTCGACCTCGCCGCGCGCGGCGCCAAGGTCGTCGTCAACGACCTCGGCGGCACGATCGCGGGCGACGAGCCTCTCGCCACCGCAGACGACGTGCGGAGGCACATCGCCCGCATCCGCGACCAGGACGGCTACCACGTCCGCGCGACATTCCGACCGGAAGCGCCCGCACCCGGTGAAGATCCAGGGGCCGGCCCTTCCGTCGCCACCGCCAAGTCTGAGGCCGGCTGCAGCCGGTGGATCGGTGGACGAGACCGCCGATCCACCGGCTGCTGAGCCGCCCAGGAATGACGGCGGCCGCCGGCAGCCCTCGTACGTCACCCACGGTTTCAGCCCACCCATCAACCAGAAGAGAGCGACATGCCTGTCATCGCCATCGTCGGAGCCGGCCCCGGCATGGGGCTCGAGATCGCCCGCGCCTTCGGCAAGAAGGGCTTCACCGTCGCCCTGATAGCCCGCACCGCCACCAACCTCGACGCGCTCGTCTCCACGCTCACCGGCGAGGGCATCGAGGCCGCCGGGTTCCCGGCGGACCTCAGCGAGCCCGAGACCGTCACCAAGGCGTTCGCGGCCCTCAAGGAGCGGTACGGCGCGGTCGACGTGTTCGAGTTCTCGCCCGCCGACCGGGCGCTCGCCCCGGTCGGGGTCCTCGACGTCACCCCGGAGACCCTCCAGCCGCAGCTGGACCTCTACCTCACCGGCGCGATCCACGCCGTGCGGCAGGTAGTCCACGACATGATCGCCGCCAAGGCCGGCACGATCATCATCACCACCGGCGGCGGCTCCGTCGCCCCGGCTCCCTTCATGGCGAACATCAACATGGCCGCGGCAGGTCTGCGCAACTGGACCCTGAACCTGCACACCGAACTCCAGCAGCACGGCATCTACGTCGCGCACGTCGCCATCAGCGCGTGGATCGGCGGCGGCCGCCCCGACGCCGAGGCCAACGTCATCGCCGCCCGCTACGTCGACCTCTACCAGACCCGCGCCGAGCCCGAACTCCACTACATCGCCCTCGACTGACCGACGAGGTACATCAGCCACCCGCCGCGACCGGTTCCTTCACTCGTAGGTGACGTCGCGGATCCAGTGGAGCTTGGTCTCGATGGCCCAGTGGCCGCGGGCGAGGTCGGCGAGCAGGGCGGGGCTTGCCAGGTGGGTGGGCAGGCTGGTGACGGCGTGGACGGCCTTGGCCGTTGTCGAACAGCAGCCAGACCTCCTTGAAGGCGTCCTCGCAGAACGGCCATCGGAAGCTGGTAAGTCAGCACTGCGCCTAGTGACGCCCAGCCCGGGAAACCCCTGGCAGCAAGTCGCCGATCGGAAGATCGACGAGGGAACCTACAGATCCGGCGACGAGCTGGGCGCCGGATGGCTTTCGGCTGATTACTACGTGCTGATGTCCGGAATTGGACTGGTCGTCGGCCGACACGCTCTGTCGCCGGACTGACGGCGCGAAACGTGGTGATCGGATCAAAACGTCCGCACAATTGGTCCGTCACCAACGGGAGGGGACCCGGGTCATGGCCAAGCACCACAGCGCCGACAGCGGCCACGTCGGCGGTCACCGCTCGCCGGCCGGCACGCCCGGCCGGCACGGCCAGGCTCGTTCCGCCGCCGGCCGTGCCGCCAGCCATTCCACCGACAGCCTCACCGGCAGGGCCGGTCGAGGCGCAACCCGGGCCGTCCGCGGACTCATGGTCGGCGCACTGGTGGCCGGACCGCTCGCGGTCCTTACGGCATTGCCTGCCCGGGCCGACAGTGCCGACACCTCCTTGTTCGACCGTCCACTGGACGTGCGGATCGACATCGACGACTCGGTTGGTCGGCCGCCGGCGTTCGACCTGGACAGGCTCGGCCAGGCGGCCAAGGACGCCGTGAGCGACCTGATGCCCGCGTCGGGAACGGGGTCCGGTTCGGGCACCACATCGGGCTCGGGCACCGCGGGCTCGGGTGTAGCGACGGGCGGAGGTACCGGCACCTCCGGAGGCTCCGCCGGAAAGGCTGGCCCGGCACCGGGCGCTCCGGCGGATGCCAATCCCGCTCCGGCGGACGGCGGCCCGGCGGCTGCCCTCGACGGGGACGGCCAGGCGACTCCGGTCGCGTCGGCGTCCACCGCGGACAGCGCGCCCGCCTCCGCTGCCTCGACTGACGCCTCGTCCGCGGCCGTCTCGGCGGTCGCCGCCGACCCGGCCGGGGGCGACGCCGACCTCGTGGTCGCCCACGGCAGTCTGCTCTCCTCGTCCGACAGCTCCGCGATCGTCGCCCTCGACGTCCTCGCGGTTCTGCTGGCGGGCGTCGGCCTGGCCGGCATTCCGGCGACGGCCCTGCTCACCCGCCGTCGTGGGTGACGGTGAGTAGTCGTCGGTCGTAGCGGAGAGTAGTCGGCGGCGGCGGTGGCCGGCCCGCGCGTTCCCAGGCCGGTCATCTGTTCCCAGGCCCGGCCATCCGCGGTCAGCGCCCAAGGACTGCCTCGTCGCCCAAGGGCTGCTTCGTGAGGGCTGCTTCGCGTGGGTCGGGGTGGGACACCGCGGTCAGGAGGGCGGCGGCTGTGCCCGCTGCGCCGGGTGGGCGTTCTCGCGGGCGACGAAGCGGAGGATCGCCTCGCGGTCGGGGCCCGGCGCGCGACGTCGGTGGGACATGTCGCTCGAACCCGGTTCGGCCCGCGTCGTCGCGGCCGGTACCGAGCCGGGGAGTGGAAGCACGCCGTCGATGATGAGCTGGCCGGGCTGGCTGTCGCCCTCCCAGGTTCCGTCGGGGTGGCGGATGAAGAGCTCTCCGGCCAGCACGGCGAAACGGGGGAGGCCGGCCGTCGCGGACTCCGGCGGGTCCGGCAACGGCGAGCCGCCAGCGAAGGGCTCGAAAAGCGGCTCGTGATCGTGAAAGCTCGCCCAGCTCGCCCAACTGGACTCCAGCCGGGTGGCCGCGGCGCGGATCCGGGTAATGCTGACACCCGCCCGCCGCAGCGCCGCGATCGTGCGGGCCTGCGCCATCTCCGTGGCCCCGGGCCGAAGCAGCCCCGACCTGCGCCAGTAGGCGATCTGGCGTTCGGTCGTGAGGCCCGGCCGTCCCATCCTCGCCGACTGTCGCCCCCGGCCCGTGGTGTCGGTGTCGGCCGCGGCCGCGGACGCCCAGGAGCTGGCGTCGGCGAGCGGCTCGCCGAAGGGTGGGAGCGCATGCCCGCCCGTCATGGGATGAATCTACGCCCGTCCGGTGTGCGGCCCGGCCGGCCCGGCGTCGCGCCTGGCGTCGGCGATCGGGCGGCGGAGCCGGCCGGTCTCGGCTCGCCGAGCCGAGAGCCGTTCGCCATGTCCGATGAGCCGGGGAGAAGCCAGGCGATGCTCTCCGGCGCGAGTGGAAGGGGGCGCGGAGCCCGCGCGGAGCCCGCGCCGGAGGGATAGCTCCCGATGTTTTCCAACGCTGGCCCCCCGTCGATGGAAAGCGGCGCGTGGCATAGCGACGAAGGCGATCTCGAACGGGACATCTAGAGCCGCGGCGAGGGTGACCTCGAAGGCAACCTCGAGGAAAAATCGGTCGCGTTCCGTCGACATCATCCATGGCAATCGGCCGTCGCTCCCGCGCGTTCGACAGGAAACCTGTCTTTGCCGGGCTGGCCATGACAGAATCCTGGTCGTGCTTCGGGGGATATTTTTTGATCTTGACGACACGCTTGTCGACCAGCAGTCGGCGGCGAGCGCGGCTGTCGTCGAATGGGCGGCCGGACACGGCGTCACCGACGACCTGGTCAGTGAGCGTTGGGCGAGCATCTCCGAGACCCATTACGCCCGCTACCAGCGCCGGGAGATCTCCTTCACCGAACAGCGGCGGGCCCGGGTACGGGAATTTCTCTCACTCCAGGTGGCGGACGACGAGGCCGACACCATCTTCGCTGGATACCTCGTCCGTTACGAGGCCGGCTGGGCGGCCTTCGACGACGCCGTTCCCGCTCTCCGCCGCGCCCGCGCGGCCGGACTGACCGTGGCCGTCTTCACGAACGGGTACGAGGAACAGCAGCGGCTCAAGCTCACCCGCCTCGGCCTGATCGACGAGATCGATCTCCTCATCGCCTCGTCCGTGCTGCCCGCGGGAAAACCCGACCCGCGCGCCTTCAGGAGCGCCCTCGACATCATCGGTGTAAAGGCCGACGAAGCCCTGATGGTCGGCGACTCCCTGGAAAAGGACATATTCGGCGCCGTCGGGGCCGGCATCAACGCGGTCCTCGTCGACCGCTATGGCACCCACCCGACAGCCGACGTCCCAAGAGTCAGCAACCTCGACGAGCTCATGTTCTGACCGTGTGGGCGAACGAACGCGGTCGGGTTCTCTGGCCGCGACCACCTGTCGCCGGTCGGGACTGCCGGTCGGGACTGCTGGTAGGGACTGCTCGCCGCTGGACGCGGTCGTCGGTCGCTGGTCGTGGCCGTGGCCGTGGTCGTCCGTGGGTGAGCGCGATCGCGGGTCGTCACACGCGGTCGGCGCGGTGCGGCGCCCATAGGGTGAGGTCATGGAGAAGCCCGAGATCAATTTCGTGGATCCCACCCCGCCCACCGGCCTGGTCATCCAGGACGTCGTCGAGGGAGACGGCGCGCCTGCGGTCGCCGGACGGACCGTGTCGGTTCACTACGTCGGCGTCGCCCACAGCTCCGGCAAGGAGTTCGACGCCTCGTACAACCGCGGCGAGCCGTTCCAGTTCCGTCTTGGCGCCGGACAGGTCATCGCCGGCTGGGACCAGGGCGTGCAGGGCATGAAGGTCGGCGGCCGGCGCCAGCTCGTCATTCCCCCGCACCTCGGTTACGGCACCCGTGGCGCCGGCGGCGTCATCAAGCCCAACGAGACCCTGATCTTCGTCGTCGACCTGCTCGGCGTCAGCTGACAGCCGCCCGCCCGGACCGACCAGCCACGGCACCGGCGAGGTGCCGCTGGCCGGTCGGCGCCGGCGGGTGTCACAGGGACCCGGACGCCAATCGCGCCCGTGCCGCCGGGTCCGACAGCTGCGCGAGCACGCCCGCGCGGTCCGCCTCGGACCTGTTCTGGCTCCACTTGGCCTTCGCCTCGACGGACTCGACGCGCAGGGAGACGCCGACGATGGCGCGCAGCATTCCCTCGATATACCGCTCGGGCGCGTCGGTGACCGCCCAGGGGTGGTCCCGGCCGGCCTCGTGCCGCTCCGTCAGCCCGGTGACGACCGCGCGCAGCCATTCCGGGTCGTCGTGCACGGTGACCGGGCCACGCAGGTGGACGGCGGAGTAGTTCCACGTCGGCACGACCCGGCCGTGCTCGGCTTTCGCCGGATACCACGACGGCGACACGTACGCCTCCGGGCCCTGGACGACGAGCAGCCCGGCCGCGCCGTCCCGCATCCGCCGCGAGTGGTCGTTCACCCGGGCGAAGTGCGCGACGACCAGGTCGGCCTCCCACAGGACCGGCAGGAGCGTCGCGTCCGCGACCCCGTCCGGCCCGACGGTCACCAGCGTTCCCGATCCGCGTTCCGCGACGAACTCGCGGATGAGCGTCTCGTCATCGACACGGTTGGCCGCGGGCACATACACCCTTCCAGCCTATGGCGTGACCGCGAGTGCTCTGCCAACCGAGAGTTCTCCCGCCGACCATGAGTGCTCTGCCGACCGTGACTGCTCCGCCGACAGCGCGAGCGCTCCCGGCCGTGACCGCTCCGCCCGGCCAGGACTGCCTGGGCGGGCGCGGCCGGCTCGCGGCGTAACGTGCGACGTGGCTGCCAGGGAGTCATGCGGAACAGGGATGTGAGCCTTCCGGATGTCGTCGGATTCGCGCAGCGACGGTGGGGGTAGCAGCGTCCGGTGACGACGATTTCGGCTGCCTCACCGCTGGGCCCGACCGCGTTCGTGCTCGGCGGCGGCGGGGTGCTCGGCGCGGCCGAGGTCGGCATGCTCAGCGCTCTGCTGGAGGCCGGTTGCCGGCCGGATCTGGTCGTCGGGACGTCAGTCGGGGCCATCAACGGCGCGGCCGTCGCCGCCGATCCCACCGCCGAGGCCATCGAGATGCTGACCGAGCTGTGGTCCGACCTGGGTAGATCCGACGTGTTCGCGGGAGGCCCAGCGAAACAGCTGGCGACGGTCGTTCAGCACGGCTACCTGCACTCGAATGCCCCGCTGCGCAAGTTGCTGCACGCGCATCTGGCGGCCACGTTCGAGGAGCTGCCGGTGCGGTTTCAGTGCGTGGCCGCCAGCATCGAGCGTGCGTCGGCGCACTGGTTCGACCAGGGACCGTTGGTCGACGCGGTGCTCGCGTCCTGCGCCGTGCCCGCGCTGCTCCCCCCGGTGAAGATCGGCGATGAGCACTACGTGGACGGCGGTCTCATCGACAGCACCCCGGTCGGCAGGGCGGTGGCCCTCGGCGCGCGGACGGTGTACGTGCTGCACGTCGGCCGGATCGAGCGGCCGCTGCGCCCCGGCCGCTGGCCGTGGGAGGCGGGGCTGGTCGCCTTCGAGATCGCCCGGCGCCGCGGCTTCGCCGACGCGATGGCGAGCCTGCCCAGCGGGGTGACGGTGCACGTCCTGCCGGTCGGCGACACCGTCGGGACGCCGCTGCTCGGCCTGCGCTACCGCTCCGCGGCCGGGGTGCGCCGCCGGATCGAGCAGGCCCGCCACGCCACCGCCGAGTACCTCACCAAGGAGGACGCCAACACCGCCAACACCGCCAACACCGCCGATTCCGCCGGATCCGTCGGATCGGGCAGGTCCGGCGGTTCTGGCGGCGCCAGGTGAGGGTGCCACCCCGCGCCGTTCGCCGCCTGCTCATCGACCCGCTGTTCGTCCCGGTCGCGGTCGCGGGGGCGGTCCTCGGCGTCGTGTCGACGGTGCTGGGGCTGGCCGTCGCGCCACTCGACCGGCGGCTGCGCCTGAGCCGGGTGTCCGCTCTCGCCGCGGCCTACCTGCTCGCCGAGGCCGTGGCCGTCGTCGCCGGATTCGGGCTGTGGCTGGTCCGGCCGCTGCTGCGGTCGCGGTGGGAGCGGGCCCATCTGGTGCTGCTGCGCGGCATGCTGGGGTCGCTCGTGGCGGCGGCGGGCCGGCTGATGGGGTTCCGGCTGATCGTGCGTGAGCCGCCCGCGGGGACGTTCGAGTGCGCCGGTCGCCCCGTGCTGGTGGCCAGCCGGCATGCCGGCGCCGGTGACTCGTTCGCGCTCGTCCACCTGGTGCTCAACCGCTACCGGCGCACCCCTCGGGTCGTGCTGCTGGCGAGTCTCCAGCTCGACCCGGCGATCGACATCCTGCTGGGCCGGCTCGGGGCCTGTTTCCTGCGGACCGAGGGCGCCGACCCGACGGCGGTGACTCGGGTCAACGCGCTCGCGGCCCGGCTGACCGACCGGGATGCCCTGGTCATCTTCCCGGAGGGCGCGAACTTCACCGCCAGGCGCCGCCGCCGCGTCATCGTCGGCCTGCGCCGCCGGGGGCAGAACAGCAGGGCGAGGGTGGCCGAGGACCTCACCCACGTGCTTCCGCCGCGGCCCGCCGGGGTGCTCGCCGCCCTCGACGCGGGCACCATCGTCGGGACGGTCGTGGTCGCCCACACGGGCCTGGACCGCCTGACCACCCCGGGCCAGATCTGGCGCGCCCTGCCGCTGGAGATGCCGATGGAGGTGCGCTGGTGGTGGTTCCCGGCCGACGAGCTGCCCGCGGTGGGCCGGGAGCGCGCGGACTGGCTGACCATGCACTGGGCGGTGGTCGACGCCTGGATCGACGCACACCACCCGGCCGACCCTCGATCGGCTCAGGCCTGACCTCGCGGAAAAGGCTTGGACAGCGTGGCCCGCCCGGCTGCCGGCGCCGGTCGAGGCGGCCGCCTACTTCGTCGTCAGCGAGGCCCTGACCAACATCGCCCGGCATGCCCACGCGCGGTCGGCGCGGATCCATGCCTGGACGTTCGGTGGCCGGCTCGTCCTCACGGTGGTCGACGACGGCGCTGGCGGCGCCGATCCGGCGGCCGGCTCGGGGCTCGCCGGGCTCGCGCTGCGCGTCGAGGCGCTCGACGGAACCCTGACCGTCGCGAGCCCGGCCGGCGGGCCGATCGAGGTCAGAATGGAATGCCCGATCGGTACCGACCCGTGACCGAGGACCCGGGCCGAGGCGAGCTGGGAGGGCCGGTGGACGAGAACCCGCGTGCCAGGGGCCTGTCGGGCCGCCCTCCGCTGGTCCGGCGGCCGCTGCGCCTGGTGCTCGCGGAGGACGCGGTGTTGCAGCGCGAGGGCCTGGTCGGCATCCTCGAACGGGCCGGCCACGAGGTGGTGGCGGCGGTGGGCGACGCCCACGCGCTGCTGACATTCGCCGCGAACACCCAGCCGGACGCCGTCATCACCGACATCCGGATGCCGCCGGGCCACTCGGACGAGGGCCTGCGCGCCGCCGTCGAGCTCCGCTCCACCCGCCCGCAGATCGCGATCATGGTGCTGTCGGCCTACGTCGCCGACGCCTACGTCGCCGACCTGCTCGACTCCGCGCCGGGGGGCGGCATCGGCTACCTGCTCAAGGACCGCGTCGGCCATGTCCGCGAGTTCCTCGACAGCCTCGACCGGGTCGCGTCCGGCGGGACCGTCGTCGACCCGGAGGTGGTCCGCCACCTGCTGCGCCGGCGGCGGCGCGACGGGCCGTTGGCCGCGCTCACCGACCGCGAACGCGAGGTGCTCGCGCTCATGGCCGAGGGCCGCACCAACGCGTCGATCGCCGACGTGCTGGTGGTCAGCGAGGCCGCGGTCCGCAAGCACGTCGGCAACATCTTCGCCAAGCTCCCGCTCGGCCCCGACTCCGACCGCCGCGTCTCCGCCGTCCTCGCCTACCTCCGCGGCTCCGCTACCTAGGCGGTGGCCGTCGCGGCGCCGTTCCCGCGAGGAATGCTGTTCCTCAGTGCGCGGAGCGCACTTTGGACGGCGCGTGGTCGGCGCGGATGTGGAACGCCAGTCCGATGCCCCAGGCCAGGATCGACCACAGCGGCCAGAAGAAATGGTCCGGGGTGAGAGAAGCCCACAGCACGACCTGGGCCAGATTGGCCAGGACATAGGAGAGAACATGGGCCCTCAGGCCCAACTTCCTGGCGGTTTCGCTTTTCGCTGATCTCATGGCCGCAGGTTAGGTAGACGCACTTGACGACGAGTGGACCGCCTGTTGACCTGTGGCCGGTGCGCGTCCGGCTTCATCCAGTGGACGTCAACTGCCCGGTTTTACGCTGACCCCGGATCGAGGATGACCGCAACGCGTACTGAAGGGTTTACATTGATGACGACAACTCGCCGTATGGTGCTCGCTGGATCCGCCGCTGTCGCGGCCGGCGCCGTCGTCGGAGCGCCCGCCGCGCAGGCAGCCACCCAGCCCGACACCAGGCGGAAACCCACCGTGGTACTGGTGCACGGCGCGTTCGCCGACGCCTCCGGCTGGAACGACGTCGCCGCCCGGCTCATCCGGGCCGGCTACCCGGTCATCGCCCCCGCGAACCCGCTGCGGGGCGTGGCCGCGGACTCGTCCTACCTGGCCAGCATCCTCGCCACCCTCAGCGGACCGCTCGTCCTCGCCGCGCACTCCTACGGCGGGATCGTCGTCACGAACGCCGCGTCCGGCAACCCGAACGTGAAGGCCCTCGTCTACGCGGCCGCCTTCGCGCCCGATCAGGGAGAGACGCTGCTGGGCCTGCAGGCGAAGTATCCGGGAAGCAAGCTCACCGAGACGGCGTTGGACGTCCGCCCGTACGGTGCGGGCGTCGACGGATACATCAAGAAGGAGGTCTTCCGGCAGGTGTTCGCCGGTGACCTGCCGAAGGCGACCACCGACCTGATGTGGGCCGGCCAGCGGCCGAGCGACCTGCGCACCTTGCAGGAGCCGTCCGGCGCCCCGGCCTGGAAGAGCATTCCCTCCTGGTATCTCGTCGCCCGCAAGGACAACGTGCTGCCCGCCGAGGCGCAGCGGTTCATGGCGAAGCGAGCCGGCGCGCGCGCCGTCGAGGTCGACGCCTCGCACGTCGCGATGATCGCGCAACCCGGGGCGACGGCCGACCTCATCAAGCGTGCCGCGGGCTGACGTCGCGGGCTGACGCAGCCACGGAACGGAGGATGGGGACGATGCATCAGCGTGCATACGAAGGTCAGTGCGCCGCCGAAGAAAATCGGCATGCCTCCGCCAGGTCACCCATCGGCCATCCGAGGCTGACGCTGTTCGCGCTGGCGTTGGGCACCTTCGCGATCGGCACCGGCGAGTTCGGCAGCAACGGCATCATCCAGTTGTTCGCGGCCGACCTGGACGTGTCGATTCCGGTCGCGACATACGCGGTGACTGCGTACGCCTTCGGTGTGGTGATCGGCTCGCCGGCGATCACCCTGCTCGCCGCCCGGGTCAACCGGCGCACTCTGCTGCTCGGCCTGATCGTGCTCTTCCTCGTCGGCAACGGGCTCTCCGCGGTCGCGCCGGACATCGTGCCGCTCGTCGTCTTCCGGTTCGTCACCGGCAGCGTCCAGGGTGCGTATTTCGGTGCCGGTGCCGTCGTCGCCGCGTATGTGTACGGCCCGGGCAGGGGTGGCAAGGCGTTCGCCACCGTGATGGGAGGACTCACCGCCGCCACCATCGTCGGGTCGCCACTCGGCACCTTCATCGGTCAGAACGCCGGCTGGCGCGCCATGTACTGGACCGTGGTCGCCGTCGGCCTGCTCGCCGGCGTCGCCCTGCTGGCCTGG
The DNA here is from genome assembly GCF_001854645.1 of Pseudofrankia sp. EUN1h. Classification (NCBI taxonomy): domain Bacteria; kingdom Bacillati; phylum Actinomycetota; class Actinomycetes; order Frankiales; family Frankiaceae; genus Pseudofrankia; species Pseudofrankia sp. EUN1h. Next base: position 14,941 of record NZ_MBLN01000043.1, on the reverse strand, counting down.
CTGCCACACACCGACGACCTGCGCGGCACCTCCATCACGAACGAGTTGGGCAGCCTCCGCCAGCTCAACGTCTGGTTGATGTTCATCGTCGCCGCGCTCGGCATTTCAAGCATCTTCGCCGTCTACACGTTCATCGGCCCGTTCGTCACCGACGCGGCGCGGCGGGACGCCTCGCTCATCCCGATCGCGCTCGCCGTCTTCGGCCTCGGCATGGCGGTCGGCAACTATCTGGGCGGCCGGGCCGCCGACCGGTACGAGCACCGCGGACTGGTCTGGGGCTACGGCGGTGTGCTGGCGCTCCTGGTGCTGATCGGCGTGGCCGGCGGCAATCTGGCGATTCTGCTGCCCTGCCTGTTCGGCGTCGGCGCGACCATGATGGCGGCGATCCCCACCATCCAGGTCCGGCTGACCGGTCTCGCGCCGCGCGCCCCGACCCTGATGGGCGCGCTCAACCTGGCAGCCCTCAACCTGGCCAACTCGCTCGGCGCGATCGGCGGCGCGGTCGCCCTCGACGCCGGGTGGGGGACTCTGTCGACGGTCTGGGCCGGCTTCGTGCTCACCGCCGCCGGCCTCCTCCTGTACGTCGCGACCGTCGCCCGGGTGAAGCCGTTCCCGGTTCCCCGGCTCGGCACCGCGCTCGAGCAGCCCGGCGGCCAACTCCGCGAGGGCCGGTTGGGGACCGGTGGCACTCCCTGAGACCGCCGACCGCACGCATGATCATGTCCGCGGAGTGGGCCACGGTGTCGACGACAGCCCCGTCGAGCTGGAGTGCGCGGTGAACGTCTGAGTGCCCAGCACCGCGAGCATTTCCAGCCGCGCGCCGGACCCGGAGCCGGGCTGGGGGCGAAAGAGGACCAGCCGCTGGCCGGATGGTGGGCTGAGTACGATGTCGCATTCCAGGTCGAGCCGGCCCACCTCGGGATGGACGAGCACCTTGCGGGTGACCTGACGGACGGCGACCTCCTGGCGCTCCCAGACCTCGCGGAACTCGGCGCTGGCCCGGGACAGCTCTTCGACGAGTGACCGGATGTCGTCATCCTGGGGGCGCTGTCCCAGGGTGACCCGCAGGTCGGCGACGTACTCGCGGGACAGCCGCTCGTGCTGGTCGGGCAGATAGCGGGCCCGCAGGTCGCCATCGGCGAACCAGCGCCAGAGGAAGTTGCGTCGCCGGCCGTCCGCCTGGGCGATCGGGCCGAGCAACGCGACGTTGAGCGCGTTCTGCGCGACGACGGTCGACAGGTCGTCCGAGATGAGCGCGGGCACCGACGGAGCGAGGGCATCCAGTACGCACATCAGGCCGGCGTCGGCGTAGCCGAGCGACCGGTGCCGGGGCGGCGGTGCCTGGCCGGCCAGCCGGTAGACGTGGTCGCGCTCGTCCAGGGTCAGGCGCAGCGCCCGGGCGATCGCGCCGAGCATCGCCGGGGACGGCCGCGGCCCCCTGCCCTGCTCGATCCGCTCGTAGTAGTCCGTCGACATGTCGGCGAGGAGGGCGACCTCGTCGCGGCGAAGGCCGACCGCCCGGCGCCGACCGCCGGCGATGAGCCCGACATCCGCCGGCCGCAACTGCTCCCGACGGTGCCGGAGGAAGACTCCCAGCTCCGCGTGTTCCACGACCGCTCGCTCCTCCCGCCGCGGGCCGGGCCCGGTGTCCGCCTTCAGGACGCGAGGCGATTCCGGGCCTCGCGGTGGGCGGCCACCTCGGCCACGCACCGGGCCGCCCTCCTCATCATGCCGGCGCGGCCGCGCCCGATCCCCGTACTGGCGATCCGGGGAAAGGCTGAGCGCCCATGAGCCACGGCGCCGAAGTGACAGTGGTCGAGGGGCGAAGTGACAGTGGTCGAGGACGGCCAGCGTCGGTGAGACCCACGGGAAACGCAGCCTGGGAGGAATCATGATGGACAGGAAAATCGCGCTGGTGACGGGCGCCAGCCGTGGTCTTGGCCGGAGCATGGCCGTGCACCTGGCCGCCGCCGGAGTCGGCGTCATCGGCACCTACCGTGGCAACAAGGAGGAGGCCGACGCGATGGTCGCGCAGGTCGCCGACCACGGCGCACCGGCCGCGGCGTTGCGGCTCGACGTCGGCGACAGCACGAGCTTCGCGGCGTTCGCGGCGGACGTACGCGCGACCCTGGCGGGGCTCGGTGCCGACCATCTCGACTATCTGGTCAACAACGCCGGCATCGGGCTGCACGCGCCGTTCGACGGGACGACTCCGGACCAGTTCGACGAGATCTTTCGCGTCCACGTGAAGGCCCCGTTCTTCCTCACCCAGACGCTGCTGCCGCTCCTGGCCGACGGGGGGCGCGTCCTCAACGTCTCGAGCGGCCTGGCCCGGTTCACCTATCCGGGCAACTCCGCCTACGCCGCCGCGAAGGGTGCGGTCGAGGTCCTGACGCGGTATCAGGCCGCCGAGCTGGGCGAGCGGCAGATCCGGGTGAACGTGCTGGTGCCCGGGGCCATCGCCACCGACTTCGGCGGCGGCCTGGTCCGCGACAACGAGCGGGTCAACGCGACCGTCGCCGCCGCGATCCCGCTCGGCCGGGCCGGGAAGCCCGACGACATCGGCGCCGCCGTGCCGCTGATCCTCGCCGACGGTTTCGGCTGGGCGAACGGCGCGCGTATCGAGCTCTCCGGCGGCCAGAGCCTCTGAGGCGGGGTCCGCGCGGAAGGAGAAGGCGCCGTGCGTCCGTACTCCGTCGATCTCGTCGGCCACGCCGACGGCCTGGGTTCTACCCGCCCAGGCGCAGCACGAAATAGCAGAGTTCTTCCGTCGCGCGGACCCGCTGGAAGCCGTTCTTCTCCAGCACCCGCTGAGAGCCGATGTTGTCCAGATCGGTGTCGGCGTTGACCGCCCTCACCCCGCCGTGCGCGCGGCAGATCTCGATCAGCCCGGCCACGGCCTCGGTGCCGTAGCCCTTGCCCCATTCCGGTTCGACCATGCCGTACCCGATGGTCACCTCGCCAGAGGCGTCCGGGAGGCCGTAGAAGCCGGCCGTGCCGATCGTCAGCCCGTGCGCGAGCGGCACGATGCGGTAGACCCCGAACGGGCCCCGCTCCTCGGCACTGCCGGCGAGTCCGGCGCACGGCTCTGAGTCGTCCTCACGTGGGAAACCCTCGGCCCACCGCTCGCCGTCACCCGGCTTCCCGGCGGCGACCACGGCGGCCTCGTCCTTGGTGAGCGGCAGCAGATCGATGGTCCTGGCCGGCGAATTGCCCATGGTGCGCAGGATCAAAGCAGATCCCGTCCACCGCTGCCACCGCGTTTCGTGGGCCAGCGCGGTGGCTGCCAGACCGTCCGCGCCGAACCTCGGGCGCCGCGACGGGTTTGGCCTGATTGCCTCCTGTCACAAGGGAATGTTCCCGTGGGCGCCTTGGCGGCCAGGTGCCGCCGCCAGGACACGAACGACCTCGCGTCGCGTGTCGACCGGGTCGATGATTTTGTCGATCACACCGAGCGAGACACCGCGCTGCAGCCCGCCGGCCTCGCGGACGTGCTCGTCGACGAGCTGGGCGCGCAGGGCGTCTCGTTCATCGGCCGCGGCCGCCGCAAGGGTCCGTCGGTGCAGGATTCCCACGGCGGCCTCGGCGCCCATGACCGCGACCTCCGCCTGGGGCCAGGCCAGGACGCTGGTCGCGCCCAGAGAGCGGGAGTTCATCGCGATGTACGCGCCCCCATAGGATTTCCGCAGAACCACCGTCACCCGTGGYACGACCGCCTCCGAGAACGCATAGAGAAGCTTGGCGCCTCGCCGCACGACGCCGCCCCACTCCTGGCTCACGCCCGGCAGGTATCCAGGGACATCCACGAGGACGACGAGCGGGATGCCGAACGAGTCGCACATCCGGACGAAGCGGGCGGCCTTCTCGGCGGCCAGGGAGTCGAGGCAACCGCCCTTGCGCAGCGGATTGTTGGCGATGACACCCACGGTCCGCCCGGTCATCCGTCCGAGTGCCACGACGACATTGGGTGCCCACCGCGGTTGGAGTTCCTCGTAGTCGTCCTCGGCCGCGCCGGTCGCATCCGTCGCGCCGCGGCGTTGGGCTGGATCGTCGAGGATGGCGCGCACGACCGGACGGATGTCATAGGCCCGACGGGGACGGTCTGGCAGCAGGGAGCCAGCGTCGCGCGCATCACCGTCCGCGGCGGTGGTGTCGAAGGCGCCCGGTCTTGCCAGCAGCGTGGTGATCCGCCGCGCCCGCGCATACGCGTCCGCCTCCGACTGGGCGTTCACGTGCACGACGCCGGACCGCCGGCCGTGTGCGTCCGATCCACCCAGCCCCGCCATGTCGATCTGCTCGCCCGTCACCTGGCGAACGACGTCGGGCCCGGTTACGAAAACCTTGCCCTCGGGCGCCATGACGATCACGTCCGTGAGCGCCGGTCCGTAGGCGGCCCCGCCGGCGGCCGGGCCCAGCACCACGGACACCTGCGGTACTCGGCCCGATGCCGCGATCATCGCGGTGAACATCTGCCCGATGCCATCCAGGGCGTCTACGCCGTCGCCGAGGCTCGCTCCGCCGGAGTGCCAGAGCCCGACGACGGGAGCACGGTCGGCGACCGCGCCGTTGATGGCGTCCACTATCTGGCGTGCGCCCAGGGAACCGATCGCGCCCCCCAGCGATCTGGCATCCGTGCAGTAGGCGACGACAGCGACGCCATTGATGCGGCCGCGGGCGACGGCGACCCGGCTGCCGGGCAGATTGGAGGTGACGTTCAGTGTTCCCGGATCGAGCAGACGGGCCAGCCTTTCACGTGGGTCGTTCAGCGCTCGGCGCTGTTCGGCCACGGTGACGGTGGCGCGCGCGGTGAGTTCCGTCATCGGTGCAGAGTCCCAACCATGATTTTCTCAGATCCTCCGTCGCAGCAGCCAACGGCGTTCATCAGCCGGATCCGGCGATGAGCCGTTTCCCGGCGCCGTCGTCGAGTCGTCGCGTGCGGCCGTGCGGCCGACGCGTCACGTCAGGTCGGTGCCGTCGGCGCGCCTGCGGAAGCGGTTGATGGCCGGCAGGTGCCGGGCGCGCAGCTCGGCGTCGCGTACTCCCAGCCCCTCGTCGGGGGCGAGGCAGAGCACGGCGACCTTGCCCTGGTGCTGGTTGCGGTGCACCTCGTATACCGCCTGGCCGGTCTCCTCCAGCGGGAAGGCGCGGTGGACCGTAGGGTGGATGCGGCCTTTCTGCACGAGCCGGTTGGCCTCCCAGGCCTCGCGGTAGTTGGCGAAGTGCGAGCCGATGATCCGCTTGACGCTCATCCACAGGTACCGGTTGTCGTATTCGTGCAGGTAGCCGCTGGTGGAGGCGCAGGTGACGATGGTCCCGCCGCGGCGCGCGACGTAGACCGAGGCGCCGAAGGTCTCCCGGCCCGGGTGCTCGAAGACGATGTCCGGGTCCTCGCCCCCGGTCAGCTCCCGGATGCGGGCCCCGAAGCGCCGCCATTCGGCCGGATCCTGCCCCCCGCCATCCGGCCGCCAGAAGGCATAGCCCTCGGCCCGCCGGTCGATCACCGCCTCGGCGCCCAGCTCCCGGCAGATGCGCGCCTTGTCCGGGCTGGAGACCACGCACACCGGAATTGCGCCGCCGGCCAGCGCGTACTGCGTGGCGAACGCGCCGATCCCGCCGGAGGCCCCCCAGACAAGGACGACGTCGCCCTGCTTCATCTGGGCGCCGTTGCGGGAGACCAGCTGCCGGTACGCGGTGGAGTTGACCAGTCCGAGGCTCGCYGCCTCCTCCCAGGTCAGATGCCGCGGCTTGGGCATCAGCTGGTTGGACTTGACCAGGGCCAGTTCGGCCAGGCCCCCGAAGTTGGTCTCGTAGCCCCAGATGCGCTGCTCGGGGTCGAGCAGCGTGTCGGAGTGCCCGTCGGGGCTTTCCAACTCGACGGACAGGCAGTGCGCGACCACCTCGTCGCCCGGCTTCCAGGCGTGCACTCCGGGACCGGTGCGCAGCACGACGCCAGCCAGGTCGGAGCCGATCGCGTGATAGGGCAGGTCGTGCCGCCGGGCCTGCTCGGAGCGTCGGCCGTAACGCCTCAGGAAGGCGAAGGTGGATACGGGCTCGAAGACCGCGGACCACACCGAGTTGTAGTTCACGGAGCTGGCCATGACCGCGACCAAGGCCTCGCCAGGGCCTGGCTCGGGTGTGGGCACGTCGTCGACGTGCAGCGACTTGCGGGGATCCCGCTCCGCGGCCGGTACCCCCTCGAACATGCCGGCCTCGTCTCGTCGGACGATGACCGCGCGGTAGGTTTTCGGGATCTTCAGCCGGGCGAAGGAATCGGAGGCCGCGGTGTCGAGAAGGGCGTCGAGGATGTCTTCCACGGCAGTCCTCCACGGTGATTCTGGACGAGTGGTCTGATACGGAATTATTCGGCCGGTATGGGCCTGGTGAACCGTTTGGGGCACACGTCAGGGGCCTTCATTGGGCCGGCTAGGGGTCACTAGGGGCGCCTGGCGGCCGGCGGGAATATCGCGGTCGATTCCGGCGCTGGCCAGACTCCGCGGGCAACAGTGCCCGCACATACACGGAAGTAGACCGATACGATGAACATCGGCCTCCTGGGCACCGGCAACGTCGCAAAGGTCGTGGGCGCGAAACTGCGTTCACTCGGGCACGAGGTCACGCTGGGATCGCGCGACCCCGAGAACTCTCCGGCCAAGGAGTGGGCCGCGCGGCACGACGTCGAGATTTCCACGCTCGCGCAGACCGCCGCGGTCGCCGAACTCGTGGTGAACACCGCGCCGGGGCTCGCCTCCCTCGACGTGCTCACCGCGGCCGGCGCCGACAACCTGCGCGGCAAGATCGTGGTGGACGTCTCGAACGGCATCGAATCCAGGGACGGTGTGGTCGCGGTCGCCACCCCCGGCGGCGGCAGCGTGGCCGAGCAGCTTCAGAAGGCCTTCCCGCGGGCCCGGATCGTGAAGACGCTGAACACCATGGCGGCACAGGTCATGGTCGACCCCGGCCGCATTCCGGGTCACCACACGGTGTTCCTCAACGGTGACGACGCGACGGCCAAGGCCGAGGTCGCCGAGCTGCTGAAGGCCTTTGGCTGGGCTGAGGATCAGATCATCGATCTCGGTGACGTGGTCGGCGCGCGCGCCACCGAGGCCGCGCTGCTGCTGTTCATCCGGCTGTTCAACACCTTCCAGACCGCAGAGTTCAATCTGTCGGTCGCAAAGGCCTGACCCGGATCCGCGCAGCATTACCGACCTAGCACTGTGCAAACAACCCGGAGGGTGAAAGCCGACGCGGGTTCCCGTGCCCCGGCGCCTGGCGCCGGGGCACGGGAACCCGCGTCACGCGGTGCCCAGCACCTTCGGGTTCAGCCGGGTCTGCAGGTCGATCCGGCCACCGACCTGCAGTTTGCGGTATACGCGGGTGAGATGCTGCTCGACCGTGCTGACCGTGATGTACAGGCGGCTGGCGATCTCCCGGTTGGTGTGTCCGCGCACGGCCAGTGCCGCCACCCGCAGCTCGGCGTCACTGAGCACCGTATACGTGGTGTCCGGCGTCGCCGACGGCGTCCCGTCGTCCGGGCACGGCGCGGCGAACTCGGGGCCGAGCGTCCGGCGGGCGCGGGCCTCGGCACCGCACTGCGCCGCCGTCCGCCAGATCTGCCGGGCGGTGAAATGCGCCAGGTGCGAGTCGCCCAGCTCCACGTGCACCCGGTGCAGGTCGAGCAGCGCCGCCAGCAGCTCCGCGGGCGACCCGCTGCTTTCGAGCATGTCCGCGCCCTCGCGTAGCAGCACCACCGCCTGACGGGGTTTCACCGTGGCCGCGCGCAGCCTGAGCAGGCCGCCGCGCACCAGGGGGTGCGCGGCGCCGGGCTGCTCCGCCAGCTCGTCCAGCGTCCGGGCCGCCCGCTCGGTGCGGCCGAGCTGCAGCAGCGCCTCAGCGACCCCCAGCCGCCAGGGCGCTATGCCGACGATGTCCATGTCCCAGCTCGCCATCAGCTGCCCGCAGGCGAGGAAATCCTGCAGGGCCGGCAGATGGCGGCCCATCGCCAGATGATGCTGCGCGCGGGCGTCCAGGTAGTGCAGGCCGTAACGGGTCGTCGTCGCGCCAGTGGGACGCGGATATGCCAGCCACTCGGCCGCGGCGCCGTGCCTACCCATCGCCGTGAGCACGTAGATCAGGGTCGAGAGCGGCAGATCGATCTGCGGCCCCCAGGCCCGTGGTCCCATGAGCTGCAGCGCGCCGCGGGCCAGTCGCTCGGCCGCCGGCAGGTCGCCGCGCCGGCGCGCGATCTCGGCGAGTACGGCGGACTTCATGGCCTGCCAGGTCCGGTAGCCCTGTGGCGTGGCATCCCGGTAGATTCGCGCGGCCCAGTACTCGGCGCGTTCGAGCTCATGTACGTAGATCAGCACGTACAGCGCGTTGCAATGCGGCCCGCGCCAGTAGTCCGGCGACCTGTCGTCGCGCAGCACGTCCTCGGCGAACCGCGCGGCGGTCGCGTGGTCGCCGGCCCGCAGGTAGTGCCACATCGCCGCGTCGGGCAGCGGTCTGGCCGCGGGATCCCGGTCGGGCGGCCCGGCCGCCGCGGGTCTTTCTCGCGGGACCGCCGCGGACCCGGGGTGCGTGCTGCGCAGCGAGTGGTCGGTGCTGAGCAGCGCCTCACCGACCTCCGGCGCATGCGCGCGCGAGCGGATCGCGTCCAGAATCCTGGCCGCCTCCTCTTCTCGCCCGTGCCACATCAGCGCGCGGCCCAGCATGACGGCCTCCAGGTCCGGAAGGCACCCGTGTTCGAAGGCGTCCAGCAGCCCGGCGAAGTGGGACATGGCCCGGGCCGGGTTCATCCGCCACTCGACCCGGACCCGGGCGGCGGTGATCAGTGCGCGCTCCTCGCCGTCGGAGCACTCCCGCAGCGCCAGGTCCAGGCACTGCAGGGCCAGGTCGGCCCGGCCGTCGGCCAGCGCGTCCTCGGCCGCCTGGCGCAGGACCGCGATATGCCAACTTCTGCCGATCCGGTCGGCGGCGATCAGGTGCTCGGCGACCCGCAGCGCGGCCTCGCCCTCGGCGTGCAACAACTCGGCGGCGCCGTATTGCAGTTCGGCCGCGTCGTCGAAGTTCGGGTCGCTGAGCACGACCGACCGTGCCGCTGGGTGGCACAGCAGCCGGTCGGGGCCGAGCAGGCCCGCCGCCGACAGTTTGGCGAGGGCCCGGTCGACCAGATTGCGGGGCCGGGAGATCAGCCGGGAGATCAGCTCGGGGACGGCGTGCTCGCCGAGCAGCGCGATGGCTCGGGCCACCTCCAGTCCGGCCCGTCCGATGCGGTGCAGGCAGGCGAGAACCGCCGTCGCGGAGCCGTCGCCCGGCGCCAGGGACCGCGGGCCGTCGGTCGGATGGATGTGCAGGTGCTCCGTCAGCAGCGCCCGAACCACCAGGGGGTTGCCGCCGCTGGCCGCGTGGGCGGCCGGGGCGAGCCGGTGCGCGGCGTCGGCGTCGAGCCGCTCGGCGAGTACTTCGGCGACGCCCTCCACCGACAGCAGCGGCAGCTGGATCTGCCGGTAGTTCGGCTCGCGGGACAGCTCCGCATGGAAGAGCGGGAGGCTCTGCTGCAGGCATTCGCCGGTGATCAGCACCAGCATGACCGGCGCGGTGCGGCAGTGCCGGACGAGGTAGAGCAGTCCTCGCAGGGACTCCGGATCGCTCTGGTGGACGTCGTCGACGATCAGTAGTAGTGGAGCCTCGGCGGCCGAGCGCAGCAGATCGTGGCAGACAAGCAGCATCAGCTGGGGCGGCAGGGTGTCCGCGGCCGGGGCCGCGGTCACCGCGTGCCGCAACTCGGCCGCGGACGTGCACGCCTCGAGGAGCTGGCCGAAGATTCCCGGACTGGCTCCCCGCCCTGCCGGGGCCGCGTAGGTCTGCACGACCCGTACGCCGCGGTCCGCGGCCCAGTCGGCGAGCCGGCGGGTGAGCTCGGTCTTGCCCGAGCCGACTGAGCCGCTGATGGAGACGACCTGCCCCGCGCCGCCCCGTGCCTCATCGAGGCTGCGCCTTAGCAGGAGTAGCTCTTCCGCGCGTTCGACGAGTAGCATATAATGCCTCCCCGTTCGTACCCTCGCTATACGGTTCTCCGGCTCGGCGGCCGGCTGGATTCCTCTGGTAACCTCTGCTTCTTCGCGGCTGTTTCCCGTGCCCACGTGGCGCGTATTACGTATTCCGCCAGAGGGCGGTGCCCGCGATGCGGTCGGAGAGATCGCATGTGCCTGATGGCCGCGATCGTCGAGGCTCCCGACCCGCGCGCGGCCGGAATCGAATCCGGCAGACGGCCGTCCCCGGCCTCCGCCCATTTCCAACACCCCAGGAGCGGCGGGAACGGCACGGCGCATCCAAGCGTGAGCGTGATCGAATGTGGCGGCCGGACGCCTTCGTCCGGCCGTGACGGCATGTCATTAGTCATGGACAGCATGTCATACGAGTCCTGGCACGCGCACCGGACGGCGGCCGTGACGCCAGATACACGGTGTCGGCAAGACGACTGTGATGTTGCTTTCTACGACCCGACGCGCGGTCACGCATTCGTGTGTGGCAGGAACGCGAGCGCGCCTTCGAGACACCCCTATCGGTCAACCCCTACTCTCTGGCGCCGCATAGGGGTATCGGTCCGAACGACGCCCGCCGCGGTGGCCGTGCCCCGCCGAGAGCCGACGTCGGCCATAAGGCCACCCCTAGCTGGCAAAGACGGGAAACCCTGATAGGGGAGCGAGACTAAGGGTTGGCCGCCGCCCGGGCCGCAAGTAGCGTTTTGCTCGTTCGAATTCATCGGTAAATCGCGCCACGGCCCGTCCGTCGCGCTGTCGCCGTCTTTGCGTCCCGCCGGCCCGGCGCAGCTGGTCTCGGGCGGTCGGTAAAACTTCGGGACACAGGTCCTCGCCGTTTCGAAAACCCGATGAGTCGGGCTCGCGGTGGGACGGGCGCCGCCGGAGCGGAGAACGAAGACCGCCCGGAAGACCGGGCGCGAAGCGGCCTTGAGAAAAGCCTGGATGGAAAGGCGAGGGTGCGCCCCCATGACCGACGAACCGCGTTCCTACAGCGCTGCGCGACGGCTGGCCCCGGCGGAGCCCGTCGCGGTCGTCGGTCTGGCCTGCCGGCTGCCCGGCGCCCCCGACCCGGCCGCGTTCTGGGAACTGCTGCGCGCCGGCGCCGAGGCGGTCACGGACGTGCCGCCGGGCCGGCCCGGGTTCGGCGCGCGGTCCGCGGGCGCGCGGCCGCCGCGCGCCGGCTTCGTCGACGGGGTCGATCGTTTCGATCCGGAGTTCTTTGGCATCTCCCCGCGCGAGGCCGTCGACATGGACCCTCAGCAGCGGCTCGCCCTCGAGCTCGCCTGGGAGGCCCTGGAAGACGCCGGCATCGTCCCCGCCACCCGCCGGGGCACCCGGACCGGCGTCTACCTCGGCGCTATCTGGGATGACTACGCCAAGCTCGCCGACCGGCTCGGACCCGGGGCCGTCAACGGCCGTACCATCACCGGCCTGAGCCGCGGCGTCATCGCGAACCGCGTCTCGTACGCACTCGGGTTCCAGGGCCCCAGCCTCGTCGTCGACACCGCGCAGTCGTCCTCGCTGGTCGCCGTCCACCTGGCCTGCGAGAGCCTGCGCCGCGGCGAGACCGACCTGGCCCTGGCGGGCGGAGTCAGCCTCAACCTGCTGCCCGAGGGCTTCACCGTGGCCGAGCGCTTCGGCGCTCTCTCGCCGACCGGCCGCGCCCACACGTTCGACGCCCGCGCCGACGGCTACGTAAGGGGGGAGGGCGGCGGCGTCGTCGTGCTCAAGACCCTCAGCCAGGCCCTCGCGGACGGCGACACGGTGTACTGCCTCGTCCGCGGCGGAGCGGTCAACAACGACGGCGGCGGCGACACGCTCACCGCGCCCAGCGAGAGCGCGCAGCGTGACGTCCTGCGCAGGGCCTATGCCGACGCGGGGGTGGATCCGGCCCGCGTGCGCTTCGTCGAACTGCACGGCACCGGAACACCCGCCGGCGACCCCGTCGAGGCCGCCGCGCTTGGCGCGGTCGTCGGCCGGGGCCGGCCCGCCGCGTCTCCTCTCCTGGTCGGCTCGGTCAAGACCAACATCGGACACCTCGAAGGCGCCGCGGGCATCGCCGGCTTCCTCAAGGCCGCGCTAAGCCTGCGCGAGCGCACCCTGCCACCCAGCCTCAACTACGAGCGTCCGAACCCGGCGATCCCGCTCGACGCCCTGGGCCTCGAGGTCGCCGTCACCCGCGTCGACCTCACCGCGGACGACGCCGACGGTCCGGTGTTCGCGGGCGTCAGCTCCTTCGGAATGGCCGGCACCAACTGCCACCTCGTGCTGTCCGACGCCACCGGGCTGTCCGCGCCGGCCGCTGGCAACGGCGCCGGCAGCACCGGCAGCGAACCCGGGCCGGTAACCGTCCTGCTGTCCGGACATGTGGACGCCGCGCTGCGCACCCAGGCCCAGCGGCTGCGCGAACACCTGGCGGCCCATGCCGACCTCACCCTGCCCGACCTCGCGCGCACCACCGCCCTGACGCGCAGCCATCTCACACACCGGGCCGCACTGCTGGCCGACAGCCGCGACGGCCTCGCCGCGGCCCTCGGCGACCTCGCCGGCGGCCGTCCCTCGCCCCGCGTCGTCCGCGCCGCCGCCGAGCCGGCCGAACGCGGCCTCGCGTTCCTCTTCACCGGTCAGGGTAGTCAGCGGCCCGGCATGGGCGCGGCTCTGCACGTCGCCCAGCCCGCGTTCGCCGATGCCTTCGACGCCGCCTGCCGCGAGCTGGACAAGCACCTCGACCGTTCGGTCCGCGACCTGGTCCTCGGCCCCGCGGACGCGCCCGCCGCCGCCCTGCTCGATCAGACGGTCTACACCCAGGCGGCGCTGTTCGCGTACGAGACCGCCCTGTTCAGGCTCCTGCGGCACTGGGGGATCGTCCCTGCGGCTCTGCTCGGCCACTCCATCGGCGAGCTGAGCGCCGCATATTCCGCCGGCGTGTTCTCCCTGGCCGACGCCGCCACCCTCGTCGCCGCGCGCGGTCGCCTGATGCAGGCCCTGCCGGAAGGCGGAGCGATGGTCTCCATCCAGGCTTCGGAGGCCGAGCTCGTCCCGCGGCTCGCCGACTTCGCCGGCCGCGTGGAGATCGCCGCGCTCAACGGTCCATCCGCCACGGTGATAGCCGGGGACGCCGATGCCGTCAGCACCATCGCCGACGCCTGGCGGTCCCGTGGGCGCAGGACCCGGCGGCTGCGGGTCAGCCATGCCTTCCACTCGCCGCACATGGACAGCATGCTGGGAGAGTTCCGCCGGGTCGCCGAGAACCTGACCTACCGTCAGGCCACGCTTCCGGTCGTCTCCAACCTCACCGGCCGCGCGGTCGCGCCCGGGGAACTGCTCGACGCCGACCACTGGGTGCGCCACGCCCGTCGGGGTGTCCGGTTCCTCGACGGCATGCGCGCGCTCGAAGCGCTGGGCGTGACGGTCCACCTCGAAGTCGGACCGGACGCCGTGCTCGCGACCATGGGCCGGGACTGCGTCACCGCCGACGCGGCCCTCCTGCCCGCGGCCCGGGCCGGCCGCCCGGAGCAGGACACGCTCGCCGCGGCTGTGGCCGGTCTGCATGTACGCGGCGTGCCCGTCGCCTGGGACCGGATCCTGGAAGGCGCGGGTGGGCGCCGCGTCTCGCTGCCCACGTATGCCTTCCAGCGGGAGAGCTACTGGTTGGCCGCCGGGACGGGTACGCGGTCGGTACCGGCCCAGGCGGTCGCGGGGCCGCTCGCGGAGGTGGTGGAGGCGGCCGAACCGGCACCGACCGCGGGCGCGCTCGGGCCGGTCGCCGACGGCACGACCCGGGATCGCCTCGCCGCGCTGCCCGAGGCCGACCGCGAGCGCTCGCTGGCCGAACTCGTCCTCGCGCAGGTGGCCGCCGTTCTCGGCCACGGCTCACCTGAGCGCGTCGACCGGGAGCGCACGTTCAAGGACCTCGGCTTCGACTCGCTGGCCGCCGTCGAACTGCGCGACCTGCTGGGCCGGTCCCTCGACGTCACCCTGGCCCCCACCCTGGTCTTCGACCATCCCACTCCCGAAGCCCTGATCCGCCACCTGCGCGGTGACGTGCTGCCCGCCCCGGCCGCGCGCCGCCCTTTCCAGGACGACGCGGAGGATCCCGTCGTCATCGTGGGCATGGCGTGCCGTTTTCCGGGTGGGGTGGGTTCTCCTGAGGATCTGTGGGATCTGGTTGTGGAGGGTCGTGACGGGACGTCGGAGTTTCCGGGTGACCGTGGGTGGGATCTGGGGCGTCTTTTTGGTGGGGGTGGGGATGTTCCTGGGTCGTCGTTTGCGCGGCGGGGTGGTTTTCTGGGGGGTGCTGGGGGTTTTGACGCGGAGTTCTTTGGGATTTCGCCGCGTGAGGCGTTGGCGATGGATCCGCAGCAGCGGGTCTTGTTGGAGGTGTGCTGGGAGGCGTTCGAGCGCGCCGGTATCGACCCGACCACCCTGCGGGGCAGTGACACGGGCGTTTACGTCGGCGCTTTCGCGTTCCACGACCACACCGTCCCCGGCGGCGGTCCCGACCCCCTCGAGGGCCAGCACATGACCGGCGGAGCCAGCAGTGTTCTGTCGGGGCGGGTGGCGTATGTGTTTGGTCTGGAGGGGGCGGCGGTGACGGTGGATACGGCGTGTTCGTCGTCGTTGGTGGCGTTGCATGTGGCGGTGGGGGCGTTGCGGCGGGGTGAGTGTGGGGTGGCGTTGGCGGGTGGGGTGACGGTGATGTCGTCGCCGGGGACGTTTGTGGAGTTTTCTCGGCAGGGTGGGTTGTCGGGGGATGGTCGGTGTCGGTCGTTTGCGGCGGGTGCGGATGGTACGGGGTGGGCGGAGGGTGCGGGGGTTCTGGTGTTGCAGCGGCTTTCGGATGCGGTGCGGGAGGGGCGTCGGGTTTTGGCGGTGGTGCGGGGTAGTGCGGTGAATCAGGA
>NZ_MBLN01000042.1:0-326463 GCF_001854645.1 Pseudofrankia sp. EUN1h | reverse complement strand
AGCCGCCGGACCAACTCGCCACGCTCGTCCTCAGACAGGACGACCTCAACCGCAGCAGAGCCGGAACGCACCATAGCGACAGAGTAGTACTTACCCGCCTAATTTCTGACGGGGCACACTAGTGCTGTGACCGCCAAGGTCAGCCCGTCGCCTTGATCGGCGCTGGCGCCCCCTGGTGGCTACGAAACCGGCCCGGTTACGACCACCACAGGGCTCAAATAGCGATCATGGGGACGCCAGGACCGGGCGAACCCTGTCGGAGGCGGCACTAGCCGGCAGATCGGCGCCGACGTCAGCCGCTGCCGCTAGGCGCCTTTGCCGCCGTCATCGTCATCGTCGGTGGTCTCCTCGGGGACGGCGTCGGGGCGATGAGCGGTCAGCCACGCGTCCACGTCGGCCTTGAGCCAGATGCGCATGTGGTCGGCCGTGCCTGCGGGCGCGGGGTAGGACGGGCGCCGGGTGAGCTGGTACGCGCGCGTACGGCCCACCTTTAGGCGCTTCATCAGGTAGCCGATGGTTACGAAGCGCTCCACCTTGCGGACGGTAGGACTGATGGGTGCGACACTGTCGGGTACGACAGAGCCGGGAGCGTCAGGAGGAGCCGTGCCCAAGCAGGACTGGACGTCCAACCAAGACCAGGCAGCAGAACACGAGCCAGCCGGGAGACTCACATCGACYGGAGCCGACGAGCCGGCCGCGCCAGCGACCGCGCCGCACGACACGAGGGGACCCCGGACCCGCCGTGCCGGGCTGGCCACCCGTCTCGGCCCGCACGGCGCTCGTCCGGCCAGCCCGGCTCGGGTGGGTGCGGCGCCCGAGGCGGAGGAGATCCCGTGGGCGGACGAGGTGGCGGCGGCGGTCGCCACGGTCGGCCTCGCACTGTCGCCCCCCGGGGAGCGAACCGACGACGACCAGCGGCCGGACACCGACCGCCAGCCGGATCCCGCGACGGCCCCGGCCGCCGAGGACGGCGCCGCCGCGACGACCGCCACGACCGCCACGACCGACGAGGCCGACGAGGCCGACGACGAAATCGAGCCGGAGGACTTCGCCGAGTCCTTCTTCTGGCGCTCGGCGGTCCACGACGGCCCGGCGACGCCGTGGCGCTCCCTGTTCAGCTGACGGGCGGGCGACCAGTGGTGGCGACGGAGGGCGCACACGTGTTCATCACCAGGCACGACACCAGTGAGGACGGGGAGACGGTCGTGGGTAGCGCGGCACGGGTCGTCGTGCCGGACACCGAGAGCATCAGGAGCGCGGGAAACACGGAAGACGCCGGGCGGGCGGGGCGGTCCCAGCTGGTCAGCCTGGCGCTGCCCGACCGGGCCGGCCTGCTGCTGCGGCGAGCCCCCGGGCCCGCGACCCCGGAGCACGCCGGCCGCCTGGTCGAGCGGCGGTCCCGGGCGGTCGTCGGGGACGCGTGGGCCGACCTGCACTTCGTCGAGCTGGCGCGGGGCGAGCTCGTCCGGGTGGCGCTGAGCATGGCGAGGCTCGCGCATGTCCGAACCGTCGTCGTGTGCCCGGCGGGGGTCTCGCCGGGGCGGACCGCGCTGGCGCTGGCGGTCGCCGGCATGCTGCAACAGCGGCGGGCGAGCCAGGCGCCGGTCGTGACGTGCGCGGTGTGCCCGCCCCTCGGTGACGGCAGGACGGCCATTCCGCACGAGGTCCGGGTCGCGGCCGCCGGCCAGGTCCAGGAACGCCTCGTCTGGGAGATCGTCACCTGGGACGACCTAAAATCAACTACCCTGGTGAACTAGCAGGTATGACCGACACGCAAGCACTGCGGGTGGTGYTGTATTGCTGCCGTACCACCGCGTGGAGGCTTAGCGATCCCTTCGGTACGGCCTCGGACGAGGATTTTGCGGAGGCTCTTAGCGCCAAGCGGGAGTCGTAGCCCGCAGTCAGGTCACAGTGGGACCAGGGAAACCTGATCCCACTGGCGACCCGACTGGAGTACGACGACGTTGGACACCGTCGCTCCTTGTTCGCTGGCCTTCTCAACGGTCCAGTCGGCAACCGAAAATCTTTAGCAGGACATATAGCCTCCGTCGGGATCCGCGGACACGTCCAGGCTAAAGTCGCGGGGATCCGGCCCGAGCACATCGTCCGGTCCATCGTCGAAGTCACCTGGAAACATCACAGACAGAAACACGGCGACACCGTCGACGGACTTAGAGAAGCACAGTCTCGCGCCGTACCAGACCCGTTGACCGGGATAGATGTCGTCGGCGTCCTTCAGCGTCCAGCCTGCTGCGGGCGCAGCGTGACGGTAGAACTCCGCCACCTCAGTGACCGTGTTGTCCGCGGGGCGGTAGGTCCGGCTCGCATACGGGGTGCCCGAGCTGTCGCCACAGCCGTAGCCGGCACCCCGATCCGCAAGAGTCGCACCGACGGGACGCACTCCAAGCACTGAAAGGTTGTTCAGGCTCTTGGCAAGGCGCATATCCTCGGCCGTGCATTCGTCCTCCACGTCGGGCAGCGTCAGGCAGCCCGGCCATCAAGAGTGCTCCCACCGGCAAACAGAACATCATCACGGCCGACGTCGTCCGACCACGGCCTCTGTTCGTCACGACGTAAGGATAGGCGGCAGCGCAAGTGAGCACGAGGCCATCCGACCACAGCGCTGCCGAGCGACTACTCCTCAAACCGCTCCTGGTAGATGGCGTCTGCGCCTTTATAGAAGCCGGAGCGGTAGGACGGTGTATCGCGACCGGTGTGACGCAGGGGAGTGCGTAGCCATGGCCGATGCAGCGCCACAGGCCGTCCTGGACGAGAAGGTCGACGTCGAGTACCGGCAGTTCTTCGTCAAGGACGAGGGCTTCTACGAAGCCTGCGTAGACGGACGGTTCGAGACCCCGTCGTGGCTTGCGGCGGGGTCCCGACCTTCTTGGCCCCATCCCACCACGCCCGGGGCTCGACAGGAAGTGATCACATAGCCCTGCGCCCGCAGGTCGGCTAGCTCGCGGTCGATCGGCTGACAACTCGGCCTGCCCGGAAGGCGCCCGTCGCCGGGCAGCCTGGCCGGGCCGCGACGTCGTTCACCGCGGGCTACCCGAAGAGGGGCGGGATCCGGATCTTCCCGATGTCGATCTTCCATTCCCGGTCGCCAGATGGTCCGGGTGGACCTGGCGGTCCGGGAGGTCCGGAAGGTCCGACCGGCCCTGCCGGTCCGGCGGGCCCAGCCGGTCCGGCAGGCCCGGCAGGCCCGGCAGGCCCAGGCGGCCCGGCAGGCCCGGCAGGCCCAGGCGGCCCGGCAGGCCCGGCAGGCCCAGGCGGTCCGGCGGGGCCGGTGCCGGAGCGCAGCAGAACCGACGTGGTTGAAGGCTTCGAGGTCACCGTGGCACCGAACGGTGGTGTCGCGCTCGCGGTCGCCACGTTCTCGACTTTCCGCGCGTCGACGTCGGCCTGCGTGGTCACGTAGTTCGCCGTGCAGATCGTCGTCGCGGTGACGGCCAGTGTCGTCACCGGGCAGTCCACGGCCGACAGGCCGGACATCGGGTCGTTCACCACGAGGCCGGTGAGTGCGACCGGGCCGCGGTTGGTGATGATGTAGAGGTAGGTCAGCCGCTCACCCGCGGCGGTGAAGGACGTGGCGTTGACGGTCTTCACCAGCGACAGGACCGGTACCGACAGCGTCACGATCGACGGCTCGGAGACGACCGGCGGACCCGACGGCGGCGTGCCCGCCGCCCAGGCGCTGTTGCTGAACCCGCCCCGGTCGGCGTCGGCCTGCGTCGTGACATAGCTGGCGGTGCAGGTCGTCGACTGGCCCGGAGCGAGGCTCGTCGCGGCGCAGCGCACCGGTGACACACCTGCCAGAGCGTCGTACACGACCACGTTGGTCAGCGGCTGGCTGCTGGTGTTCGTCGCGACGTAGGTGAGGTCGATCGGCTCACCCGGGCCGGTGAACGACGTCTGGACGATGGACTTTCCCAGCGAGATCGTCGCCCTCGGCAGCAGGGTCGCGGACGTCTCCGCGGGCGCCGAGATTGCCGGGGGCCCGGACGGGGACTGCCCGGTCACTATCGACGGGGACTGCCCGGTCACTACCGCCTGGCTGTCCACCGAGCCCCGGGCGACGTCCTGGTTCGTGRTGCTGTAGTCGGCGGTGCAGGACATCGTCACGCCGGGCAGCAGCCCGTCGACGGGGCAGGAGATCGACCCGGTTTTCAGAGCCTCGGTGATTCTGATCTTCCCCAAGGGGAGATTGCCGGTGTTCGTCACCAGGTAGGTGTAGTGCAGGACCTGCTGTGTGACGGGGACGGTGGCTGGCGCCACCTGCGCCACGAGGGCGATGGCGGGATTCGGCTGCTGCGCGGGCCGGCCCGGTGTCGTCGTGACCGCCGGGGCGGAGGTCACCGGCGGCGAGCCGGCCGCCGCTCCGTAGGCGAACGCGTCGTTGCGGACCTGGCCGACGTTCGCGGCCGCGTCGGTGGTGAGGTAGGAGGCGGTGCAGGTCATCGCCGCGCCCGGGGCCAGCGTCGTCGCCGGGCAGGCGACCGGGGTCAGCCCGGGCAGGCCGTCCACGACGCGGACGCCGGACAGCCCGACGGGACCGGTGTTCGTCACCTGGTAGGAGTAGTCCAGCCGCTGGCCCGCGCCGACGAACTCGGCCGGCGCGGCGGACTTGGCCAGGGAGATCGCGCCGGCCGTGGGGGGGATGGGCCCGGCGCCCTCTCGTCGCCCGGTGGCGACCGCCGGCGGCAGGGTGGTCAGCTCGCCCGTCGGCGTGGTGGCGACGAGGCGKGCCACGTCCGAGATGAAGCCGGCGTCGACGTCGGCCTGGGTCGCGACGGTCTTGACCGTGCAGAAGCCCGTGTTGTTGATCGGGCCGCCGGGGCCGGCTGGGGGCACCGTCTTGGCGCAGAGCACGCCGGGGGCAGCCTGTGACGATTCCAGCGTGAGGTCGGTCAGCGTGACGTTTCCGGTTCTGACAAACTGGTAGGTGAAGGTGACCGGATCACCGGCCTTGCTGAAAGAGGTGGCCGAGCCCCCAAAACCTATCCCGATGCTCAGGTTCTGGAAGGCGTGCGCGAAGACGGTCGTGGCCGCCGACGTCCACCTGCCGGTGGCGAGCCGGCCGGTGACGACGGCAGTGATGTAGATCGATCCTCGGTTCACGTCCGTCTGGGTCGTCGTGGTCAGGCTGTTGCAGTTCATGGACTCACCGGGAGCGAGTTCCCCCTTGGGGCAGAAGAGGTCGGTGCCCGGCGGTGTCGTCGCCTGGATGGAGATCTCCTGCAGCGGCGTGGCACCAGTGTTGGCGACGACGAAGGTGACGGTCAGCGGAGATGACTGGGAACCAGGCGGGATAGAGAAGACGGGCGGAACTGCCGGGCCCACGACGCTGATCGAACCGGTCAGGGGTGGGAGCGTGGAGCTGGCGGAGCTGTGCGCCGGCGCCGAGGTCACCGGCGGGCCGGACGGCGGCGTGCCGTTCGCGACGGCGGTGTTCTCGACCMGCCCACGATCGACGTCCGCCTGGGTCGTCACGTAGGTGGCGCCGCAGGTGCTGGTTCCCCCGGGGGCCAGCTCTGTGGCCGAACAGGTCACCGGCGACACGCCGGCGAGCGCGTCGTGGACGACGACGTTCGTCAGCGGCGTGTCCCCGCTGTTCGTCACCAGGTAGGAGTAGTCGAGCGTCTGGCCGACGCCGGAGAACGAGCCCGGCGCCACGGACGTGGCCACCGTGATCGCGGGAGCCGGCGTCGCCGCGGCAGCGGACGGACCGCCGGGAGCGGGCGGTGTCGCGGCCATGGCCGGGGCCGCCGCGGCCGCCGCGGCCGTCAGCACGGTCAGCGCGACCACGGCCGGCACGAGCCAGGCCAGCGGGCCCGCGGATCCGGCCGACGCGAGCAGACGCGTCCGGCCCCGCGGTAGACGTCTCGACATGCTCGCTCCTCGGCCTGGACCGCCCGCCGACGCCCGGGACTCCGATGGGCCGGCAGCGGACGTCGATGGACCAGCACAGCGCGGTCATGCGTCCCAGCTAGTTACGGGACACGCCGGCGATGATTACACAGAGTGATCGAGCGTCGCGGAACTCGTGCGCGGCGCGTCGTCGCCGTCGGTGAGGTGGCCAGCGTGTCGGTGGCAACGGGCCATCCTGCGGCCCTCGTGCCGAGTCGGCCCGCGTGCGGCCGGCCCGGCGGGTCCGCGCCGAGCCGTTCGCGACGGTGTCAGGTGTCCGTCCCGATTGGTCATCCCTCACCAGGTTCATGAAAGAATCAGCAGGTCAATGGGGCGAGGGCTCTGGCGAAAGGCGGGCGAGCTCGTGGACACCACACTCGACGCCGCCGACCAGCCCCGCGCGCAGGCGGCTCTCGCCGGAGTCCAGCTGCTCGCCGCCGGGTACCTGGGGCTCAGCGTGGTGGCGCTGCTCGCGGCCCTCGTCCTGCGCGGCCAGGTCCCGATGGTCTACGCCGCGGCCGGCGGCCGCGTCCTGTCCGGCATCGTCGTGGTCATACTCTCCCGACGCGCCGCCCGCGGGATCCGCCAGGCGTTCCAGCGGCTGCGGATCGTCTCCGCCATCATCACCGTCACCGTCACGCCCGTGCTCGTCATGCCGCGCCTGCCGGGCTGGCTGAAGCTCGAACACGTCGCCTGCGGCCTGCTCATGCTGACCGTCGTCCTGCGCGTCAACGGCCACCGCCTCCGCTCGGCCTTCGCCACCGCCGTACCGGGCGCGGCCGACGGCACGCGCCAGCCCGGGCGACACCGTCAGCCCCGCCGCCACGACCCGACCGCGGCCCTGTTCAGGTCGGCCGGCCGGGGCGGCGGCCCGCCGAAGGACCCACAGCTGCCGCTGGCCGATTCGGTCCCGACGTAGCTCGGAGAGGATCCGGGACGACCGGTCCGGGACGCGGGAGCCGGCCCCCGTCAGGGGCGGCGCCCGGAGTCGGCCGGTCGGGTCGAAGGCGCGGCCGTCGTCGCGGACGTCCAACGCGTCGGCCTCCACCGATCCGTGGAGACCGACGGACCGGCGCGCCTCAGGAACCGACCGGCTCGTCCTCGGCTCGATCGGCGACGAGCTGGGCCACCTGGTTGCGCAGGAGCTTGCCGGTGGGGGTGTACGGAAGCTCCTCGACGAAGACCACCTCGTCGGGGGTGCGGGAGCCGCGCAGGCGGGCGCGGACATAGTCGCGCAGTTCGTCGGCGGTCGCCGTCTCGTCGGGCAGGACGACGACGGCGGCGATGATCTTCTGGCCCCAGGTGTCGTCGGGCGCGCCGAACACGGCGACGTCGCGCAGCTTCGGGTGCCGGCCGAGGACGTCCTCGATCTCGGCGGGGGCGATGTTCTCGCCGCCGCGGATGATGGTGTCGTCGCTGCGGCCCGTGATGAACACGTAGCCGTCGGCGTCGAGGTAGGCGCCGTCCTTGGTCGGGAACCAGCCCTCCTCGTCGAGTACCGAGCCCAGGCCCTCGTACTCGCCGGACACCTGCTCGCCGCGCACCCACAGCAGGCCAGGCTCGCCGACGCCGACCGGGTTGCCGGCCTCGTCGCGGATCTGGAACTCCACGCCAGGCACCGGACGGCCGGCCGAGCCAAGCCGGGCCCGCACCGCGGGGTCGTCGGAGGAGAACGCCTCGCGGTGGTCGTCGGGGCCGAGCACGGCGATCGTCGAGCTGGTCTCGGTCAGGCCGTAGGCGTTGACGAACCCGGTGTCCGGGAACGCGGCGAGCGCGGACTCGAGCACCTGTCCGGGCATCCGGGCGCCACCGTAGGCGAGGGAGCGCAGGTGCGGGGCCTCCGCCGGCTTGCCGTCGAGCAGCTCGACGATCCGCACCAGCATCGTCGGCACCAGCATGACGTTGCTGATCCGCTCGACGCGGACCGTGTCGAGCCAGACCCGCGCGTCGAAGTTCGGCAGGTAGCACAGCCGACGGCCTGAGTAGATGTTCGTCAGCACCGTGCCGACGCCCGCGATGTGGTACGGCGGGACGCTCACCAGGATCGCGTCGTCCTCCTCCGCCGAGGCGAACTCGACCGTCTGCAGGACGTAGGAGATCAGGTTCGAGTGCCGCAGGATGACCCGCTTGGGCGCGGACGTGGTGCCGCTGGTGAACAGCAGGACGCCGGTGGCGTCCGGGTCGACGTCCAGCGGGTCGAGGTCCGCGAACGGGTCCGCGTCGGGCAGCGGGGTGGCAGTGGCGGCGAACCACTCCTCGGTGGTGACGAGGCCCGCGACGCCGTCGACGCCCTCGACCGCGCCCCGGTAGACCTCGTCCGCGATGACCAGGGCGGCGCCGAGCTGGGCGATCTGGCCACGCAGCTGCTCGGCGGACAGGCGGTAGTTCAGCGGCGCGATCGGCACTCCGGCGGAGGCGGCGGCGAACAGGACGACGGGGAACGCCGGCCCATTGACGCCGATGAACGCCACCCGCTCGGCACCGGACGCCTTGATCGCGGCAGCGCCGGCGGCGACCCGGGCCCCCAGCTCCTCATATGACAATCCGCCACCGGAGCGCGAGCCCAGGGCGATTCGCTCGCCATAGGCGCCGCGGGCCATGTCCAGCAGCATCGCGATCGTCATCCGCACTCCCGCTCGTCAAGGGCCACAGGCAGACCGAGCGACCGCCTGCGACGCGCCCGCGGCGCGACACGGAAAGCCTGCTCAGGCCTGGGCATCAGTGTCTAGACGCTTGCATCCGGCGGTCAGGGCGCGCAACTGTTCGCAGCGATCGTCACAGGTCCGCCGGCGTGGCCGTCACACGTCTTTTAGCAGGAACCGCCGGCCGCCAGCCGGAAAAGATCGTCGTTCTACGATACGTACCGCCCGACATTCCTGGCGGCGCCAGGGCGGCGGCCACCCCCGGCCTGCGCTCACGGCGCCGATCCCGCCTGAACGACAGCCGGATGCCGGGGAAGGCGGCGCCACCCGAGGTTTGCCGATCATGCCGGTCACGCCGGTCGCCACGGGCACGCGCGCCGGTGGCCAACCCCTGATAGGAATCAAGTTCTAGGGGGCGAGACCTCGGCCGCCGCGGCCGTCGGGACGCGGATCGTCGGGCGACGTCCGTTGATTGCCGTTCTTTTAGGTAAGAATGTGGTTCTGGCCCTCGGCCAGCCACGCCCACGAACCAGCGACGCCACCCAGCGCGTCAGCGCCCGCGAAGGAGCTGCACATGTCCGTCGACGTCGAACGGCGTGGTCCGGTCACCGTCGTCACCATCAACCGGCCGAACGCCGGCAACTCGCTCGACGGCGCCACCATGACCGGGATCGGCTACGCCTTCGAGGAGGCGGCGAAGGACAACGAGGTCCGTGCCGTCGTCCTCACGGCCGCCGGCGAGAAGATCTTCTGCGCCGGCATGGACCTCAAGGCCTTCGTCACCCCGGGCGCGATGGAGGTGCAGGGCCCCGGCCTGGGCATCTTCATGCGGCAGGCGTACCCCAAGCCGATCATCGCGGCGGTCAACGGCACCGCCGTCGGCGGCGGCTTCGAGCTGGCGCTGTTCTGCGACCTCATCGTCGCCGCGGAGACCGCCAAGTTCGGCCTGCCCGAGGTCTCCCGCGGCCTGATCGCGGCCGGCGGCGGCACCCGCCTGCCGACCCGGGTGCCGCTCGCCTTCGCGCTCGAGCTCGGCCTCACCGGCAAGCCCGTCATGGCCGCGCGGCTCTACGAGGTGGGCCTGGTCAACCGGGTCGTCCCGGCCGCCGACGTGCTGACGACCGCGCTCGAGCTCGCGGACGCGATCGCGGACAACGGCCCGCTGGCCGTCCAGGTCACCAAGGCGCTGATGCACGGCGAGGTGCCGGCGGCCGACTGGGACGGCATCGGCAAGGCCGTGGCCCCGGTCTTCGCCAGCGAGGACGCCAAGGAGGGGGCGACCGCGTTCGCCCAGAAGCGCAAGCCGAACTGGGTCGGCCGCTGACCAGGCGCTGACCAGGCGCTGATGGGTGGCGAGCCGGGCCCGCGTACGCGGGCCCGGCTCGCGCCGGCGCCCGCCGGCGCCCGCCGGCGCCCCGCCATACTGGCCCGGTGGAACCCATCGCGCCGTCCGGGCGGCAGCTGGAGCTCAGCCATGCCGACAGCACCGTCACGATCGTCGAGGTCGGCGGCGGGCTGCGTGACTACCGGGTGGGCGGCGTCCGGGTGCTCGACGGCTACCCCGCCGACGCCATGGCGCCGCACAGCAGCGGCCAGCTGCTCGCGCCCTGGCCGAACCGGATCGCCGGCGGACGCTACCCATGGGGCGGGAAGACCCAGCAGCTCCCGATCAGCGAGGCCAAGACCGGCAACGCGATCCACGGCCTCGCCCGCTGGTCGGCCTGGGAGCTGGAGCGGACCGGCCCCGCGGCGGCCACCGCGTCGTTCGTGGTGCGTGCCCAGTCCGGCTACCCGTTCACCGTCGCCGTCAGCGCCGCATACCGACTCGGCGACGACGGCCTGACGGTCGCCATGACGGCGACCAACCTGTCGGCGACCCCCGCACCGGTCGGCCTGGGCGCCCATCCGTATCTGCTGGTTCCCGGGCCGGGCGGCGCGCCGGTGCGCGCCGACGACGTCACGCTCACCCTGCCGACGGAGCGGGTGCTG
Source organism: Pseudofrankia sp. EUN1h (assembly GCF_001854645.1). NCBI lineage: Bacteria > Bacillati > Actinomycetota > Actinomycetes > Frankiales > Frankiaceae > Pseudofrankia > Pseudofrankia sp. EUN1h. The sequence goes on along the minus strand of NZ_MBLN01000042.1, from coordinate 315,922 downwards.
CTCGTCGACGACCGGTTGATCCCGACCGGGACCCAGGACGTCGCGGGTGGGCCGTTCGACTTCCGCGCCGCGCGCCCCGTCGGGCCGCTGATCATCGACCACTGCTTCGCCGCGCCGCGCCGCGACCCCGACGGCCGCGCTCGCGTCGTCCTCGCCGCGCCGGCCGGCGGCGGGTCCGTCACCGTCTGGATGGACGAGGCCTGGGACTACATCCAGGTGTTCACCGGCGACACGCTCAGCGCCCACGAGCGGCGCCGCAGCATCGCCGTCGAGCCGCAGACCTGCCCCGCTGACGCCTTCAACTCCGGTGAGGGACTACGCGTCCTGGAGCCCGGGGAGAGCTTCGGCGGCTCCTGGGGCATCTCCCCCGACCTGTGACACCGTCGTCCCACCATCCAGGTCCGTGAACGCCCCGCCTCGTTTCATCCCGTCGTCGATCCCGTCGTTGATCCCATCGTCGCCACGGCGCGCGCCGGCGGGAGCGGTACGGCGGTGGGGCCCGACGAGCAGGCAGCCGGCGACGGCGGCGATGGCCGCGAGTGTGCCGAGACCGGACTCGCCGGCAAGGTAGGCGAGGGCACTCGGCGAGGAGGCGACGACGATGGTCGAGGCGTAGTCCACCACGGAGTTGACCATGTTATGGGCGACGGCGACCGGCCAGATGCTGCCGCTGGCGTCGCGAAGCCACGCATAGAAGACCCCGGCGCAGGTGACCGCGAGAACCACGACGGGCGTGATGATCCACCGGCTCCCGTCGGCGTCGTAGCTGGCCGTCATGGTCAGCAGCGGAACGTGGAAGAGGCCGTGCAGGAAACCGGTGGCCACGGCCGCCCGGTTCCGGGGAAGGATGGACTGCAGCCGTGGCAGCAGGAAGCCCCGCCAGCCGATCTCCTCCCCCAGGATGACGACCGTGAACACCACGACCGTGAGGAAAAGGTCGGGCAGGGAGATGAGGACCTCGTGCACGCCGATCATGCCGGCCGCCCAGGCGATGACATACGGAACCGTGACCACCGCGGCGGGAACCAGGATGGCCGCCGGCCATAGTCGCCAGCCCGGCCGGTTCAGGCCCATGCCGGCCCAGATCTCCCGCCGACGGCCACGGGGCGTGAACCCGAAGGTCACGGCCACCACCGCGAGGGTCGGCACGAAAATCGACAGAAGCGGTGCTGGTCCGTCCCGACCCGGGAACAGGAGTGCGATGGCGATGACGGCGGCGTAGACGAGACCGATGAAAATCGTCGCCTGGCGCACCGCGGAACTGCGGCCGATCATGAATGTCTCCCGGTTCAGGCCGGCACCGACGCCGACCGGTCACCTGGAGAATCACGGTTGCGACCCGGCCGCCACATCGGGCGCGGGTCGCCGGCCTTCCTCACTTCAGAAGGACGTCCAGACCGGCGGCGTCATCCTTGCGAACGATTCCTGGGCGGGCGGCCTCCACATACGCTCCGCCCGTGGCCATGTCGACGCAGGTGCGGACCGCCCGTTCGCGGGCGGGCGGCACGATCGACGCCGCTCGTGGCAAGGTCCTGCTGCTGCTCGGCTCGGCCCTGCGTTCGCCGCGTTCCTCCCTTGAGGCCGCTCGTTCGCCGCGGGTGCCGCGGGTGTCACGCTCGCCGCGCCCGCGGTTGCTGGACAGCGTCGTCGCCGTCCCCGTCACGGTGGTCGTCGCCTGGCTGGTCGCCCATGTCGCGTGGCGGCAGACGGGGTTCGAGAGGCCTGACGCGCTCACCGTGGCGCTCGCGGTCGCGGGCACGGTGGTGATCGCCTGGCGGCGGGTGTACCCGCTCGCCGCGGTGACCGTCTGCACCTGCGCCATCGTCGTCATGACGCTGCGCGGGCACGACGTTACCGATGTGCTCCCACTCGTCGCCTGCGTGCTGCTGCTCTCGCTCGCCTACCATGGCGACCCACCGGCCGCGGCGGCCGGCCTCGGCATCGGTGCCGCCGGGTTCGGGATCGTCGTTCTCGCCCATCCGCCTGGGCTGGGGCCGGACAACGTGAGCTGGACGTACGGCCTCATCGGGGCGTCCTGGCTGAGCGGCCGGCTGCTGCGCGACCGCCGGGCCATGCTGGTGGCGCGGGCCGACACCGCCGAGCAGCGGGCGGCGGCCGAGGCGGACCGCGCGGCCCTGCTGGTGTCCGAGGAGAGGCTGCGCATAGCCCGGGAGCTGCACGACATCCTGTCCCACACGGTCAGCGTCATCGCCGTTCAGGCGACCGTGGGCGAGCACCTCGCGAACACCGACCCGGACGCCGCTGGACGGTCTCTCGGAGTCATCGGGGCGACCAGCCGCGACGCCCTCGACGAGCTACGCCGGCTGCTCGCGGTTCTGCGTGACGAGGGTGGCGAACCGGATGAGGACACCGCGGACCCGGTACACAGCCTCGCCGACGTCGAACCCCTGGTCCGCCGGTTCCAGGACGCCGGGCTGACCGTGCGGGTCGCGGTCGAGGGCGTGCCGCGGACGCTGTCCTCGGCGGCCGAGGCGTGCGGGTACCGCATCGTCCAGGAGGCGCTGACAAACGTCCTGCGACATGCCGGCGGAACCGCCGCCGACGTCGTCCTCGTCTACCGCCCCGATGCCCTGCTCGTGACGGTGAGCGACGACGGCAACGGAACGATCGTGGCGCCCGCCCGCGCTGGTCACGGCATTACCGGCATGCGGGAACGGGCCGCGCTCTTCGGCGGCGGGTTCAGCGCGGCCCCTCGCCCCGGCGGCGGTTTCGAGGTCCGCGCCGAACTGCCCCATCCGGAGCGCCCGTGATCAGAGTCGGGGTCGTCGAGGACCAGGAACTCGTCCGTAGCGGCTTCGTCGCGTTGCTCGACTCCGCGCAGGACATGGAGGTGGTCGGCCAGGCCGGCGACGGGCTGGAGGCCGTCGCGCTGGCCCGCCGCTGCCGGCCGGACGTGCTGCTGATGGACATCCGGATGCCCCACCTCGACGGCGTGGCCGCGACCAGGCGGATCGCGGAGGACCCGGCCACGGCCGACACCCGCGTGCTCATCCTGACCACCTTCGAGATCGACCGGTATGTGCACGAGGCTCTGCGCGCGGGCGCGAGCGGGTTCCTCCTCAAGGACGTCACGGCGGCCGACCTGCTGGCCGCGGTACGCGTCGTCGCCGCGGGCGAGGCACTGCTGGCGCCGCGGATCACCCGCCGGCTCATCACCCACTTCGCCACGGTGCCGGCGCCTTCCGCCCGTCATCAGGAGCTGGTGGGCCGGCTGACCTCCCGTGAGCGGGAGCTGCTCGCCGCGGTCGCCCAGGGCATGTCGAACGCCGAGATCTCCCAGCGGCTGTTCATCAGCCTGGCCACGACCAAGACCCATGTCAGCCACCTGCTCGACAAGCTCGGAGCGCGCGACCGCGTGCAGTTGACCATCCTCGCCTACGAGGCAGGAGTGGTGCGGCTCGGCCAGACCCCGCTCCCGGAGGCGGCGCCGTAGTTCACGAGATCAGCCAGTTCAGAAGTCGCTGCCGCCGTCGACGTTGATGTCGGCGCCGGTCATGTACGAGTTGGTCCTGGAGCCGACGAAGGCGATGACCGGGCCGATCTCCGCCGGGTCGCCCGCGCGTGGCAGGAACGCCGGGTGCCCGAAGTCCTCCCTGATGACGCGCATCGCGTCGGTGAGACTGTCCGGGTCGATGCCGCGGCTGGCGGGCAGCGCCCGCAGGTAGCCCTTCATGCCCTCGGACAGGTACGAGCCGGGCGAGACGGTGTTGACGAGGATCCCGTCGGGGGCGAGCGACTGCGCCAGGTTCTTGCTGAGGCTGGTCAGCGCCGCCTTGGCCGCCGTGTAGGCGACCAGGCCGGGCGACTGCCGTCGGGTCGAGTGCGCCGAGACGTTGACGATCCGGGCCCAGGCGGCGGCGCGCAGCAGTGGCAGCGCGGACCGCACCGTCCGCACCGCCGACAGCGTGCCGATGTCGAACGTCGCGACCCATTCCGCGTCGTCGGACCCCTCGAACCCCTTGATGCCCACCTCGACCGGCCCGGCCGCGTTCACGAGCACGTTCAGCTCACCCCAGCGGTCGTCCACCTCCGCGAAGGCGGCGGTCACCGACGCGGCGGCGGTCAGGTCGGTGACGATCCCGACCGCCTCGGCCGCGCCGAGCGCGAGCGCGCGTTCGGTGGTCTCGTCGAGCGCCGCCTTGCCGCGGGCGAGCACGGCGACACGCGCTCCCTCACGAGCGAAGCTCTCGACGGCCGCCCGACCCATCCCCTTCGAGCCCCCGCTGACGACGACGGCCGCGCCGCCCAAGCCAAGGTCCACCGGGTCTCCTTCTCCAACTTTCGCCAGTCCAGCTTTTCGCCAGCTCAGCTTTTCGCCAGCTCAGTCGAGCTTCTCGAAGATGGCGGCGATGCCCTGGCCGCCGCCGATGCACAGGGTCTCCAGGCCGTAGCGGGCGTCCCGCCGGTGCATCTCGTGCAGCAGGGTCGCGAGGATCCGCCCGCCGGTCGCGGCCACCGGGTGGCCGAGCGAGATGCCCGAGCCGTTGACGTTGATCCGCTCCCAGTCGGCCTCGGTCACGCCCCACTCCCGGGTGCAGGCGAGCACCTGGGCCGCGAACGCCTCGTTGACCTCGATCAGGTCCAGGTCGGCGAACTTCAGCCCGGCGCGCTCCAGCGCCTTCGCCGTCGCCGGCACCGGGCCGATCCCCATGGTGCGCGGCGGCACCCCGGCGACCGCCCACGAGACCAGCCGGGCCAGCGGGCGCAGCCCGAGACGTTCGGCCTCCTGCGGGTGGGTGACGATGCAGGCCGACGCGCCGTCGTTCTGGCCACTGGCGTTGCCGGCGGTGACGGTCGCCTCCGGGTCGCCCTTACCCATGATCGGTTTGAGCCTGGCCAGGGTTTCCAGCGAGGAGTCCGGCCGCGGGTGTTCGTCGGTGGTGACGACCACGCTTTCCCGCTTGCCGGGGACGGTGACCGGGATGATCTCGTCGTCGAACTTCCCGGCCCGCTGCGCGGCGACGGCCCGCTGATGCGAGCGCAGCGCCAGCTCGTCCTGCTCCGCCCGAGGGATCGAGTACTGGCTGCGCAGGTTCTCCGCCGTCTCGATCATCCCGCCCGGCACGGGGAAGTTCCTGCCGCCCGCGGTGACGCGCCCGCGCGCGAGCGCGTCGTGGAAGGTCAGGCCCCCGCCGCGCACGCCCCAGCGGCTCTCGTGGGAGAAGAACGGCGCGTTGCTCATGCTCTCCGCGCCACCAGCGATGATCAGATCGCTGACACCGGTCTGCACCTGCATCGCCGCGGTCACCAGGGTCTGCACCCCGGAGCCACAGCGACGGTCGACCTGCAGGCCGGGAACCTCGACCCCCAGCCCCGCGTCCAACGCGATGACCCGACCCAACGCCGGGGCCTCCATGCTCGGGTAGCAGCAACCGAACAGCACGTCGTCGACGTCCGCCGCCCCGAGCCCCGTCCGCTCCACCAGCGCACGCACCACCGCCGCACCCAGCTCGTGCACGGCCAACGGCCGCAACGAGCCGCCGTAACCACCCACCGGGGTTCGCACCGGACTGCAGATCACAGCGTCACGCATTCGTCCTCCACCGACAGTCCCGCGGCCAACGGCCTCGCCGGCTCGTGGCGGAGCCGACATCTGGTCGGTCCACGGTGACGCCCGAAGGCACCGCCCCGCAAACGGTCTCTCCCGACCGGCGGCGTCCGAAGGCAGCCGACCGCAAGACAGATGATCGGGGTCGCCGTCGACCGGCGTTCGGCGGCGACCCCGACGGGCCCACCATACGCAGGTTATATACATTATTCAACCAATGCTGGGAGCGGTTCGAGGGAGGGCCAACGGGTGAGCAGGTCGTCGCGCATCGCCCTGGCGAGCTGCCCCAGTTCCGCCAGCTCGCCGCCGCGGGCGGTCAGCTCGCCGAGGGTTCCAGGACGGCCGAGGGTTCCGAGACGGTGAACGAGCCGCTGGCGGGCCGTCGCCGTGCCCCACCGCCAGTCGCGGTCGGGGATCTCGGCCAGGTGGTCGGCGGTCCACCCGAGTAGTCCGGATCAACCAAAGTCGAGAGAGTGGCGGCCTTCGGCCGATGTGCCGGCGGTGGTGGACGGCCTTTATTGTCCTGGTGACGTCGACACTGTCCAGACCCACGACTCCCGAGTCGCGCGCCCTTGGGCCCGACCTCGCACGTGGATTCATGCTGCTGTTCATCGCCCTGGCGAACTCGCACTATTTCCTGCGCGGATCATCGGTGCTCGGCGGTTACCCGCGGGACGGCTCGGGTGCCGACGCGGCTGTCATCTGGCTGATCTCGACCTTCGTCGACGGCCGGGCGTTTCCGATGTTCGGGCTGCTGTTCGGGTATGGAGCCGCCCAGATCGTGCGCCGGAACGAGGCGCTCGGGCCGCGCTCCGTGCGGCATCTGCTCTGGCGCCGCGGAGCGGTGCTGGTGACCGTGGGTTTCCTGCACGCGGTGCTGCTCTATGCCGGCGACATCCTGAGCGCATACGGAGTGCTGCTGCTCGTCGGAGCCTGGCTCGTACGCTGGAAGGACAGCAGGCTGCTGGTGACCGCCTTCCTGTTCTTCCTACTCACCGCGCTGCCGAGCGGCGCGTTCTCGACAATAAGCACCGACCCGCCAGATGTTTCGATGCTCCCGCCGAATGTCGGCACCATGATCGCCGAGCGGGCGCAGGTGTCCTCCTTCATCGCCCTTCTTGGGCCTGTCGGCTTCGTGTGCCCGTTCGCGGTCGGACTGTGGGCGGGGCGCCGGCGCATCCTGGAACAGCCGGAGCTGCACCGGACGTTCCTGCTCGTCACGGCGTCGGTCGGGATCGGCGCCGCCGTGCTCGGCGCGCAACCGATCTCGCTTGTCCTCGCGGGCGCGGAAACGCCCCCCGACCAGCAGTCGCTCGAGTTCCTGGCCGCCCTGCACAGCGCGACGGGGGTCCTGGGCGGGTTCGGCTACGCCTCGTTGTTGTCACTGGCCGCCGTCCGGCCTCAATTCCCAGAGCGCCCGCGGCCGGTGGTCGACGCGATCGCCGCCGTCGGCCAGCGATCGATGACCTGCTACCTGGCACAGTCCGTGGTCTGGACCGTCGCCTTCACTCCCTTCCTGCTCGACCTCTCCGGCACCTTGTCCGCGACCGCCACCGCAGGCCTCGCCATCACGACATGGCTCCTCACCGTGGTCCTGGCCGACCGGATGCGGCGAGCGGGGCGCCGCGGACCGTTCGAGGTCCTGATCCGGGCCGTCACCTACCACCAATCGCCGAACCGAAGCCTGCACCGGCAGTCCGATGGCCTTTCCCCGGACAGGGACCGCGTAATGATCACTGAGGCCGACCGCTAGCTCTGGATCGCATCGAGGCGGGCACGCCAGCGCCGTCCTGCCCCCGCCGCTGAGGCGCGCCCGACCGTCACCAGGGAGGTGGACGCCAGATGGATAAGATATACAATCAGGCGTCACGACCCAGGCGGACGCCGGGGCGGCCAGCCGCCGTCGCCACCACTGACCAGCGATCAACAGCGTTGTGTCCCTGGTCCACAAGACCCGTCCGCCCGACGACGAGATGCGGGAGAGCCACGTGACCGACGGCGTCTGGGGTAGCGCTCCCCGGCACACCACCACCGCGCTGCTGCTGGCACGCACCGAGAAGGACCCGGACTCGGAGTACCTCGACGTGAACGGCGCCAAGTTCAGCGCCGCCGAGGTCGCCCAGACGGCCGCGGCCCTCGGTGCCGCGCTGGTGGGCGAGCTCGGCGTCCGGCCGGGCGACCGGGTCGCGAGCCTGCTGGAGAACTCGCCGGAGGCGATGCTCGTCTGGTGGGCCACCCAGTGGGCCGGCGGCATCGCGGTGCCGATCAACACCGCCTACAAGGGCGAGTACCTGCGTCACCAGCTGCGTGACTCGGGCGCGACCGTGCTCGTCGTCGCGGCGGACCTGGCCGACCGGGCCCAGGCCGTCACCGGTGACATCGAAGCGCTGCGCCACGTCGTGGTGACCGGGCCGGATCCGGTCGAGTTCCCCGGGGCCACCGCCCACCGCTGGGACGACCTGGCGAGCGCGAACCCGCTCGCCGCCCCGGTCGAGCGCCGGCCGTCGGACCTCGCGACCTTCATCTACACCGGCGGCACGACCGGCCCGTCCAAGGGCTGCATGCTCAGCCACAACTACCACGAGGCGCTGGCCACCCAGATCGGCGTCACCTGGGGGCGGACCGCCGACGACGTGCTGTGGACGCCGCTGCCGCTGTTCCACTACAACGCGCTGACCACCGCCGTTATCGGCGCGTTGGTCTTCGGCGGGCGCTCGGCGATCTACCGGAAGTTCTCGGTCTCGAACTTCTGGCCGGAGATGAACCGCGCAGGCGCGACCCTGACCTCGACGCTCGGCACGATGGCCTATCTGCTGGCCCACGATGTCGACCGGCCGGAGATGCCGAAGTCCGGAGCGCCCGAGGCGAACACGTCGCTGCGGATGATGGGCGCGGCCCCGCTGCCGCCCGAGGTCGACGACATCCTGCGCGGCCGGTTCGGCATCGACACGTTCTCCGGCGCCTACGGCGTCACCGAGGCCAGCCTCATCTCCACCCTGCCCCCAGGCATCCGCAACAAGCCGCGCGCCGCCGGAATGATCAACAAGGACTACTTCGACGTCCGGATCTTCGACGACGAGGACAACGAGCTGCCCAGCGGCACCGACGGCGAGATAGTCATCCGCCCGAAGCTCGCGCACGTCATGTTCGAGGGCTACTGGGGCCGGCCGGAGGCGACCGTCGAGACCAGCCGGAACTGGTGGTACCACACCGGCGACATCGGCCGGATCGACACCGACGACTTCCTCTTCTTCATCGACCGCAAGGCCGACTACCTGCGCCGACGTGGCGAGAACATCTCCAGCTTCGACGTCGAGCGCATCCTGATGGGCCACGGTGAGCTCGCCGACGTCGCCGTGCACGCCGTCTTCAGCAAGCTCACCGAGGACGACGTGAAGGTCACGGCGACCCGCGCGGCGGGCTCGACGCTCACCGAGGAGCAGCTCTTCCGCTGGTGCGTGGACGCGCTGCCGTACTTCGCGATCCCCCGCTACATCGAGTTCCGCGACGAGCTGCCCCGCAGCCCCGTGGGCCGCGTCCTCAAGCGTGACCTGCGCACCCAGGGCGTCACTCCCACCACCTGGGACGCCGAGGCCGCCGGTATCACCTACGAAAAGCGCTGACCCACCGCTCGGGCGGAGTTCTCCATCCCAGGGAACCGAGAATTCCACCCCAACCTGGCGGTTATCGGGCCGCCCGCTCCACACGCCCCGCCAACCTGGGCATACAACGCTCAGTAGTCAGCTGTGCGCGGCTGAACGGGCCGCTGACGGCCCGAAAATCCTCACCAGGGTGACGGGCTGGACCCACGACGACCGCCCTGGTCGCCCCACGCGCCCCGCGCGCATCGGATCGTGTCAGATGAGAGCGCCAATAGGCACCGCCATCTGACACAGCTCGCCGCCTGGGATTCTTTTCGTGTCAGTTGGGGGTGTGTATAGGCACCAGGATCTGACACGATTCAGCGCCGGGTCAGTCCTCGGGGGTCCAGAGGATGTTGCGGGACTTGAGGAGGTCGACGACGAGGTCGCCGTGGCCGCGCAGCATCTTGACGAAATCCGCGGAGGCGCGCTGGCCGTTGCGGGCCTTGATGGCACGGTTGACCGCGGCGATGCCGCGTTTCTGTGGCTGGATCGTGCCGGGAACGAGGGCGAAGAAGTTGCCCGGAATGACGCCCGTCATCAGCCGGCCGAACGACGACAGCCGCGGCGACTGCGCCATCGCGAAGATCTGCCGGAGGTAGGCCTCGTTGGCGTGCAGGACGTCGTCGGGGTCCTCCGCGTCGCGCAGCGCGCGCTCGGCCGTGGACAGCGCCTCGATGCCGTCGTCGTCGCCGCGCTCGGTGGCCCGCTCGGAGGCCAGGCCGTAGAGCTGGCCGAGCAGGGCGTAGTGGTCGCGCACCGAGTTCAGGTCCAGGCCGTGGACGAACGCGCCGCGGTGGGGCTCGATCGAGATCCAGCCCTCGCTCTCCAGCGCGATCATCGCCTCACGCACGGGAATGCGGCTGACGCCCAGCTCCTCGGCGATCTCGTCCTGGCGGACGTGGTCGCCCTGGCGCAGGGTGCCGGCGAAGATCAGGCCCCGGATGTGGTCGGCGACCTGGCTTCCGCTGCTCCTGCGGTCGACGACGGAGCGCTTGCCCGGTGCGTGGTGCGCAAGCGGGCTCACCGCGGTCGCCGTCCGGCGGTTGGGAGGAATGGCCGGCTCCTTCAGCTCATGTCCAGGGTGCCGAGTTGCTGGCTCCTTCGACTGGGTCGAGCGAAACGCCTACCCATCAGTCCGCACGCGGACCAGTGGATACCCCCACAACCGCGAGAGCGCGTCGAGGGGTCCGGGAGTCTGGGTCCCCGCCGTGCCCTCGATGGCCTCGACAGGGCCTTTCTCCACGAAAGGCAAGCGGGCCGGTCCGCAAGCCGGCCGAGACCGACACACAGCTGACCCACCGCGTTCCCACGCGGGCAGCGGACCGCGGAGAACTTGCAGGAAGTATACGACTGGGTCGTGGCGGTGCCGTCGCTCTGGGCGTTCGGCCGGACATCGCGTCCGTCACTTTTGTCCCATCGGTACCACCCTTACCGTCATATCCGGCCGTGCCGTGCCGTGCCGCGCCGTCCGGCCGTACCGCGCCGCCGGGGCGGCCCAAGCCCTCAGGGCCACCCAAGCCCTGAGGGTGGCCCTCATGGTGCGATGTCGGCGGGTCGGGCGCCGGCCGCCGCCGTCTCGGCCGTCTCGGCCGTCTCGGGAACGATGCCCAGGTAGGCGGTGGCCAGGCGCTCGGCGTCGACCTCGGCCGCGGGGCCTGTCCAGGTGATGTGGCCGACGGTCAGGAACGCGACCCGGTCGGCGATGGCCAGCGCGTCGCGGGTCTTCTCCTCGGCGATCAGCAGCGCGGTGCCCTGGCTCTGCAGCTGCCGCAGTGCATTGAAGATCTGCTCGATGATGAGCGGCGCGAGGCCGAGCGATGGCTCGTCGGCGACGAGCAGCTTCGGCGGACGCACCAGCGCCGGCGCGAGCGTGAGCATCTGCTGCTCACCACCGGACATGGTGCCCGCCGCCTGGTTGCGCCGCTCCTTGAGCACCGGGAAGGCCGCATATGCGGCCTCCCGCTCCTCGGCCGCGCGCAGCCACAGCGTCAGGTTCTCCTCGACCGTCAGGTCGGGGAAGATGCCGCGGCCCTCGGGCGCGAGGTACACGCTGTCGCGCTCGCGCCGCCGTGCCGGCACCCCGGTGACGTCCTGGCCTGCGAGCCACAGCTCGCCCGCGCGGGCGGGGACCAGGCCGCCGACGACCGAGCACAGCGTCGTCTTGCCGGCGCCATTGCTGCCCAGCAGCGCGACCGCCTCGCCGGGACCGACGGTCAGGTCGATGCCGTGCAGGACCTCGATCTCGTCGTATCCGGCCTTCAGACCGGCGATCCGCAGCACCGGCTCTGCCGCCGGCGCCCCGCCACCGTCCGCGGCCGCGGCCGCGCCGGCGACCGGAGACGTCGTGGCGACCCGCGGCGCCACCGTGCCGAGCGAGCCCGCCCCGGCCTGCCGCTGCCTGGCGGCCTTGCGCGCGGCCCGCTCGCGCATCGCCCGCGAACCGGCGGACAGGCCGCCCTCCGGGTCGCGCGCGAGGCCGATCGCGCCGAGACCGAACAGCATCTGCATGAAGTAGCTCGACGCCGGGACGCCCTCGAGCGCCTGCGGGGCGAGCACCATGACCAGGCCCGCCAGCACCGCGCCGGCCGGCCGGCGGATGGAAAGGGTGACCGTGGTGGCCAGCCAGACCAGGCCCAGCAGGACGTCGTAGTCGGTGTTGGTGACCCGGCCGCGGCTCGCCGCCAGCATGACGCCACCGAAGCCGGCGATGCCCGCGGAGATCACGAACACCAGCAGCTTCATCCGGTCGACGGCGATGCCGCTGGTGCGCGCGCCAGCCTCGCTGGACCGGACCGCGAGCATGGCGCGCCCGGTGCTGGAGGAGCGCAGCGCGTGCACGACCCACACGCCGAGGCCGACCAGCACCAGCATGAGCAGCACCAGCCAGCGCGGGTTGGTCAGGTCGATCCCGCCGATGTGCCCCGGGTTGACCGGCCAGCCGCCGGAGCCGTTGGAGATGCTCCGGATCTGGAAGAGCAGGTTCTGCCCGACGTAGGCGAGCGCCAGCGTCGACAGCGCCAGCGGCAGGCCGCCGAGCCRGCGGGTGGGCAGCGCGACGATCAGACCGACGACCGCCGAGACCAGCGTGCCGGCGATCAGCGCGGGCAGGAACGGCACGCCGGCGTCGAGCATGATGCCCGCGGTGAAGGCTCCGGTAAGCACGAAGGCCGCCTGGGCGAGGCTCACCATGCCGCCGATGCCGGTGACGACCGTGAAGGACAGCAGCACGATCGACGTCGCCAGGCCTTGGGCGAGCAGGCCGGCCCAGAAGTCGGTCGCGCCAAAGCCGGTGTAGGCCAGCAGGCCGATGGTGCCGATTCCCCAGAGGATGCGCCGCTGCCACGGTGATCCGTGCTCCCGCAGCGCGTCGGCCGGCGGTTTCTCCTCCTGCGTCGTGCCGGCGCTGCGGCCGCGCTCCGCGCCGAAGTAGATCAGCAGACCGAACAGGATGATGAACGGCACCGCGGTGCGGAACCCGGTGATGTCGAGGTCGACGTAGCCGTCGACCAGGTTCTGCGCCACGCCGAGCAGCAGGCCACCGAGCATCGCGATCGGGATCGAGGCCATCCGGCCGAGGACCACGGCCGGGATCGAGATGAACAGCAGCGTGTTGTAGCTGAACGAGCTCAGGCCGAACATCGGCGCGAGCAGCACGCCCACCAGGCCCGCGAGCCCACACGAGGTGATCCAGGAGACGGCGGACGCACGGTCCGGGTCGACACCGCGCAGCGCGGCGAGGTTCGGCCGGCTGACCGAGGCGCGCATCTCCAGGCCGATACGGGTGTGGCGGACCAGGTAGTAGAGCAGCCCCGCCGAGAAGATCGCCGCGCCAAGCATCGCCAGCTGGTCGCTGTCGATGACCAGGCCGTCGCCGATGACGTGGATCTTCTTCGGGCTCGGGCCGAGGCCGGGGATCCGGTAGACGTCCTCGATCGCGGGCAGATCCCAGTGCGCCTTGTCCTTCAGCAACGCCACGATCCACAGCCCGAGCGAGGGCAGGGCGATCAGCAGGCCGAGCGAGGCCACCATGCGGGCGGCGATCGACGCCTCCCGCAGCGGGTTGAACAGCACCCGGTGCAGCAGCCAGCCCAGCAGGGGTGCGAATATGCCGATACAGATGATCGCGCTCGGCACGATCGGCAGGCCCTGGCCGGTGTTCAACTGGAAGAACAGGTAGGCGGTCGAGAACGCGACGCCACCCTGGCCGAAGTTGAAGACACCGGACGTCTGATAGCTCAGCGTCAGACCGGACGCGAGGATCGCGTATAACGCGCCGGTGACCAGCCCCGAGACCACCAGGTTGAAGAACTCGGTCACGAAACCCTCCTTATGGCGTCCGCGCATGAGGCCGCGCGGACGCGGCGTCCGGAAACCCGGTACCGGCGGGCGGGCAACCGCCGTGACCGGGGTGGAGCTGCACTGCCGCGCCGCTACCGACGTGCCGCTGGTTCTGTGTCACTGGTTCCGTGCCATTGCCGACTTGCCGACTCGCTGCCTTGCCGACTTGCTACCTTGCCGACTCGCTGCCTTGCCGCTGGTGACTGTTGCTTCCTCTGTTGCTTACTTCCGGACGAGACCACCGGGGGCGGAATCGGACGTCACGTCGTCCGCGTCACCATTCCGCCGTGGCCGACGGCGCCGGCGCTAGCCGAGGTAGGCGTCGCGGACCGCCTCGTCGGCCTGGATCTGCGCCGGCGTCCCCTCCGCCAGCACCGAACCGAGGTTGAGCACGGCGATCCGGTCACACATCCGCATGACGAAACCGGCGTCGTGCTCCACGAGCAGGACCGCGGTGCCCTGACCGCGCAGCGACTGGACCAGGTCACCGAAGCGCTCGGACTCGGTGTGGTCGAGCCCGGAAGTCGGCTCGTCGAGCAGCAGGAGCTTCGGGGTATCGATGATCGCCCTGGCCAGCTCGACGAGGCGTTGAAGTCCGAGCGGCAGCGAACCGGCGGCGACCCGGCGGCTGTCGGCCAGGCCGCACCACTCGAGCACCTCGTCCACCTGCTCACGGCGGGCCTTCTCCAGCGAGCGTCGCTTCGGCCAGGCGACCAGGTCGGCGAGCACGCCGCCACCACCGCCGCGCCACTCCAGCGCCGCGAGCACGTTGTCCTCGACGGACAGCCAGCTGAACACCTGGGCCCGCTGGAAGGTGCGGCGCATCCCGAGGCGCGAGCGGCCGGTGGAGGTCAGCCTCGTGATGTCCTGGCCACCGAACTCGACCTTGCCGGTCGTCGGCGCGGTGATGCCGGAGATGACGTCGAACAGCGTGGTCTTGCCCGCACCGTTCGGGCCGATCAGCCCGCGCACCATTCCCGGCTCGACGTCCAGCGAGACGTCGGTGAGCGCCTGGACACCGCCGAACCGCTTACTGATGCCGGTCAGGCGCAGCAGTGGCTCGACGACGGCCGTCGCGGCCGCTCCGGCCGGTGACGGCCGTGGCGTCGGTGTCGCGGCCGTCATCGACTCGGTACCGCCCAACGACTCGATACCGCCCAACGACTCAGTACCGTCAGACGACATGGAGCCTCCCGGTGCAGCCATACGGCAGGTGAGAGTGGATACGATATGCAATCTGACCCGGATGTAACAAGGGTCACGTCCGGCTCGGCTCCCGGCGCCGCCACCAGCGGCGGTGACCAGCACGAACGGCGCCCGCGCACGCTAGACCCCCGCGCACCGGGCCAGCGCGCGCCGGACGAAGGGGCCGGCGGCATCAGTCGACGCCCAGCAGGACGGTCGAGGTGGATGAGAACCAGCCGCCGGTCCCGTTGACGCACGCCACCCTGGCGCCGGGGACCTGCCGGCCGGCCGCCTCGCCGCGCAGCTGCCGGACGGCCTCCACCAGCAGGAAGATGCCGCGCATCCCGGGATGGCAGGCGGACAGGCCGCCGCCGTCGGTATTGGTCGGCATCCGCCCGCCGACCCGCATCGCGGCGCCCTCCAGGTAGGCGCCACCCTCGCCGCGGCCGCAGAAACCGAGTGCCTCGAAGGTGAGCAGCACCGTCGAGGTGAAGGAGTCGTAGAACTCGCAGACGTCGACGTCGGCCGCGGTGAGCCCGGCGCGCTCGAACGCCAGCTTCCCGGACACGGCGGCCGGCGACACCGTGAAGTCGGTCCACTCCGACATCGTCGTGACGTTGCTGGCCGTACCGGTGCCGAGCACCCGCACCGCGGGCCGCGGCAGGTCGGCGGCCCGCTCGACGGAGGTCAGCACCACCGCGCCGCCGCCGTCGCTGCGGATGCAGCAGTGCAGCTTGGTGAACGGCGTGGCGACCATCGGGGCGGACAACACGTCGTCGACCGTGATCGGGTCCCGGTACATCGCGTCCGGGTTGAGGCTCGCGTTGTACCGGGTGTCCACGGCGATGTTCGCAAGCTGCTCGATCGTTGTGCCGAACTCGTGCATGTGCCGGCGGGCCGTCATCGCGTACTTGGCGATGAGCGTGTGCCCCCACGGAGCCTCGAACTGGCTCGGGCCGCGGGTCGACAGCGACAGGTTCGCGGTGCGCAGCCGCTTCTTCAGGTCCGCGCGGGCCGTCGAGCCGTACACCAGCAGGACGGTGTGCGCGGTGCCGGCCTTGATCGCGTCGACGGCGTGCTCGAGCATGACCTCCCAGGTGGAGCCGCCGACACTCGTCGAGTCCACCCAGGTCGGGCGCAGGCCGAGATATTCGGCCAGCTCGACCGGCGCCAGCACGCCAAGCCCGGTGGAGCCGAAGCCGTCGACGTCCGCGTGGCTGAGGCCCGCGTCAGCGAGCGCGCGGGCGGCCGCCTGGTAGTGCAGCGCGAACGGGGTCGCGTTGTCGACCCGCCCGCAGTCCGACAGCGCCGCGCCGACGACGGCCACCTGCCCCGTCATACGTCCTCCTCGCCCCTCACCAGTTTGGTACTGCTACATCCGACCGATCCACCCGGTACCGGCCACCTACGGCCCACCACCCGGCGACCAACGCCGACAGGATCGCTCCCACACCGGCCACGACCCGCCCGCCTACCCCGGCGGGCGCCGGACCCGTCCCCGTTCCGCCGGTCCGACGGAAATCCTTGGAAACTCGGCCTGATTCGAATTTTGTATATACTATCCGATCACAGATCAGGCGCCTCCGCAACCGGCGCCAGCTCCGGGCAGCTCCGCTCCTGGACGGCACCGCTCCGGACACGCACTACCCCTGGACAAGCACCGCCCCTGGACAAGCACCGCAGGGAGAGCGCATGGACGACGCAACAGCGACCGCCGAGGCCGCCGAGGCGGGCACCGATCCGGAGACGGAGAAGGGCGCCGCCTGCTTTGAGGACCTCGAGGTGGGCGGGAAGGCGCCGGTACGCACCCGCACGCTGACCCGCACGGACCTGGTCCGCTACGCCGGCGCGTCACACGACTTCAACCCTCTGCACCACGACGACGAGCGGGCGCGCGCCGCCGGCATGAAGAGCGTCTTCGGGCACGGCATGTTCTCCGCCGGGATGCTCGCGACCGCCCTCACCGACCTCGTCGGCATCGGTAACCTGCGCGGCTACAAGGTGCGCTTCACGACGCAGGCCTGGCCGGGCGACGTGCTGAGCACCGACATCACGGTGACGAGCAAGGACGAGGCCACCGGCCTCGTCGAGCTCGACTGCCAGCTGGTCAACGCGGAGGGCGCGGCGGTCGTCGCCGGTTCCGCGGTCGCCAAGCCCGTTCGCGGCCGAGCGAGCGAGTGAAGTGGTCGTCCGAGGCGGACCTCCCAGATCGGCTACGCAAGCTCCGCCGATCCGGCGGGGACCCCGGAGGACGGCCGTGAGYAGGGGTCCCCGGCCACTCGCGAAGCGACGGCTGGGGGGGCCGATGAGTGAGCGAGGAAGCGAACCAGAGATGAGGAGGCGGGCATGAGTGGTCCACGGTTCGATCTGCCGACGATCGAGGAGGAGACCGCGCCCTGGTGGGACGCCGCCCGCAAGGGCGAGCTGCTGATCCGCCGCTGCGGTGACTGCGCCAGGGCGCACCTCTACCCCCGCCCGTTCTGCCCCTCGTGCTGGAGCCAGAACGTCACCTGGGAACGGGCCGCTGGCACCGGCACGCTCTACACCTGGTCCGAGGTGCGGGTGAACGACCTGCCGCCGTTCAAGGCCCGGGTGCCCTACATCGCGGCGATCGTCGACCTCGACGAGGGCCCGCGGCTGGAAACCAACATCGTCGACGTGACCGAGGCGGACCTGGCGATCGGCATGCGCGTCAAGGTCGACTTCCGGGCCGACGACGAGGCCGACCTGACGGTCCCCGTCTTCCGCCTCGCCTGAGGCCCGAGCCCGAGCCGGGGCCCGAGCCGGGCCCGGGCCCCGCACGTCTCCCGCCTGTGTCCTGAGGAGAGCACCGTGAGCGCGACCGACTTCATCGGCACCCAGCTCCCGCCGGCGACCGTCGTCGTCGAGCGGGGCGCCGTCGCCGCCTTCGCCGAGGCCGTCACCGACGCCTCGGCCGTCTACCAGCGGGCCGACGCGGCGGTGGCGGCGGGCTTCGAGACCATCCCCGCGCCGCCCACGTTCACGTTCGCCGCCCGGCTGCTTGGCGCGTTCCCCGACCTGCAGCCCGCCCGCCCCGACGGCGCCCTCGACACCACCGAGATCATCGCCGCGCTCCGCAAGGACGGCGGCCTGATCCTGCACGCCGAGCAGGAGTTCACCTACCACCGCCCCGTGCTCGCCGGCAGCACCGTGCGCGTCACCGGCGAGGTCGAGGACGTCCGCGTCACCACCAACAGCCGCGGGAAGCAGATGACCTTCGTCCGGCTCCGCTCCGACACCCGCGACGAGGCCGGCGAGCTTCTCGTCACCGAGGTCATGACCCTCCTGCACCGCGCCTGACCGCGAACTGTGGCTGCTGAACGTCTCCCTGGACCAGACCATCGACCACAGTTCATCCCGCCGGATCAGAGTGTGGCTGCTGGGCGAGCGTATGGACACGATGACCGACCACAGGTCGGCAGCAGAGCGGCACCTCGCCCGCGGGCCGGGTGGCGGTGGTCGCATTTGCCGGGTCGGACGGCGTGAACGATGCGGCTCGATGACGACCACGGAATGATGACGACGTGACGACCCCCGCCGCGACGACGCCCGAGACCGTCCCCGCCGCCCCCGGAGCCCCCGGAGCGCTGCCGCTCGCCGGGCTGCTCGTCGTCGGCCTGGAGCAGGCCGTCGCCGCGCCGCTGGCGACCCGGCACCTCGCGGACCTCGGCGCCCGCGTCGTCAAGGTGGAGAACCCGAACGGCGGCGACATGGCCCGCTCGTACGACGGGGCCTGGCACGGCGAGATCGGCGCGCACTTCGCCTGGCTGAACCGGGGCAAGGAGTCGTTCGCCGTCAACCTGCGCGACCCGCGCGGTGCCGCCGCGCTGGAGGAGCTGGTCGCCCGCGCGGACGTCGTCGTGCAGAACCTCGCCCCGGGCGCCGCCGCGCGCCGAGGGCTCGCCGCCGAACAGCTGCACGCGAAGTACCCGCGGATCATCGCCGTCGACATCTCCGGCTACGGCGAGGGCGGCCCGCTGTCCCACAAGCGCGCCTACGACCTGCTGGTCCAGTCGGAGTCCGGTTCCTGCGCCATCACCGGCCACGAGGGGCACCCCGCGAAGGCCGGCGTCCCGCTCGCCGACATCGGCGGCGGGATGTACACGCTGACGTCGGTGCTCGCCGCGTTGCACGCGCGCACCACGACCGGCCGGGGTGCCGCGATCCAGGTCGGCCTGTTCGACGCGGCCGTCGAGTGGATGGGCTACGCGCTCAACTTCACCATGGGCTCGGGCCTCGTCCAGGAGCCCAACGGCGTCAGCTCCCCCGCCGTCTCCCCCTACGGCAACTACAAGACGGCCGACGGCCAGGTGCTCGTGCTCGGCACCACGAACAACGGCGAGTGGCAGCGGCTGGCCCGCGAGGTCCTCGGCCGGCCCGACCTCGCCGACGACCCCCGGTTCACCGAGAACGACGACCGGGTCGGCCGGCGCGCCGAGCTCGACGTCCACCTCGCCGCCTGGGCGAGCTCCGTGACCCTCGAGGACGCCCGCGAGCGGCTGGACAAGGCCGGCATCGGCAACGCCCGCCTCAACACCGTCCCCGACGTCATCGACCACCCGCACCTGGCCGCCCGCGACCGCTGGCGCGAGGTCTCCTCCCCCGCCGGCCCCATCCGCGCCGTCCTCCCGCCCCCGGTCAACAAGGACTGGACCTTCCCGATGGGTGACATCCCGGCCCTGGGCGCGCACACGGCGTCGATCCTCACCGAGCTCGGCCGCACCCCCGACGACCTCGCCGCCCTCCGCGCCGGCGGCGTCATCTGAAGGACCGCACACAGGCCTGACTAGTGGTGGAAGCCGGTGCTGGCTGGCTCGGCACCGGCCGGGGTCGGGTGGCCCGAGGCCGCGAGGCGGTCGACGACGCGGCGCAGGTCCGTGGCCAGGTGGTCGGCCAGGTCCGGGCCGAACCCGTTGCGGACGACGACCCGCAGCACGGCGAGCTCGTCCAGCGCCGGCGGGAAGCGGTAGGCGGGGACCTGCCAGCCGCGGGTCCGCAGCAGCTCCGAGATGTCGAACACGCTGAACTCGGCCGCGCGGGCGTCGCGGATCGTGAACGCGAACGCGGGAATGCCGGTGGCGCCATCGGAGACGAGCTCGAAGGGATCCATCGCGGCGATCGTGTCGGAAAGCCGGGCCGCGACGTCGCGGCAGCCCTGCATCACCTGGCGGTAGCCCTCGTGGCCGAAGCGCAGCAGAGAGTAGTACTGGGCGACGACCTGCGCGCCGGGGCGGGAGAAGTTGAGCGCGAACGTCGGCATCGTGCCGCCGAGGTAGTCGACGTGGAAGACGAGCTCCTCGGGCAGGTGGTCGTGGTCGCGCCAGAGCACCCAGCCGACGCCCGGGTACACCAGGCCGTACTTGTGGCCCGAGGCGTTGATCGACGCGACCCGGTCGAGCCGGAAGTCCCAGACGAGGTCCGGGTCGCAGAACGGGGCGACGAAGCCACCGGAGGCCGCGTCGACGTGCACCGGCACGTCCGGGCCGCCGTCGGCCGCGAGCCGGTCGAGCGCGGCGGCGATCTCGGCGACCGGCTCGTACGTCCCGTCGAACGTCGAGCCGAGAATCGCGACCACGCCGACCGTGTTCTCGTCACAGTGCCGCGCGGCCTCGTCCGCCGTCAGGTGGGTACGGCCGGGCGCGAGCGGAACGAGCCGGGGCTCGACGTCCCAGTAGCGGGCGAACTTCTCCCAGCAGACCTGCACGTTCGCGCCCATCACCAGGTTCGGCCGGTCGGTGGGCAGACCGGCGGCACGCCGTCTGGACCGCCACCGGCGGGTCATGGCGAGGCCGGCGAGCATGCATGCCTCCGACGAGCCGGTCGTCGAGCAGCCGACCGCGTCGCGGGCGTCGCGCGCGTGCCACAGGTCGGCGAGGATGTTGACGCAGCGCGCCTCCAGCTCGGCGGTCTGCGGGTACTCATCCTTGTCGATCATGTTCTTGGCCGCGCACTCCGCCATCAGCCGGTCGGCGTGCGGGTCCATCCAGGTGGTGACGAACGTGGCCAGGTTCAGCCTCGCGTTGCCGTCGAGCATCAGCTCGTCACGGACCAGCTGGTAGGCGGTCTCCGCGTCCAGCGGCCCGGCCGGGAGCCGGTACCGGGGCAGCTCACCACCGCCCGCGGCGCCACCCGCGACGCCGTCCGCGACCGCGCCGCCCGGCGGACGCGTCGACCACCGCAGCTGCGGCCGCACCGCCAGCCGCGCGTCCGCCTGCTCCCCCATCGCCTGCCTGTGCAGTGCCACCCCGCCAGGCTATGGGGCCTCGAGCCCAGCGGTCGCCAAGGGGCGCCAACGGGTTCCGCGGCGCCTTGCGACGCCGCGGAACCCGGACACTCCGGATACCCCGCTCAGCCCTCGATGGGCGTGGAGGCGACGGCGCGGAACTCGGTGGGCTGGCCCTTCTCGTCGAGGGAGGTGACCAGGCCACCGCGGACGCAGACCGCCGGGGTCGCCGGCGCCGCCTTGCCACCGCAGCGGAACTTCATCGGGTCGGCGCCGGGCAGGTCCTTCTCCGGCATGGACTTGATCGCGGCGGTGATCGACGCCGGGGTGATGTCGCCGGAGATGCCCTCGGTCGCCGTCTGCAGCGCCGCGACGACGGTGAACATGCTCAGCGAGCCCTGGCGGTTGACCTGGATGTTCTTGCCCTTGCCGTAGGTGTCGACGATGGCGGAGAACAGCCGGGTCGACGGGTTGTCCGTGCCGACCGGGGCGGTCGCCGAGACGGTCACGCCCTTCAGCACGGAGCCCGGAACCGCCTTGCGGAGGGCATCGGTAACGCATTGCGAGATGGCGACGACCGGGCCGGTGAAGCCGACGGAGTGCAGACCGTTGAGGCCGGCGATGCAGAACGAGTCGCTCCCGATCATCTGCACGACCCGTGGGCCGGCGGTCGCGATGCGCTGCATCTGCGGCGTCATGTCGGCGGTGCCCGGCGGGACCGGTACGAGGTCCAGCTTGATGCCGGCTGCCTTGAAGGCGGCGGGCGCGACCGTCTGGTAGATGCTCATCACGGCCGGTACGTCGATGGCGACGACGGACACCGTGTCGACCTTCTTGTCCTTGGCCAGCTGGATCGGCAGGCTGACCAGGGAGAACAGCGCGTCGGCCAGGACGAACGTCGAGTCCTTGTCGGTCAGGATCGAGGCCGCGTTGGCGCCGCCGAAGAGCACTGGGATGTGCGCCTGGTGCAGCGGCTCCCACATGCTCTCCACGACGGAGGACGACCCGACGACGACCGCGGTGACGTTCTTCTCGACCATCTGGTTCGCGCAGTCGGTGCCCTTGGCCGGGTCGGCGAGGGCGTCGCACTTGACCAGCTCGATCGGGTGCCCGCCGATGCCGCCCTTGCGGGCGTTGAGATAGGCGACGGTCGTGTCGGCGACGGGACCCTCGAAGGAGAGGTCCGTGACGGAGCCTTTGCCGTCCGAGATCATCCCGATCCTGACGGGTGTGCCCTTCGCGGGGTTCAGGGCACCGAGCACCTGGTCCGCGCCGGCCGTGCTGGCGGTGGCCGCCGGGGCCGCGCCGCCCTCGCCGTCGCCGTCGGAGCCGCCGCAGGCCGCGAGCAGCAGGCTCGCCGCGAGGGTGGCTAACGCGGCTAATGCGGCTGACACGCGGACGGGCCCGCGCGCCCGCCGGCGCCCTCGGTGGCCGGACGGGCTGTTGGCTGGTATCTCTATAGCGTGCATGCGGTATCCCTCGACTCGCCGGAGTTAGGGAGTGAATGCTTGCGTAGCATGGTCATTTGGTCAACGGATTGACAAATGCCCTGGATAAATGAACCAGGAAGCCGCGGTCACGTCACGTCACGAGAACGGAAGATCCCGGGTCAGGTCGGCCGCCGCCAGCCGACGGGCGACGACGGCCGAGCACAGCGAGGACGGTTCAAGCCGACGGCTGAGCGGCGCCCGACGGTATGATTTTCCGATGGTGGCTTGTCGCCCGTCGGCTCCGGAGGCCTTAGCCAGGCGGCGCGCTACCAGGGCGCGCGTGGGGCAGGAGAGTGTCCTGCCGTGACGGCGGAAGCTCGACCCCGCCTGCGAGCCGACGCGCGCCGCAACCGCGATCGGATCATCGCCACGGCCACCCAGGCATTCGCCGACGACGGGCCCGACGTGCCCATGGAGGAGATCGCCCGGCTCGCCGCCGTCGGTGTCGGCACGCTCTACCGCCACTTCCCCGACCGGGAGGCGCTGGTCGTCGCCGTCGTGCGCGACAGCCTGGCCACCTCGCTCGCCAGGGCCCGCGCGGCGGCTGACGAGAGTGGTTCCGACGCGACCCGGTCCGACGAGACCCGGTCCGACGAGACCGGATCCGATGGCCGTGCCTGGGACGCACTGGTACGCAGCCTCAGCCCGTCGCGCGAGCTGCGGCTCACGATGCGGCTGACCGTCCTGTTCTCACCGGCGATGGCGGCGGCCGTGCGTTCCGACCCGGCCATCACCCGGATCCGCCGCGAGTATGCCGAGGCGCTCGACGCCCTGATCCGCGCGGCCCAGACCGAGGGGTCACTGCGGCCCGACGTCGGCTCCGGCGATGTCGCCCACCTGCTCGCGCTCGCCGCCTACAGCCTCAGCCGCGGCCCCGACACGACGGCCGAGATCGCCTTCGATCGCGCCCGCGCCATCATCCTCGACGGCCTACGCGCCCGCCCCACGACGCCACTGCCCGGCCGTCCCCTGACCACGACCGACCTCGCCGCCGAATAGCGCCGGCCGACGCGCCCGCCACCCGGCAGGTGTCGGGGGGTTCGGGTGTCGGAGTCCGGGTGTCGGGTCGGGGCCCCGCCAGGGCCCGAGTCAGGGCCGCTTGGCCGGGATGACGAGGGCGTCGACGGCCACGACGCCCTGGCCGGCCGGCCGGACCAGGATGGGGTTGATGTCGAGCTCGGAGATGGCGTCGCCGAGGTCGAGGGCGACCGACTGCAGGCGCAGGATGACGTCGACGAGGGCGTCGACGTCGCCGGCGGGACGGCCGCGGGTGCCGCGCAGGATCTTCACGCCCTTCGTCGACTCGATGACCTTGCGGGCGCGRTCCGCGTCGAACGGCGGGACGGCGAAGGCCACGTCGGCGAACACCTCGGTGAACACGCCGCCGAGGCCGAAGGTGATGGTCGGGCCGAACGGGTGCTGGTGCGACAGGCCCAGGATCACCTCGGCGACCGCGTCGGTCACCAGCTGGGCGACGAGCACACCGTCGATCGCCGCCTCGGGCGCCGCGCTCGCGGCGGTGGCCAGCAGCCGGTCGTAGGTCGCCCGGACGGCGTCCTCGTCGCCGACGCCGACGGCGACCAGCCCGAGGTCGGACTTGTGCGCGATGTCCGGCGAGACGATCTTCATGACGACCGGCAGGCCGAGCTCGACGGCCGCCGCGACGGCGTCGTCGGCCGACGTGACGACCCGCTCCCCCGCGACCGGGATGCCGTAGCCGGCGAGCAGCTTCTTCGAGTCGACCTCGTTGAGGGTCGCCCCGGCCCCGGCCAGCAACTCCCGGCCCGCGGCCGCGGCGGCGGGCCGTTCGGCCGGCGCCGGAACGCCGGTCGCCGCCTGGTCGTCGTCGAACGGGCTGCGGTACGCGCGCACGAACCGCGAGTACCGGCCAAGCTCCGAAAGCCCGCGCACCGCCGCGTTGAACGAGTGGAACACCGGCACGCCGGCCTCGCACAGCGACCGGTAGGAGTCGTCGCGGATCGGCGAGATCCACGCCGCGACCACCGGCTTGCCCTCGCCCGCCAGGAACCTCTGATGCAGCGCGATGAGGTCGCGCGACAGTGCGTCGCTCATGCCGGGGAACACGCCGGTGATCGGCGCGAACAGCACGTCGGTGTTCGGGTCGTCGAGCATCAGTTGGAGGACTTCGCGGTTCTCCGGGCGGG
This sequence comes from Pseudofrankia sp. EUN1h, assembly GCF_001854645.1. Taxonomy (NCBI): domain Bacteria; kingdom Bacillati; phylum Actinomycetota; class Actinomycetes; order Frankiales; family Frankiaceae; genus Pseudofrankia; species Pseudofrankia sp. EUN1h. The sequence continues at coordinate 291,287 of NZ_MBLN01000042.1, read as the reverse complement.
CGGTGATGACACCGCCGGAGTCGACCGGGTTGTCCCGGCGCAGGTACCAGGGGATGTACTTCTCGAGGGCGTCGACCGTCGTCTGCTCGAACTTCGGGATCCTGACGCCGGCGGCGCCGAACAGGTCGGCGACGTGCGAGGCGGTGCCGCCGGACATCGCGTAGACGGCGATCCCGCCGGGGCCGTCGACGAGCCCGGTCTGGCAGAACATGTTCGAGATCTCGATGACCTCGTCGAGGTCGTCGACCCGGATGACGCCGTACTGGTCGAACACGGCGTCGTGCACGGCGTCGGGACCGGTGAGGTGGCCGGTGTGCGCGGCGGCCATCACCCGGCCCTCCTCGCTACGGCCGATCTTGATGGCGACGATCGGGATGCCGGCCTTCGCGCAGGCGTCGGCGGCGCGCAGGAACGCCCCGCCGTTCTGGAAACCCTCGACGTAGGTCGCGATGGCGCCGACGTTCGGCCGGTTCGCGGCGAGGTAGCCGGCGAAGTCGGCCCACTCCAGGTCGGCCTCGTTGCCGATCGTCGCCCAGATCTCGATGCCGACGCCGAGGGCCTGCGCCTGGGTGATCGGGCGGCCCTGGTAGCCGGACTGGGTGATGATGGCGAGCTTCTTGCGGCTGGGCAGCTCGTCCGGCCATGGCTCGAAGATGTTGAGGTTGGTGTTCGGGCCGAGCACCCGGGTGGCGCCGCTGGCGAGCTCCCGCAGCCTCGCCTCGGCGGCGTCGCCCTCGGCCGTGCCGAGCTCGCTGAAACCAGCGGAGAAGACGACGACGAAGCCGGCGTTCCGGCTCACCGCCTCCTCGACGACCGGCAGCGGGTCGCGCACCAGCACGATGACGATGTCCGGGTCGGCGGGCAGCGCCGTGACGCTCGGGTAGGCCTTCACACCGAGGATGTCGGGCTTCTTCGGGTGCACCGGGATGACCTCGGCGCCGAGCGCGCCCAACCGCTGGGAAACCTGCGTCCACTGCGCCCGCTGCGGGCTTCCCTCGGTGTCGGACGCACCGACGACGGCGACGACGCGCGGCGAGAACAGCCGCGACCAGTCGACGTGCCGTAGCTCGGGGTGCCGTAACTCGGGGTGCCGCGGCTCGGGCATGACACAGACCTCCTCGACGTACGGGCTGACGGCCGGCGGCGGATCTCAGAAGCCGCGGAAGTGGGTGGGTCGGCGTTCGACGAAGCTGGCGACGCCCTCGTTCGCGTCGACGGTGTTCGACATGACGTCGACGATCCAGGCCTCCTCCTGGGCGAGGGTGTGCCGTTCGACGTCGAGCGACCGGTTCAGCAGCCATTTGTTCGCGCTGTGCGCCCTCGTCGGCCCCGCGGCGAGCCGCCCGGCGATGTCGGCGACGGTGGCGTCGAACTGGTCCGCCGACACCGACCGGGTGATCAGCCCGATCTCGGCGGCGCGCGGCGCGGGAACGTCCTCGGCGAGCAGCACCAGCTCGCGCGCGCGGGTGAGGYCGACCAGCCGCGGCAGCAGCCAGGTACCCAGCCCGTCGACGGCGAGGCCGCGGCGGGCGAAGACCTCGATGAACTTCGCCTTCTCGGTGGCGACGACGATGTCGCAGGCGAAGGCGATGTGCGCGCCGATGCCGGCGGCGGTGCCGTTGACGGCGGCGACGACCGGCTTCTCGCAGTCCAGGATGGCGTGGATGAGGCGGATCGCGCCGCGCAGCATCGCGCGCCGCACGTCACCGACCAGCTTCTCCGGGACGTCGTCCGGCCGGGCCGGCGGCGCGGACTGGTTGCGCAGGTCCGCCCCGGTGCAGAAGAACCGTCCGGTCGCGGTCAGCACGACGCAGCGGACCGTCGGATCCTCGTTGAACTGGTCGAGCCAGGCGATGATCTTCTCGCGCTGGTCCGCGGTGAGCGCGTTGCCGGCGTCCGGCCGGTTCAGCGTGATGGTCGCGATCCCGTCGCTGACGTCGAGCGTGATCTCCGGAGGCGGGACGTCCGAACCCTCGACACCCTCGACGACGGCCGAGCTGGTCATGCGGCCTTCCTTTCCATGTCTCTGACAGCCTCCATGGACGGAAGGGTGATCACGCTGCCATCCACTTCGGCCGGGTAAGCGAGTGCGCGACCGTGTCGGCCGCCTCCTCGGGAGTGGTGAACGCGTTGCGCAGGACCCACGCCCGCTTCAGGAAGAGGTGGATCGTGGTCTCCCACGTGAAGCCCATGCCACCGTGCACCTGGATCGCCGTCTTGGCGTTGCGCGACGCGGCGTCGGCCGCCAGCACCCGGGCGCCGGCGATCGCGCGGACCGGGTTGAACGTCGGATCCGCGTAGCCGTCCTCGAACCCTTCGTCGGACCCGGCGCCCATGCCGGCGTCGTCGAGCGCGACCGCGGCCGCGTCGACGGCGACGCGCGCGACCTCGGCCCGGGTGAACGCCTCCGCGAGCAGGTGCTTCACGGCCTGGAAGCCACCGATGACCCGGCCGAACTGCTCGCGCTGCTTGGCGTACGCGGTCGCGAGCTCGACGGTCCGCGTCGCGTTGCCGGCAAGCAGCGCCGAGGCGAGGATCGAGCCGCGCAGCAGCCAGCCGCGCGCCAGCTCCGGCCCGCCGACCTGCTCGCCGGCCGGCACCGCGTCGGCGAGCCACATCGGCGTCGCCGGGTCGAGCGGGTTCGGCACCGGCCTGCCCTCGACGGTGTCCGCGGGTGTCCGCCAGACGCCCTCGTCGTCGACGACGTAGACGTCGGAGGCGAGGTCCAGATGCGGGATCACCCATGGGCCGCCGGCGCGGGCCGGCCCCGAGCCCGCCGGCGGGCGGGTGACGACGGTGGCGAACGCCTCGCCCGCGCCGACCCGCTCGTCGAGGTCCGCGACGAGGGCGGCCGCGACCAGCGGCCCGGGGACCAGCTCGGCCCCGAGCACCTGGAAGACCAGGCCAGCATCGGCCACCCCGAGCTCCAGCCCGCCGCGCTCCTCCGGCTGGGTCATCGTGAACGCGCCGAGCTCGGCGAGCGCCCGCCACGCGGCGCGGTCGAAGCTCGCCGCGTCCGTCCAGTTCCGGGTCGCATCCAGCGGGAGCCGCTCGCCGCACAGGTCGCGGACGGTCGCCTGCAGGGCAAGGCCGTCCTCGTCGAGATCGAAGTGCACCGCTCACCGCTCCCTGGGCAGGCCGAGGACGCKCTCGGCGATGATGTTCTTCTGGATCTGCGAGGTGCCGGCGCCGATGCTGATCGCGAAGGCGTGCAGGTGCTCGATGATGTGGCGCCCGACGGGCAGGTCCGTGCCGTCGCCCAGCGGCAGCGCGTCGAGGCTGATCGCGTAGCGCTCCAGCACCTTCATCGCGACCTCGCCGAAGTGGTGGATCGCCTCGGAGTAGGTCAGTTTGAAGGCCGACCCGCCCGCGGGCGGAACGCCGCCGCCGCCGGCCGCGCGGGTGACGTTGCGCCGGGTCAGCGCCCACATGGCGTCGAGCTCGGCGGCGACCTGGCCGATCTCCCGGCGGATCGCGTCGTCGTCCCAGGCCGTGCGTCCCGGGCCGTGGCCGAGCGTCTTCGCGAGCGTCGCCAGTTCCTCGACCATCGTCATCGCGGTGAGCAGCTCGCGCACCAGCGACGTCCCGCGCTCGAAGCTGAAGGTCACCATCGCGACCCGCCAGCCGTCGTTCTCCCGCCCGACGAGGTTCTCCACCGGGATGCGAACCTCGTCGAGGAACATCTCGGCGAACTCGCTCTCGCCCTGGATGGTGCGCAGCGGGCGGACGTCGATGCCGGGAAGGTCCATCGGCATGATCAGCCAGCTGATGCCGCGGTGCTTGCCGGCGTCCGGGTCGGTGCGGACCAACAGCTCGCAGTAGTCGGCGGCGAAGCCGTAGGACGTCCAGATCTTGCTGCCGGTGACGACGTAGTGGTCGCCGTCGCGCACGGCCCTGGTGCGCAGGCTCGCCAGATCGCTGCCGGCGCCTGGCTCGGAGAACCCCTGGCACCAGATCGACTCGCCGCGCAGGATCCGCGGCAGGTGGAACGCCCGCTGCTCGTCGGTCGCCTCGGCGATCAGCGTCGGGCCGGCGTGCAGCTGGCCGACGAAGTGCACCCCGAGGTCGGGGGCGCCGGCCGCCGCCGACTCGGCGAGGAAGATCAGCTGTTCGGACGCGGTCACGCCGCGGCCGCCGTAGGCGGCCGGCCAGTCGATGCCGGCGTAGCCGGCGTCGAAGAGCATCCGCTGCCAGCGCTGGTCGTAGGCCTTCTTCGCCGTCCAGTCACCGTAGGCGGGTGGCGGGCCGAGGACCGGCAGGTTCTCGGCGAGCCAGGCGCGCACCTCCTTGCGGAACCTCGCGTCGGACTCGGAGTCCCGCAGCCGCATGCTCCACCTCGTCTCGCCGGCAGACCCGGCCTCGCCCCGGCCCTGGAACGGGCTCCGGGCGCGCGGCTTCACCACCGCCGCGTGCCCTTCGCCCGCACAAGCGCCCACGCCGGAGTGGGCGGGGGCTATTCCCCCTCCGGCGCCGCCCCCACCCGCGACGCCGGTTTTGTCGGCGGCGTCGCGAACGGTTGGCCGGGCAGATCGTATACATTATGCTAGCGCAGCGGACCGCYGCGACACCAGCGACAACCGCGATCCGCCGGCATCGGCGGGACGGCGGCGAGCTCGGTGACCGCGGACGCCGCCTGGGCGCACACAGCGGCGCGCCGGTCGGACGAGCGCGGTCGGACGAGCAGTGACGAGCAGTACTCAGCCGGATCGGTGGTGCATACGGCCATGACAGACCTGACGACAGAGCAGCTCCCGCAGGTGGTGGGCGGGCCCGACGTCGACGCGTCGGTCCTGGCGAAGATCCCGGACCTCATCGACATGGACGCGCACGTCGTCGAAGCGCCGGACGTGTGGATTTCCCGGCTGCCTGCGAAGTACCGCGAGCAGGGTCCGCGCATCGTGATGGCCCCGGCCGGCGAGGTGAAGCTCGTCGGCTCCAGCTACATCGAGGCTCCCGGCACCGACGGTCCGGACGTGGCCTGGTGGAGCTACGAGGGCCGGATGACGAGCCTCAAGCGCTACATCGCCGCGGCCGGTGTCCCCGCCGACGAGGTGACGATGGACGGCATCACGTTCGACGACATGCGCCCCGGCTGCTGGAAGGTGGCCGACCGGATCGCCGACATGGACATCAACGGGGTGGCCGCCCAGCTGGCCTTCCCGAACTACCCGCGGTTCTGCGGACAGATCTTCCTGTGGGGCAAGGACAAGGAGCTGTCGAAGCTCTGCGTCGAGGCGTACAACGACTGGATGGTCGAACAGTGGTGCGGCACGTCGGGCGGGCGGCTGCTCCCGCTGTGCATCGTGCCGCTGTGGGACGTGAACCTGGCCGCCGCCGAGGTGCGCCGCAACGCCGCCCGCGGCGTGCGGGCCGTCGCGTTCACTGAACTTCCGTCCTACCTGGACCTGCCGAGCCTGCACTCGGGGTACTGGGACCCGTTCTTCGCCGCCTGCGCGGAGACCGGCACCGTCGTCGCGATGCACATCGGGTCGGGCACCAAGGTCATGCAGACCGCGCCTGACGCCCCCGAGGCCGTGCAGGCGACGGTCCTGTTCAGCAACAGCGCCGGCAGCCTCGTCGACTTCCTCTTCTCCGGCGTGCCGCACCGCTTCCCCGACCTCAAGCTGATGTACGCCGAGGCCCAGATCGGCTGGATCCCGTACGTGCTCGACCGGGCCGACGACGTGTGGCTGACCCACCGCGGCTGGGCGCACGGCCAGCTGCACTGCCCCGAGCCGCCGTCGACCTACTACCGTCGCCAGGTCTACAGCTGCTTCTTCAAGGACCCGGTGGGCGTCGACCTGCTCGACCGGATCGGCATCGACAACGTCGTCTTCGAGACCGACTACCCGCACCAGGACGGCACCTGGCCGCAGTCGAAGAAGGCCGCCGCCCAGCAGTTCGGCCACCTGCCCCAGGCGGACATCGACAAGATCGCCTGTGGCAACGCGGCCAGGCTCCTGGGGCTGTGACATTGGTTCGCTCCGGCGACCTCCGCGGAGGCCCGACCCCGTCGCTTCGCTCGGGGCCGGGCCTCCGCGGAGGTGCGCCTCCGCGCCAGCTCGGTTGCTCGGTCCTGACCATTACGAGCGGGGTTACCGCATCCACCGTCAGGTAGTCGGCCGTAAGACCCCGAAAGGCGGCCCATCCGTGGTCACGAATGCCAGCGACGCCACCGCGACCAAAGCCGAGGACGCGAACCCCGCCACAGCGGATGGCAAGACCAAGGCCCGGGAGCCCCGGCCCGGCGGGACGATCACCGACGAGGGGATCGCACGGCTGCGGGCCCGGATCGGCATCGCCGAGCCGCACACCGCCCCGCCGCAGTACCGGCGCCCGAACGTCGACGCGTTCCGCAACGTGGCCCGCTGCTACGGCGACGACAACCCGCTGTGGTGCGACGAGGACTACGCGACCGCGTCGAGCTGGGGCGGGCCGATCGCCCCACCCCCGCTCGTCGGCGGCGACACCCTCATCGGCGAGGACGAGGTCACCAGCATTCCGGGCCACCTCCGGGACGTGATGAAGGGCGACCCGCTGCGCGGGGTGCACGCCTTCTACTCGGGGGCGTCCCGGGAGTGGTGGGCGCCGCTGCGGCCGGGGCTGCGGGTGTTCCGCCGCAACGCCCTCGTCGGGGTGCACGACAAGGTGAGCGAGTTCGCCGGCCGCGCGGTCCACGAGTGGGGCGGCCAGGTCTTCATGGACGAGACCGGCACGCCGCTGTCCGGGCAGTACCGCAACATGGTCCGCACCGAGCGCCGCAAGGCCCGCGAGCGCGGCAAGTACGCGAAGATCGAGCCTCAGCGGTACACCGACGAGCAGATCGCCGAGATCGAGGCGGCCTACGACGCCGAGGCCACCGCCCGCCGCGGCGGCGACCCGCGCCACTGGGAGGACGTCCAGATCGGCGACACGATCGGGCCGATGGTGAAGGGGCCGCTGCGGGTCACCGACATGGTCTGCTGGCACGTCGGCATGGGCATGGGCCTCTACGGTGTCGCCCCGCTGCGCCTCGCGCTGGCGAACCGCCGGCGTATCCCGGGCTTCTACTACCGCGACGACCTGAACATCCCGGACGTGCAGCAGCGGGTGCACTGGGACCCGGAGCTCGCCCGCCGCGCCGGCAACCCGACGACCTACGACTACGGCCGGATGCGCGAGACCTGGCTCATCCACCTGTGCACCGACTGGATGGGCGACGACGCCTGGCTGTGGAAGCTCTCCTGCGAGTTCCGCAAGTTCAACTACGTCGGCGACACGCAGTGGCTGCGCGGCACGGTCGTGAGGAAGTACCTGGCCGAGGGCGGCCGGCCCGCCGTCGACCTCGAGTTGACGGCGACCAACCAGCGCGACGAGCTCACCACGCCCGGAACGGCAACGATCCTGCTGCCCAGCCGCGAGCACGGCGCCATCCGCCTACCCGACCCGCCCGGCGGCACCGGCAACCTCCAGAACACCCTCGACGCGATCGCCGAACGGTTCAAGGACCTGTGAGCGCCGTCGTGAGCGAGGACGCCGCCGACAGCCCCGGGTACGCGAGCGCGCCAGGGCTGGACGTCGTCCTCGACGGGCCGGTGCTGCGGCTGACGCTGGACCGGCCGACGAAGCGCAACGCGATCAACGACGCGATGATGTACGGACTCATCGACACGATCGCCCAGGCCGGCACCGACGAGGCCGTCCGGGTCATCCTGCTGCGCGGCAACGGCGAGAACTTCTGCGGCGGTGCGGACATCGTCGCCCGCAACAGCGCCGGCGGCCCCAGGCCCCGGGCGGGCTCGATCCAACGCCGGCTGCCGTTCCAGGCGCACCGGCTGATCCCGCTGATCTGCACGGTGCAGACCCCGGTGGTGTGCGCGGTGCAGGGCTGGACGACCGGGATCGGCCTGGCGCTGGCCGTCGCCGCCGACGTGACTGTCGCCGCCGCGGACACCCGGTTCTGGGCGCCGTTCTCCGAGCGCGCCTTCACCCCGGACAGCGGCCTGACCTGGTTGCTACCGCGCCGGGTCGGCGAGGTGCGCGCACGGCGGATGCTGCTGCTTGGCGAGCGGGTCGACGCGGCCACCGCCGTCGACTGGGGCCTGATCCACGCCGTCGCCGCGGCCGAGGAGCTCGACGCGACCGCGGGCGACGTCGTCGCCCGGCTCGCGGCCGGACCGACGGTGGGGCTCGGCCTGACCAAGTGGCTGATGCACGTCGGCGCCTCGGCCAATCTGGACGACCACCTGCGCAACGAGGCCTTCGGGATGGAGCTGTCGTCGCGCAGCGAGGACTTCCGCGAGGGCCTGGCGGCCTTCGCGGCGAAGCGCTCTGCCAACTTCAAGGGGCGGTGACGGGATGTCGGTGACGACGCCGGACGCGGCCGGCACCCCGGACGCGGTGCTGCCCAAGGGCGCGGCGGACGCGAAGGGGCCGGTCGGGCCGAACGGGCGGCTGCTGCTCGCCGCGGACGCGACGCCGGAGGAGGCCCGCGCCAAGGTGCGGGAATGGGTCGAGGCGAACGTGCCGGTGACCTGGCGCGAGGCCGCCGCGGCCGGCGGGCGGGCGGCGATCCGGAAGGTGCGCAGCCGGGCGGACTACGAGCGCTGGTACCCGGTGTTCGGCGTCTCCGGCCTGGTCGCGGCCCGCTGGGCGCCCGAGTACGGCGGCCTCGGCCTGTCGTCGGGCGCCGCCAGGGCCGCCGACGAGGAGCTGCGCCCGTACAACCTGGGCCGGCTCAACCCGCTGGGCCTGGCCAACGCCGCCACCGCGCTGTTCGCGCACGGCACCGAGGAGCAGAAGCGCCGCTTCCTGCCGCCGATCGTGCGCAACGAGGAGGTGTGGTGCCAGCTGTTCTCCGAGCCCGGCGCCGGCTCCGACCTCGCGTCGCTGGCCACCCGCGCCGTCCGCGAGGGTGACAACTGGATCGTCACCGGCCAGAAGGTCTGGACGACGTGGGGCTTCCTCGCCGACTACGGCGTGCTGCTCGCCCGTACCGACCCGGACGTGCCGAAGCGGGGCGGCATCACCTACTTCCTCATCGACATGCACCAGCCGGGCGTCGAGGTGCGCTCGCTGCGGCATGTCACCGGCGAGGTCGACTTCTGCGAGGTCTTCCTCGACGACGCGGTCGTCCCGGACAGCCAGCGGCTCGGCGCGGTCGGCGACGGCTGGCGGGTCGGCAACTCCACCCTGTCCGGCGAGCGGCAGATGGTCTCCGGCTCCGGCTCAGGTGGCGTCGACCGGATCGGCGGCTCGGGCGCGCTGCACCTGGTGAAGCTCGCCAAGGAGGTCAGCGCCGCGGGCCGGCCAGGCGGCTGGGACGAGCCGACCGTCCGCCAGGAGATCGCGCACCTCTACAGCGAGGAGCGGATCCGGGCCTGGAACAACGAGCGCATCCGCGCCCGGCTCGCCGCCGGGCTCGCGCCGGGGCCGGAGAGCTCGATCGGCAAGGTCCACCAGGGTGACCTCAACCAGCGCACCCAGGCGCTGGCCGCCGACCTGCTCGGCGCGTACGGCGCCGCGTGGGAGTCGGACTTCATCCCCGGTACCGAACACGCCGGGGCGGACGGCGCCCCGCTCGAGCCGGCCGAGGTCTACGCCGAGTCCCTCCCCCACGAGGTGAAGGGCATGCTGCGCAGCCGGGCCAACACGATCGAGGGCGGGACGTCCGAGGTCAACAAGAACATCCTCGCCGAGCGCGTGCTGGGCCTGCCCCGCGAGCCCGACCCGCACCGCGGCAAGGCCTGGAAGGACGTCCCCCGCAGCTGACCGCGCCCTCGCGGGGTCGCCCTCGCAAGGTCTCTACCTAGTCGGAGTCGGAGCAGATGTCCGAGGAGTACCAGACCCTTCGGGTCAGTCGGGACGGGCCCGTCGGCTGGCTCGAACTGAACCGGCCGAAGGCCGGCAACGCCATGGACGGCGTCATGTTCGACGAGCTGCCGCGTGCCTGGGCCGAGCTCGACGCCGACCCGGCGGTGCGCGTCATCGTCAACGTCGGCGCCGGCCGCGACTTCTGCACCGGCCTGGACGTCGTCCAGCTCAGCCGCGACCCGGGCGCGCTGCGCGAGCAGTCCCGGCGGACCAAGCGGTCCGAGCTGCGGATCACCGGCTGGCACTGCGGGGTCGTCAAGCCGGTGATCGCCGCGATCCAGGGCCGGGTCGTCGGCGGCGGCCTGCACTTCGTCGCGGACGCGGACGTCGTCATCGCCGCGTCCGACGTCGCGTTCATCGACTCGCACGTGTCGGTCGGGCAGGTGACCGCGTTCGAGGGCATCGCGCTGACCCGTAAGCTCGCTGCCGAGACGATCATGCGGCTGGTGCTCGCCGGCCGGCACGAGAAGCTCGGCGCCGCCCGGGCCTACCAGCTCGGCATGGTCAGCGAGGTGGTCGAGGATCCGGCCGAGCTGCGCGAGCGGGCCGCGGACCTGGCCGCGAAGATCGCCCGCAACTCGCCGGCGGCGATGGCCGCGACCAAGCGCGCCCTCTACCGCGCGCTCGAGGACGGCCTGACGGCCGCCTGCCAGGCCGCGGCCGCCGACCTTGTCGGCCTGTGGGGCCATCCCGACCAGGTCGAGGGCCCGGCGGCGTTCGTCGAGAAGCGCCCGGCGCGGTGGGCACCGCTCGACCGGGAGGCGGAGCACGAGAAGGTGCTCGCCTCGCGGCAGCCAACAGCGGAGCGTGTCAGATGAGCCCGTCTATGGGCTTCCCCATCCGACACAGTCCAACGGACGGCCTGAGGTTTGTGTCGGATGGGCAAGCCCATGGGCTCGCCCATCCGACACGCTTCGGCCTCGGCGGCAGGGTTGGGCCGGAGCGGAGTTCGCCGGCGGCCCACCCCTCACCCCTCCCGCGGCCGGCTGGCGCCTCAGCGGCCCGCACAGCCGTACATGTCCGAACACTCTCTGTGTCTACAGCGGGGCTGCGGCCCGTTCCCATTCCAGATCCCGAAGAAACGGCCTAGGAGGATGAGCGTGACGGACTCGTCGGCGACCAGGGCGGCGTCGGGGGCGCCGGGGACGCCCGCGACCGCGGCCGACTTCGACCACGTGTACCCCGGCTACGAGACGCTCGTCGTCGCGCGCCGCGGCCACGTCGGCTGGCTCATCTTCAACCGGCCGAAGCAGTTGAACGCGATGAACAACCGGATGCGCGACGAGCTGGCCAAGGCCTGGCTGGAGCTCGACGGCGACCCGGAGATCCGGGTCATCGTGCACACCGGCGAGGGCCGGGCGTTCCAGACCGGCGTCGACGTGGCCGAGATCGCCACCGACGGCCTCGGCATGGAGCGCTACCGGGCGGAGGCCGAGGTCTTCGACCTGCATTTCACGGCCTGGCACCAGAAGGTCGAGAAGCCGGTCATCGCGGCGGTCAACGGGCTGTGCGGCGGCGGCGGGTTCCACTTCGTCGCCGACGCGGACATCGTCATCGCCGCCGCGGACGCGAAGTTCTTCGACCCGCACGTCTCCGTCGGCCAGGTGGTCTCGTTCGAGCTGATGGCGCTGCTGCGCAAGATGCCGTTCGAGCCGGTGATGAGGATGGCGCTGGTCGGCGCGCACGAGCGGATGCCGGCGGCCCGCGCCTACGAGCTGGGCATGGTGAGCGAGGTCGTCGACCCGCCGGTACGGCTGCGCGAACGGGCCGCCGAGATCGCCGAGCTGGTCGCCCGCAACTCGCCGGTGGCGATGCGCGCGACCAAGCGGGCGCTGTGGGGGGCGCTGGAGGACGGGCTGACGGCCGCGTGCAAGGCCGGCGCCACGCACCTCGTCTCCGTCTGGGGCCACGCCGACCAGGTCGAGGGCCCGGCGGCGTTCGTCGAGAAGCGTCCCGCCAAGTGGGCCGACCTGGAGCAGGAGCCGAAGCCGGCCACCGCCCTCGCGGCCGCGAAGCGGGCCGACGAGCGGCCCGCGGCCCCGGCCCAGCCGGCGAGCCCGTCGAGCCCGGAGCGGTCGTCGAGGTCGGAGGGATCGTCGAGGTCGGAGGGGTCGTCGAGGTCGGAGGGGTCGGAGGGGTCGGAGGGGTCGGAGGGGTCGGCATGAGGCTCGTCGACCTGCTGGAATCGCGCGAGGGCGACGAGGCGACGCCCGCGGTCTTCGTCGAGGACGAGGAGACGACCCGGGCGGCGCTGCGCCGCGGCGCCGAGGCACTGGCCACGGTGCTGCGGACGGCCGGGGTGCGCCCGGGCCATCCGGTCGCGGTGATGCTGCCTGGCGGGGCCGAGGTCGTCGCCGCGATGTTCGGCGTGTGGACCGCCGAGGCCGTGTACGTGCCGCTCAACCCGCGCACGTCGGACGCGGAGATCGCCTACCTGGTCGAGGCGGTCCGCCCGGCGGCGATCGTCACGATGCCCGACTGGGCGGACCGGGTCACCGGCGGCGCCCTGCCGATCGTCGTCCACGCGGGTACGAACGGCGGCGAGCTGGCCTGGGCCGAGGCGGTGCCGGGCCGGCGCACGCCCGCGGACGTGCCCGCACACGACGCCGACATCGCGCTGGTGCAGTTCACATCCGGCACGACCGGCCGGCCCAAGCCGGTGCTGCTGCGACACTCGGGCTACCTGGCGCTCCTGGAGCCGGTGCTGGCCAAGCTCGTCGGCGACGCGGCGAAGGACAGGCTGGCCCAGCGCAAGGCACCGATGCCGAACCTCATCCCGACGTCGATGGCGCTGTCGGCCGGCATCTACAACGTGCTGTTCGCGTTCCGCGTCGGCGCGCCGGCGGTCATCATGCCGACGTTCACGACGAAGGCGTTCACCAGGGCCGTCGCGAAGCACCAGATCCGCTCGACGGTGCTGCCGCCGGCGGCGATGAACATGCTGACGGACGACCCGTCGGTCATCTCGCTCGCGCCGCTGCGTTACGTCCGCGGCATCACCGCGCCGCTCTCGCCGCTGCGCGCCCGGCTGTTCAAGGACAAGTTCGGCGTCACGGTGCTCAACTGCTATGGCCAGACGGAGATCGGTGGCGAGATCGTCGGCTGGAACGCGGCGGACGCGCGGGCGTTCGGCGAGTCCAAGCTCGGCTCGATCGGCCGGCCGCACGCGGGGGTGACGCCGCGCATCGTCGGCCCGGACGGGGGCGAGGTCGAGCCGGGCGGGCAGGGCGAGCTCTACGTCCGCACGCCGGCGGTGTCCGCTGGATACGCCGACGGCAAGGCGCTCGGCGACCGGCTCACCCCGGACGGCTGGTTCCGCACCGGCGACATCGCCCGGATCGACGAGGACGGCTTCCTCTGGATCGAGGGCCGCGTCTCCGACATGATCAACCGCGGCGGGCTGAAGGTCTTCCCCGGCGAGGTCGAGGAGGTCCTCCGCCTCTCCCCCACGGTCGCCGACTGCGCCGTCGTCGGCATACCGGACGACCGGCTCGGCGAGGTCCCCTGGGCCTTCGTCGTCACCCACTTGGGCGCCGACTTCGACCCGGCGGCCCTCGCCGCGGCGGCGCGGGAGAAGCTCCTCCCGTACAAGGTGCCGGCCCGCTTCGTCCAGCTCGACGAGCTCCCCCGCACCGAGGTGGGCAAGGTCCGCGCCGCCGACCTCATCGAACTCGCGGCCGAACTCGCGCCGAGCTGACCCAGCCAGACTCCGCCGAAGCCGCCGCTCCCACCGGGACCGGCGGCTTCGCCATGTTCGGACCTGGGCGGGACGCGACGGTCGCGGATCGGCTGGCGCACAGCATGTCCAGCCGACCGTCCCCGGTCTGCGCGGTCTGCGCGGCCCTGGCCGGATTGGGTGCACGATGTCCGCGAGGTAGTTATGTTGTACTCGGTTCAAAAAACCGAGCTGACCTGCGGAGGCGATCGTGGCGTATCGAGTCATCCACTGGGCAACCGGTGTGGTCACCAAGGAGGCGGTGATCGGCGTGCTGGGCCATCCCGACCTGGAGGTGGTGGGGGCCTGGGCCCGCTCCGCGGACAAGGACGGCCGGGACCTCGGCGAGCTCTACGGGTTAGACCCACTCGGCGTGCAGGTGACCAGCGACAAGGACGCGGTGCTCGCCACGCCCGCGGACTGTGTCTGCTTCACGGTTGGGCGCAACTGGATCGACAACCCGATGGAGACGTTCGGGGACCTGCTGCGGATTCTCCGGTCCGGCAAGAACGTGGTGAACCTGTGGTGGCCCACGCTGGTCTATCCCCGCGCGCAGGACGACAAGCTCTTCAAGGACCTCGAGCAGGCCTGCCTCGACGGCGGGTCGTCCTTCCTCACCGTCGGCATGGATCCCGGCTACGGAACCGCGGCGCTCGCCCTGTCCGCGCTCGGCCTGGCCCGCGAGGTCAAGAGCGTCGAGATGCTCCAGTTCATGAACAACGCCTACTGGGAGGGCGAGGGCATCACGAGGTTCTTCGGTTTCGGCCAGCACGACACCGCGCACACGCCCATCCTGCAACCAGGCGTTACCACGGGTTATCACGCGACGACGCTACACATGTTGGCGGACGCCATCGGCGTGGAAATCGAGGACATCGTTGAGGAGAGCAGCGTCATCTACGCCGACGAGGCCTTCGATGTCGCGTCGGGCCACATCCCCGCCGGCACCATCTCCGGTCTCCAGTACCGGGTCAAGGGCATGGTTGGCGGGGAGGCTCGGGTCATCGTCGGGCATGTGGAGAGACTCCGCGAGCAGGACTTCCCGGAGTTCGAGTTCAAGGGCGACGGCTACCGGGCCGAGGTGACGGGCGAGCCCTGCATCCGCCTGGACATGACCGTGTCCGCCCCTGCCGGCTTCGTCGGTGACCCGATCGCCGTCGCCTCGGCGATGAGCGTCGTCAACGCCATCCCCCAGGTGTGCGCCGCCGCGCCGGGAGTCCTCTCCCTGCGTGATGTCGCGCCCTTCCCCTCGAAGAACTCGACCATCAAGATCTAGGCCGGCCGGCACTGCCCCGATCTGGATCGGGCTTGTACCGGACCTGTTCGGGCTCGGACCTGTTGGGGCGGCGCGGCCAGCCCGGCGGGCGCGCCGCGAGTTTCGCGGCGGCCCGCCGGATCCTGACCATCGAGCCCCGTGCGGGCAACCTGGTGCGGGCCACCCGATGAAAGGCCGCCGAGCTAGCCGGTACCGAGCCGGGTGCCGCACCACTGGTTGGGGTCGGGCCCGTCGGAGCTGGGCACGACGTCGAAGGCGGTCCCGGCCTGGTTGACCCGGACGAAGCTGTAACAGAGGTTGGCCTCGCCGAAGCGGCTGAGATCGGTGGTGGGGATCAGGCCGCCCGCGTTGTAGTTCTTTTCCGCCCGCAGGTTGTCGATGAAGGCGTCGCGGGTCGGGCAGGCTCCGGCGAGCTCCAGGCCGTGGAGGAACTCGTCCGTCGTGATGTAGGCGGCGAGCGCGACCTCGTTGTCAGTCTGGCCCAGCTCCGGCGCGTAGTCGCTCATCGCCTGCCGGTAGGTGCGCAGCGCGGGTGAGTCCGCGCTGAAGGGAATGTGCGGCGTCAGGACCGACATCCCAGCCATATTGGCGCCCTGCGTGGCGAGGAGCTGTGAGTCGTAGCCGGAGGTGGTGAGCGTGACCTTGAACGTCAGCCCAGCCTGCTTGGCCGCGGTGTAGACGGGGAGGAAGTCGTCGGCCGACAGAATGCTGACGAGAGCGTCCGCGTTGCTCGCCTCGACCTGGGTGACAACCTTGGCAGGGCTGGTGACCCCGGCCGTGTAGACGATCGAATCCGCCACCGCGATGCCCTGGGACCGCAGGCTCTCCGTGAACAGCTTGACCAGTCCCTGCGCCGACTGTGACATCGTGTCGTTGTAGACCAGAGCCACCTTCGTCGCGCCGAAGCGCCGCGCGTAGAGCCCAAACGTGGTGATGGCGGAACCGGCCGACTGCAGCGAGCCGAACGTGAACATGTTCCGGTGCTGCGTCCACGCCTCCTCGCCGGGCAGGCCAGCGATCGGTATGCCGTCCTTGTCCAGCTGGTCCGCCGAGCCGGAGACGACGATGCTCTCGGCGAGAAGTCCGAAGACCCCGGCGTGCGTCAGCAGGTCCTGGGCGGCGAGGGTGAACCCGTTCGTGCTCCCCTGGTCGTCGCGCCAATCGAGGACGATCTTGCGTCCGTTGACGCCGCCCGACGCGTTCGCGAGGGCGACCCGGGCCTGCACGCCGCTGCGGGCAAAACGAAACCCGACAGCGATGGCGCCGCTGTCGGGATAGACCAACCCGACCTTCACCTCGGTCGGGGTCACCCCTGGGCTGCCGCAGGCCGCGTTGCCGGTCGCCTGGTCGGACTTCGAGCAACCGGCCACAGCGAGGGGAATCACGACGCCGGCCGCGGCGACCGCCGCCCAGCCACGTCGACGTAAGTGCACTAACACGTTTTCAACTCTCTGCTGATATGGGAAAGGGCGCCCGGCAAGGTTCAGTGCCGGGCGCCTTCTTGCTGGTGGGAATTCCGTGCGATTCCTTAGGCAGCCGCCTTTTCCAGGACGTGCACGCCGCAGGCGCTGCCGAGTCCTATGACGTGGGCGAGGCCGACCCTGGCCCCCTCGATCTGGCGGTCCCCGGCCTCGCCGCGCAGGTGGTGGCAGATCTCCCAGACGTTCGCGATGCCGGTCGCCGCGATCGGGTGCCCCTTGGACTCCAGCCCGCCGCTGACGTTCACCGGCGTCTTGCCGTCACGCCAGGTCGCGCCCGAGTTGAAGAAGTCGACCGCGCCGCCCTCTGGGCACAGCATCAGGTTGTCGTAGTGCACCAGCTCGGCCGTGGCGAAGCAGTCGTGCAGCTCGACGAGGTCGAGGTCCTCCGGGCCGATGCCGGCCTGCTCGTAGGCCCGGGTCGCCGCCTGCCGGGTCAGCGTGTTGACGTCCGGCAGCACCTGGCAGCCCTCGCGCCAGGGGTCGCTGGTGAGCACCGACGCGCTGATCTTCACGGCGCGCCGGCGCTGCTCGAGGGACAGCGTCCGCAGTTTGCTGTCGCTGACCACGACCGCCGCCGCGGCGCCGTCGCAGTTCGCCGAGCACATCGGCCGGGTGTTCGGGTAGGCGATCATGACATCATTCATGATCTCTTCGAGGGTGAACCGCTTCGAATAGGCCGCCAGGGGGTTCAGCGTCGAATGCGCGTGGTTCTTCTCGGAGATCCTGGCGAACAGCTCGAAGTTGGCTCCCCCATACCGGTGCCCGTACTCCAGGCCGATCTGGGYGAACACCCCCGGCATCGAGTCGGTGCCGACCCTGCCGTCCAGCGAGGTGAGCGCGCCGAAACGGCCGTCCGGCACCCAGGTGTCGCTTTCCTTCCGACGGTTGACGGGGCCCAACAGCCCGGCGCCGGAGAGCTTCTCGACCCCGACGGCCAGGCCGAGGTCGGCCTCCCCCGCCTTGATCGCCATGATCACGGTACGCAGCGCGGTCGCGCCCGTCGCGCAGGCGTTGGCGACGTTGTAGACCGGGATTCCCGTCTGACCGATCTGCTTCTGCAGCTGTTGGCCAAAGGCGGAGGTCCCCGCCATCAGGCTGCCGGCGGCGAGMACGTCGATGTCGGTGATCCCGACCCCGGCGTCGCCGAACGCGGCGAGCGCGGCCTCGGAGGCCAGGTCGACCGTGTCCTTGTCCCGGTGCTTGCCGAACTTCGTCATCGAGATCCCGAGGATCCAGACGTCCTGGGTCACGGCGGACATTCCTTTCGTCTTGGCGAGCCCGCCTAAGCGGGCTCGAACCCGTAACCGACGGCCTCGACGCCCACGCCGTCCGTGCCCACGGAGACGGTGGTCAGCCGCACCTCCATACCCGTCCGCACCTGCCCTGGATCGGGCTGGACATTCACGATGTTTCCGCGCACGATCGTGCCGCCGCAGTCGACGACGGCGGCGACGAACGGCACCTGAATTCCCGGCCCGGCGGTCGACACGATCGTGTAGGTGAGCAGCGTTCCCTTTCTCGGGATGTCGACCTGGTGGAAACCGATGGCCCCGCACGAGGCGCACGCGTTGCGTCGGTCGAAGAATCGCGCCCCGCACCGTTCGCACTCGTGGGCGACAAGATGGGGATCGTCGGAGAGAACCAGATAGTCCACCAACGGGACCCGATCAGCCACGGACAACTCCCCACGCCAGGGTGCGCGTCACGACGACGTCACACGAATCGCTCATACGATTGCCCCGCGCCGGCCGTGACGCACTTCACCGCGACCGGCTCCACCAGGGCGACAACCGGGGCCCGACATGGGCGCCGCCAGCCGCGCCGGGACGCTCGGTGGGGCGCCGTCCTCCCGGGGCGTGCCGCCACCAAGGGGCTGAGGCCGGCCACGCGCCCGCTCTTTTCGGCCGGGTCGCGTGACGCGGCGGGTGACCACGCCGGTATATTTGGTCAATGACTACCCCACCCACACCGCGGCGGGCCCGCCTTATGCAGGCGCGCTCCCGCGAAACTCGACGCCGCTTGGTGCGTGCCGCACTGCGCCTGTGGTCCGAGCGAGGCTTCGAGACCGGGATCGAAGAAACGACGGCCGAGGAGATTGCCCAAGCCGCCGGAGTCACGAAGGGGACCTTCTACTTCCACTTCGCCCATAAGGAGGAAATTCTTCTCGAAATGGGCTACGAGACCGCCTCCGTCCTCAGCGAGGAGGCGGCCCGCTGCATCAAGGCGAATCGGGGTCTCGAGGAGTCGCTGCGTTCCCTCATGAACGCGCTGGCACGCAACATCAAGGCCGCCGACCCGGCGGCCGTCATCCGCGCTCTCGCCGAGTTCCGACGCCCTCGCCGGCCCGACAGCGAGATACCTCCCCCTGACCCGGCCTTCGCCGAGGCCTTCGAGACGCTGTTCGCGCGAGCGCAGAAGGAAGGCGAGGTGACCGACCAGGTCGAGCCGGCCGAGATGGCGCAGATCCTGGAGGCCCTGGTGCTGGACTCCATTCTGGAATGGGCCCAGGGCCGGACCGGTCGACTCAATCTTGCCCTGCACCGCCGGACGGCCATCGTGCTCGCGGGGCTGCATCCGGACAGCACCCTCTCGCTCTGACGCCCGGCCGGCGGTTCCACTCATCTTCTTGTCTTCTTGCGTCAGATCTGGATCTGGACGACGTCGTCCTGAACACGGGTGGGGAAGACCATCAGATCCTGGTTGAATCCGTCTGAGGACGAGGGCCGGACACAGGCGCCAGAACGCACGTCATACCTGCTGGCGTGTGTGGGGCAGATGATGAAACAGCCCTCGTCCAGTGCGCGCCCACCCAGCTTGCTGCCCTGGTGGGGGCAAAGGTTCTGGAAGGCGTAGAACTCGCCGTCCACGTTGGCGACCGCCACCGGGAAGCCATCCACGTCGACAGTCGTCGTCTCGCCCGGCTCGATGAAGTCCACCGGCAGGGCGTCATAGAACTCGGCCACTAAAGAATCTCCGGCACCAATCGCCCTAAGAGCCAAAGGGCATGCTAAAACGATCTTCTTTCGCATGCCCGTCGGCCATTTCCTCTGGGATCACTAGTAGCTGCGGGCGCGGACGACGTCGAGCTTCTGGCCACGAGGTCGGGTGGCGATGAAGACGTGGACGTCGGCCACGCTTTCGACGGTCATTCCGCCGTGCTTTCCGATCACCCGGTTGACCGTTCCCTCCGCCTGGAGACGCGGCCACACCAGATGGGTGTGCTCCCCGCTGTCCTCCCAGTCGGTCGAACCGCCGCCCTCGCCGAGCGCCACGCCCTGGATGAGGGTCGTGACCCGGATCTCCTCCTTCTCGAACTCCAGGCCCAGGGCCTGGCCGAGCGCCTCCAGACCCGCTTTGGTCGCCTTGTAGATGGACTCGTACGGGAACACTTCGAGGGTCACCTCGGACGAGGTGTTGATGATGTCGCCGCCGCCCGCGGCCCGCAGCAGGGGAATCGCCGCCCGGCACGTGTAGACCGGGCCCAGCAGGTTGGTGCGCGCCACCCGGCCGATGTCGTCGTCGGTGAGCGCCTCGAACGGGCACGGGCGGTGCAGGCCGGCGTTGTTGATGAGGACGTCGAGCTTCCCGAACTGCGCCTCGATGGCCTCGAACGCGGCGCGCACGCTGTCCGGGTCGCCAACATCGGTCGTCACGCCGACGGCGCGCGGCCCTAACTCCTCCTCCAGCGCCTTCAGCCGGTCCGCCCCCCGTGCCAACAGGACGACGGAGGCGCCCTCGGCCGCGAACCGCCTGGCGATCGCCAGGCCGGACCCGCTGGTCGCGCCGGTTACCGCCACCACCTTGCCGGCGAGCTGTCCCTCGCCGCCGCCAGTCGCGCTCATGGGACGAGCACTCCGATCCCGGCCGCCTCGTTGCGCCGCCGCCATTCGTTCTTGGACATCCGGGTGGTGTCGACGTGCGCGTTATGCGCCCGCGCCCGCAGCGCGCCGACCGTGGCCTCTTCGCGCGGAATCGCGGTGAAGGGGTCGAAACCGAAGAACCGGCAGGCGTTCTGCCAGGTGATCTTGTGGGTCTCCTCCTCGGTCACCGCCGCGTCGACCAGCTCGCTCCAGAGGATCTCCGGCGACTCGGGCCAGGTCGTGTCCGTGTGCGGGTAGTCGGACTCCCACGCGATGATGTCGATGCCGATCTCGTGCCGGTTCTTCAGCCCGATCGGGTCGGTGATGAAGCAGCCCAGGACGTGCTCAYGGAAGATCTCCGACGGCAGCCGGCCGCCGAAGTCGTTCCGCAGCCACAGCTGGTTCTTCACGTGCCGGTCGGCCCGCTCGAGGTAGAACGGGATCCAGCCGATCCCGGCCTCGGAGAAGGCGATCTTGAGGGTCGGGTACTTCAGGAGCACCCCGCCGAAGATCAGGTCCTGCGCGACCAGGGTCATGATCTGCGTGGACAGGATGATCGAGTGGTCCGCCGGGGCCTCCTTCGGCAGCTTGAGCAGGCCCATGCCGCCGCCGATGTGCAGGCAGAGCACCGTTCCGGTCTCGACGACGGCGTTCAGCAGCGGGTCCCAGTGACCGGACAGGAGGCTCGGGTATCCCTGCGCGTGCGGGGCCTCCAGGAAGCTGACCGCCGGGCAGCCCTTCGCCGCGAGCCGGCGGACCTCCGCCGCCGCGAGCTCGGGGTCCCACATCGGCAGCATCCCGATCGGGATGAACCGGCCGGGAGCACCGGCGCACCACTCGTCGATGTGCCAGTCGTTGTAGGCCTGGAGCATGATCAGAGAGAGCTGCTTGTCCGGCGCCTCGGCGAACGTCCTGGCGTTGTAGCCGGCCATGCTGGGGAAGCACATCGACGCGAGCACGCCGTTGGCGTTCATGTCGTCGATCCGGGCGTTCAGGTCGAAGCACCCGGGCCGCAGCTCGGTGTAGGTGCCGGGGTCACGGCCCCACTCCTCGGCCGGCCAGCCGACCGTGGCGGCCATGCCGAACGGCGTCGACGTCGCCGCGCCCTGGAAGACCCACTGGTCGATCCCGTCGGCGTTGCGGATGACCTTCGGTGCCTGGTCCCGGTACTTGGCTGGAACGTGCCTTTCATACATGTCGGGCGGCTCGATCGAATGATCATCGATACTGACCAGGATCATGTCTTCTTTGTGCATCGGCACGCGACCTTCCGTGCTCCACAGTCGGCACTGTCGGTATTTAAACTCAGTTTAACTACGATTCGGGCCGCCCGCCAGTGGCGGGCGGCCCGAATCCGCTGGTCAGGCGTCGACGTCCTGCCCCAGGTAGGCACGTTCGACCTGGTGGAGGTTCTGCCTCGCCTCGTCGGCCGAGCCCGACCAGACCACGCTCCCGCGCTGCAGGATGTATGCCCGGTCGGCGACGGCCAGCGCCTGCCGGGCGTGCTGCTCGACGAGCAGCACGCCCGCGCCCCGTTCCGCCGCCGCCCGCAGGGCCTGCATGAGCCTGGCGACGGGCTTGGGGGCCAGCCCCAGGGAGAGCTCGTCGGCGAGCAGGACCGCGGGCTCGGCCGCCAGCGCCCTGGCCGTCAGGAGCATCCGCTGCTCGCCCCCTGACAGCAGGCCGGCCCGCCGGCGCAACAGCGGCCTGAGCTCGGGAAACAGCTCCAGGGCCTGCTCCACGGGCCCCTGGCCGATGCGCAGGTTGTCGTGCACCGAGAGCCGGGAGATGACCGAGCGCTCCTCCGGGATCACGCCCAGGCCGTCGCGCACCCGGCGGTGCAGCGACGCCTTCGTCGGGTTGCCCCGCCAGTGGACCTCCCCGCCGAGGCCGGGAAGCGCCCCGGCAAGGGTCAACAGCGTCGTCGTCTTGCCGGCGCCGTTCGGTCCGAGCACGACGACGATCTCGCCCGGATACACGTCGAGGCTGACGTCCCGCACGCACGGGATCCGCCGGTAGCCGGCGAACAGGCCCCGTGCCCGCAGCACCGCCGTGGACTCATCGGGCATCGCTGACCACCTCCTGCGGGCGCTCGTCCTGGACGCGCGCCTCCCCGACGGGCTCCTGCGCGCGCTCGCCCTCCGGCTCCGCCGCGCGCTCCTCGCCGAGATAGGCGGCGACCACCCGCGGGTCGACGCGGATCTCGGCCGGTGTCCCGGTCGCGATGACCTTGCCGAAGTCCATGACCACGAGGCGGTCGCACACCCGGTTGAGCATCGGGACGTCGTGCTCGACGAGCAGCACGCCGATGCCCCACTCGTCGACCAGCCGCAGCAGCAGGTCGGACAGCTCCTGGGTCTCCGTCTCGTGCAGCCCGGCGGCCGGCTCGTCGAGCAGCAGGATCGACGGCTCGGTCGCGATGGCCCGGGCGATCGCGACCTGCCGGCGGCGGCCGTAGGGCAGCTCGGAGGGCACCCGGCGCAGATCCTTCGCCAGCTCGAACATCTCGATCGCCGACCGGGCGGCCGGCGTCAGCTCGGTGTGCCGCGGCCGCACCAGGTCGGTCAGGTAAGCGGCCGAGTCGCGCGGGTCGGAGGCGGTACGCAGGTTCTCCAGCACCGTCAGCTGGTCGAACAGCTCGAGCGACTGGAAGGTCCGCCCGACACCCAGGCGAGCACGGCGGCGGGCGTTCAGGCCGTCGATCCGGACACCGTCCACCAGGATCTTCCCGTCCTGGATGCGGTTGAAGCCGGTGACCGCGTCGATGAAGGTCGTCTTGCCGGCGCCGTTCGGCCCCATCAGGCCGACGATCTCGCCCGGACGCACCTGGATGGACACGCCGTCGAGCGCCTGCACCCCGCCGAAACGGACCGAGACGTCCTCCACCTCCAGCACCCGCGGCGTGACCCGGCGCGGCACGGCGGGGGTGGCCTTCGCCATGGCCTTCCGCAGCGCCACGCGCGCCGCGTCGGTCGCGTCGTCCGCTGCCGCCGGCTTCGGGCCGTCGGCGGTCGGGTCGGCCCCGTTCGGGTCGGCCCCGTCCGCGTCGGTCGTGACGCCGGCTCCGTCCGCGGCACCGGCGTCGTCGGGCGACGTGGCGCGCCGGAAGGGAAGGCGCCCCCACGGCAGCTTCCAGGTGACGACCCAGGCCGCCAGGCCGTTGGGGTACTGGATCAGGGTCGGCACCAGCAGCACCGCGAGGCCGAGCGTCACGTACTGGTTGGCCGAGCCGCTCGTGATCAGCTCGCCGAAGATCTTGGGGGTGACGCCGCCAGCGATGCTGAGGCCGGCGGCGACGCCGCCGACCAGGAACCCGACGCCGCTGATCACGGTATTGATGATCACGGCGATCGAGTTGAAGACGTTGAACTGGCTGAAGTCGACATAGGTCGTCTGGAAGGCCAGCAGGACGCCGCCCAGCCCCGCGATCGCCGCCGAGAGGGCGAACGCGTAGAGCTTGGCGCCGTACACGCTGATCCCCAGCGAGGCGGCCGCCCGTTCGTTCCCCCGGACCGCCACCAGCCGTCTTCCCGAACGCCCCCGCCTGATGTTCCCGGCCACCAGCCCGGCCAGCACCAGCGCGACGAGGCAGGTGATGGCGTAGCGCTTGGGGTGGTTGACCGCGTCGATGTCCCAGCCGAACAGCGTCGGCGGATCGACGACCGTACCCTCGAGGCCCCCGGTGAGYGGGACGCTCTGGAAGAGGATGCTCTGGAACGAGTAGGCCAGGCCGAAGGTCGCGATCGCGAGGTGGATCCCGCGGGTCCGCAGCGCCGGCAGCCCGATGAGGATCCCGACGGGCACGGCCGCGGCGACACCGATGACCAGTGCCAGCAGGAACGGCAGGCCGGCCACCGCGGCCAGCCGGGAGGCGACGTAGCCGCCCCAGCCGGCGAACGCATACTGCGCCAGGGACAGCTGGCCGGCGTAGCCGGTCACGACCACGAGCGACACGCAGATGATCGCCCCGATGGTCGTGGCGGTCAGCGCGTCGTTCCAGGTCGTGGGCGTGACCAGGATCAGCACCGCCATCGCCACGACGGCCACCACCAGCCAGCGCGGCCGCGGGCGCCCGGTGCCGATCTCTGGGAGCAGCTCGTTCACGTGGCTGCGCAGCGGCAGGCTCTGGCCCCGGGCGACGAGCACCAGGATGACGAACAGGAACGGGACGGCGTCGCTCCAGCCCGAGGCGTGCACGTAGTTGGTGATCTCGGACTGGGAGATGCCGATGACCAGCGACGCGAGGAGGGCGCCGGCGAAGGAGTCGAACCGGGCCATCATGGCGGTGGCCAGGGCCGGGATGATCAGCAGGACGAGGGTGTTGATGTCCAGCCCGGCGATCGGCGCGATGAGAATGCCCGCGAGGCCCGCGAGCATGGCGCCGAGGGTCCAGTTGATCACAGCGATCACGTCGGGTGAGTGGCCCATGAGCTGCGCGCCGCGCTCGTTCTCGGCCACCGCCGAGGTGATGGCGCCGAACCTGCTGTACCGGTAGACCAGCCAGAGGGTCGCCGACACCACGATGGCGATACCGAGCAGGACGAAGCGGTCCAGCCCCACCGCCGCTCCGCCCACGGGGCTGACGCTCCTGGTCGGCAGGAACGACGGCACGATGCGGATCGAGGTCCCGAACACTATTCGGCCGAGCTGTTGCAGCACGACCATCACGCCGAKGGTCGCGATCACCCTGGTCAGCGGCGGGGCATGCCGCAGCGGGCGCATGACCAGAAKGTGCATGAGCGTGCCGACGGCGCCGGAGATGAGTAGTGCCAGCACGACCGACGGCGCGACTGGCAGACCGGCACTGACGTGCAGGTCGTAGTAGGCGAGGGCGCCCACGGYGGCGAACGCGCCGTGGGCGAAGTTGAGGACGCCGGACCCTCGGTAGATGAGGACCAGGCCCTGACCGGCCAGGGCGTAGATGGCTCCCAGCCCCAGGCCGAGGAAAAGAAAACGGATCACTGGACCACCCCCTGCCCGCGGGTCGTCACCGACCCGCGGGCATCGCGGCTTTCGGGCATCGTGATCGTTACGGCTTCGGCGTGAAGACGGGCACGTAACCGTCGGACGTCTGCACGAGCTTGCCGTCCTTCACGACACCTTCGATGATCTGGTGGTTGAAGAGGCGGCCGAGCCCGGGGAAGTCGAAGTCCTTCGTCGTGGTGTRGCCCTCCGGCAGAAGGCCGAACACGTTGAAGTTCGTGAGCTTGCCGAAGGCATCGAGCACCGAGGCCCGGGTGACGTCGCCCTTGATGGTGCGCGCGACCTGCGCGAAGGCCCAGGTACCCATCCAGGCGTTGAGGCTGACCTGGTCGATGTCCGCCTTCGGCTGGTACTTGGCCATCTCGTCCCTGAAGCGCTTGATGCCCGGCATGTCACTGGTCACCAGCGGGAGGCCCGCCGCGACGAGCAGACCGTTGGCCTTGGTACCGAGCGACTTCAGGGTGTCCTCGGTGAGCGACCCCGCGCTRGCGGACAGCTTCTGGGTGAAGTTCCCGCTCTTGGCCACGTTCAGCCACGCGGCGACGTGGGTCGGCATCATGGCCATCGCCACGCCGTCACCCTTGGCCCCGGCGGTCACGACCGGCGTCAGGTCGGTGGCGGTCACCTCGACCGGGATACCGCCCATGAGCTTGAGGCCGCGGCCCTGCTGCAGCGTGATCGTGTTGAATCCCACCGCGGCGGCCGCCGCGGCGACGTTCGTGTAGGCGACCTGGATGTTCTTCGCACCGTTGTCGGCCAGGACGGTCCCCAGGCCTGCGCCGTCCGAGCCCGCGAGCGGGAAGGAGTTCGGCGAGGAGAGAGTCGACTGGGAGCTCGGCTGTGAGGCGATGTTCGGCACCTTCGCCGCGTTCAGAATCGTGTTGGTCTGCTCGGGGAAGGCCTGGTAGTCGCCGACCTCCGCGATCACGTCCTTGTCCGCGACCAGGTTGCGGGCGCAGGTCGTCGCGGCCGTCGGGCTCTCGGTGCCCTTGGCGTCACACACCTTCACCTTGAGCGGGTGCCCGTTGATGCCCCCCGACGCGTTCACCGCCGCGGCGGCTGCCTGCGCGGCCTGGTAGGCCTCGGTGCCGGGCGTGACGCTGGTGAGGGTCGTGATCACTTCGATGGTGATGGGTGACCCGGTGAGCCCGCCGCTCGCCGAGTCCGCACCCTTGGAGTCGTCGCCGCCACCGCCACAGGCCGCGACCAGGGCCGCTAACAGGCCGGCAGCAGCGGTCACCGAAATCAACTTGTTGTTCTTCACGCCGGGACTTCCCTTCCAAGTACGACTTGCTTCGAGATGGCGCTAGAGACTGCTTCGACGGTCGTTTGAGCTCGACGCGATGACCCGCGGGGTTTCGGCGGCTCCACGCGAGTAGGGCTCGCTCGGAGCCCGRATGGCCCTAGATCGTCTTCTTGGCCGCCGGACGGCGGGGCTTGGCCATGGCCCGCGGTCGCGCCGGCCACACGCCAACTCCTCCCGGGCGCGGACCCCCAGCCCCCGAGCCGGGTTTGTACTGAGTACAAGATCTGAGGGGTAATGTTTAGCAGGTGGCGGGAGGTCACACAAGACCTCGCCGTCAAACTCCCGCCCCGCCAGGACGCCTGGACGCCGGCGCGGGCCACCGCCAGGGCCGGCGGGAGCCGTCACCAAAGGTGCTCGCACGATCACCCAGTGACCGCACCGCCAGCACATCCCCGCCACCGGGACACCCTCGCGCCAGACGAGTCACCCACCCCGCGACGTCGCCGACAGGCACCATGCGCTCGCCATGCACTCACCACGGGCTCGGGGGCGACCACACGCGGAAGTCGGCCGGCTACGAACCCATCCCCCACGGGACCCAGCCCTTGCGTTCTTGTACTCAGCCTAACTACGTTGTCCAGAGACGAGCCGTTCGCCGACCCACACAGCGTCCGGCCGGCTTCCACGCCGTTCGCAGGAAGGACCGGGGATCAGTGCAGCAGCCGATGGCAGGCGTCAAGATGATCGAGGTCGCCCAGTTCACGTTCACCCCGGCGGCCGGCGGAGTCCTCGCCGAGTGGGGCGCYGACGTGATCAAGGTGGAGCATGCCGAGCGGGGTGACGCGCAGCGCGGGATGGTGAACCACCMGAAGGACGGCACGTTCCACCCGATCATGGAGCATCCCAACCGCGGCAAGCGCAGCATCGGCCTCGACCTGGAGAACCCCGCCGGATACGCCGTCCTGCTCGAGCTGGTCAAGGACGCGGATATCTTCCTCACCAACTTCCTCCCGGACGCGCGCCGGCGGCTCGGTATCGAGCTCGAGGACATCCGCAAGGCCAATCCGGACATCATCTATGTGCGCGGGAGCGCGYACGGCCAGCGCGGGCCGTGGGCGGAGAAGGGCGGGTACGACGGCTCCTCGTTCTGGTGCCGCATGGGCAGTGCCTGGGGTGTGACGCCGCCGGACAGCCCGCGGGTCCTCACCATGCCGGGCGGCGCCTATGGCGATTCCATGGGCGGGATGACGATCGCCGGCGGTATCGCGGCCGCGCTCTACGGCCGGGCGGCGACCGGGGAGCCGTCCGTGATCGATGTTTCGCTGATGAGCGTCGGGGCGTGGGCGTTCGCGCTCGATCTCAGCAACGCGGCGCTGACCCGCGGCGAGAAGACGCCGATATCCATCAACGAGATGATGGCGAACGCCCCGTTGAACCCCACCGTCGGTCATTTCCGGACCTCGGACGGGCGCTGGATCAACTTCACCATGATCCAGCCGTTCCGTTACTTCGCCGACGTCTGCCGCCACCTCGGCCTGGACGAGCTCATCGACGACGAACGCTTCAACACGGCCCAGAAGCTCATGGCCAACGCGACCGCGGCCGGCCAGTACATCACCGAGGCCATCGCCCAGAAGCCGTTCGCCTACTGGAGCAGTCACCTGCAGACCATGGAAGGTCCGTGGGCTCCGGTGCAGGGCCCGCTCGACATCCTGGACGACCCCCAGATGGAGGCCAACGGCTACATCCGGCCGGTCCTGGACAGCGAGGGCAAGGAGCGCCGGCTGATCGCCAACCCGGTCCAGTTCGACTCCCAGCCACCCGAGACCAGCCGCGGGCCGCTGTTCGCGGAGCACACCGACGACCTGCTGCGCGAGCTCGGCCACTCCGAGGACGAGATCCTCGAGCTCAAGATCGCCGGTGCCGCCACCTGACGCGACCTGGCGCCGCTTCGACCAGGGCTGACCCGGCCGTACCACCCGCGTCATGAGCTTGATCGGCAGATCTGTACCCGGATCCGAACCAGCGAGGGCTCGGAACTCGGATTTGGGTACAGTCCTGGCGATCTTCGTCATGCGAGGCGGCGGGCGTCGCCGTGAACGGCGCTCGACGGCGAGGAACCGAAGAACCGAGTCTGCCCGCCGAGACCTGCTGCGCTGACATCTACTGCCCTGAGAGAGGCATACACGTGAGCTTCACGATCGATCTCGGCGAGCGCACGGCTCTCGTCACCGGCGGCGGGCAGGGCGTGGGGCGGGCGGTCTGCCTGTCCCTCGCGGCGGCGGGCGCCAGGGTGCTCGTCAACGACTTCGTGCCCGACCGGGCGGACGGGGTCGTCAAGGAGATCGAGGCCGCCGGCGGCTCCGCGCTGGCCCGCCCCTTCGACGTCTCGGACTACGCGGCCGTGACCGCGGCGATAGGCGCCGACACGGTGGACATCCTGGTCAACAACGCCGGAAACGCCGGACCCGGCGGCTGGGACGTGAAGGACCCGGCCGCAGGCTCCAAGGGGGTCTCGGTCAGCGTCGGGGCGTTCGCGACCACCGAGCCGGCCGACTGGGACCGCTACTTCGCCGTGAACCTGTACGGGGTGCTGAACTGCACCCGCGTGGCGCTGCCCAACATGCTCGCCGCCGGCGAGGGCCGGGTCATCACGATCGTCTCCGACGCCGGGCGCGTCGGCGAGGCGAACATGGCCCCCTACTCGGCCGCCAAGGCGGGCGCCGCGGGGTTCATGCGGGCGCTGGCCCGCGAGGTCGGCGGTCAGGGGATCACGGTCAACAGCGTGGCGCTCTCCACCGTGGACACTCTCGGGCTCGAGGAGATGGCCAGCACGTCGGCCGAGATGGCCGACCGCCTGCGCCGCCAGCTCAAGCGGTACATGGTTCCCCGGCTGGGACGGCCCGACGACGTGGCCGGCCTCGTCACGTTCCTCGCGAGCCCGCTCGCGTCCTGGATCACCGGCCAGACCTACCCGGTGAACGGCGGTTACTCCGTCTCCGCGTGAGGGTCTTCGTATCGGCGTGAGGGCCGCCGTCTCGGCGTGAGGGCCTCCGTTCTGGCTTCGATACCCAGCGGTTTCGCGCCGCTAGGCGATCTTCCGTTGGTCTGGAGGGCGCGGCCGATCCGGCCCGCGACTAGTCTTTCGTCATGATTGGCGTGGGAATCAGCGGGTTGTCGAAGTTGCTCGGCGGGATGCWCGTCGCCGGAGCCGTGCTCGCCGGCTGCTCCAGCGACACGAGCGAGCCCACCGGGTCGCCCTCGGCGCCCTCGTCGCCCTCACCCGCCCCATCCCGGTCGCCGGTGGCATCGCCGGCCTCATCTTCGGCGTCATCGCCGGCGGCGCCTCCGTCAGCGTCGGTGTCCCACTCGCCCCTGCCGCGGGACGCGCACCCACCGCTCGCCGGCTTCGGCGAGGTTCACGACCTCGGCACGGTGGCGAGCGTCGACGGCACCGTGCTCCGGCTCGACCCGAAGGCCTACGTCCACTGCGCTCCGCAGGCCGGAGACGACACCGGGACCTGCCTGGACGGTTACCGGATCGACGACGTCGGGACCCAGACCCGCGAGTACGTGCTGGCGCCGACGGTCCGGGTCACGTACTCGGTGGGACCCGAGGAGTACGAGACCGGCGACCTCACGGACCTGCGGAAACTGATCGCGTCCGCTCCGGACAAACTGATGATGCTTCAGCTCGACGCGGCGGGGCTTGTGACCGCCGTCGGCCAGCCCTGGCTTCCCTAGCCCGGACCCGGACCGCCCCGCCAGCTCCAAACGATCACAGAAGTCGGACTGAGTCAACGATCGTGGACCGGCGGCAGTCCCTTGTTCTAGAGTTCACGATCATGGCGAGTTCGAGGGCCTTCCGATTCGCGGTGCAGGCGACCAGGGCGCGTTCCGGCGGTGAGTGGCGAACGCTCGCCCGCCGGGTCGAGGACCTGGGGTTCTCCACGATCTTCCTGGCGGACCACTATCTGGGTCGTGGGCCGGCGAGCAGCGAGGCCCGCCAACCGCCGCAGCATCTCGCGCCGATCACCGCGATGGCCGTCGCCGCGGCCGTGACCGAGACGCTGCGGATCGGCTGCCGGGTCTTCTGCGTCGACTACCACGTGCCGGCCGTGCTGGCGAAGGAGGCGGCCACCCTCGACCTGCTGTCGGACGGGCGGCTGGAGTTCGGCATCGGCGCCGGGTGGAGCGCGCCCGAGTACCGGGCGATGGGACTGGAGTTCGCGCCGGGGCCGCGGCGGATCACCAAGCTCGAGGAGGTGATCGCGCTGTTCAAGGAGCACTGTGCGGGCGAGGAGCTGGACCGGCACGGCGAGTTCGTCGAGGTGAGCGGCTACGCCGGACTGCCCCTGCCCRTGCAGCGGCCGCACCCGCCGATCATGATCGGCGGCGGGAAGAAGCGGGTGCTGACGCTCGCCGKCCGGCAGGCCGACATCGCGAGCATCGCGAACGTGCCGTTCACACCCGTGAACGACGACGGGCTGACCCCGCACCAGGAGGCGGAACGCCGGATCGGCTACGTGCGGGACGCGGCCGGCGAGCGGTTCGCCACGCTCGACGTCGAGGGCTCCCCGTTCTTCACCCGGGTGACCGACGACCCGGAGGGCGCGCTCGCGCCGGTCGCCGAGGCGATGGGCATGCCGCCCTCCGAGCTGCGCAACCACCCCAACGTCCTGGCCGGCACCGCCGACGAGATCATCGACCTGCTGGAGCTGCGGCGGGAGGCCTTCGGGGTCAACTACGTGAGCGTCCAGCAGTCCGACGCGGAGGCGTTCGCGCCGATCGTCGCCCGGCTGGCCGGGAAGTAGGTCCCTGGAGGGCCAAGGGCGTGCGAAAATGATCTTCTTCGCACGCCCGGCCGGGGTTCCCGCCGGATCGCGAAGCCGGGGTTCCTGCCGGATCGCCGAAGGCGATCTGGCAGGTCTGCTGGCAGGTCCGATTGTCCCCAGGATCACTCAGCGGGCCGTGTAGCCGCCGTCCACCGGGAGCAGCACGCCG
The DNA here is from genome assembly GCF_001854645.1 of Pseudofrankia sp. EUN1h. Classification (NCBI taxonomy): domain Bacteria; kingdom Bacillati; phylum Actinomycetota; class Actinomycetes; order Frankiales; family Frankiaceae; genus Pseudofrankia; species Pseudofrankia sp. EUN1h. The sequence goes on along the minus strand of NZ_MBLN01000042.1, from coordinate 259,870 downwards.
GTTATGAACGACGACTCGTCGCTCGCCAGGAAGAGCGCGGCGGCCGCCAGTTCCTCCGGCATGCCCCACCGCTTCATCGGCTGCGGCGGGATCAGGTCGGCCGGCGGGGTCGAGCCGGGCTCCCCGCCGGCGAGGCCCGTCCAGACCATGYCGGGGCAGATCGCGTTCACCCGCACCCCCTTGGTGGCGTAGTCGAGCGCGGCCGACCTGRTGAGCTGCACGACCCCGCCCTTGGCCGCCGCGTAGACCGCCTGGTTCTTCATCCCCACCAGGCCGGTGACGGACGCCGTGTTGACCACCGAGCCGCCGCCGGTGCGCAGCATGGCCTCGATGCCGTGCCGCATGCCGAGGAAGACGCCCTTGAGGTTGACCCCTACGACGTCGTCGAAGATCTCCTCGTCGAACTCGGCCAGCGGGCGGCGCGGGCCGCCGAAGCCGGCGTTGTTGAACAGCACGTCGAGGCCGCCGAATTCGCGCTCGGCGGTTTCGATCATTCGTACGACGTCATCGTTCCGTGATACGTCGACATGAACCGCGACCGCTCCGTCACCGATCTCAGCAACGACGTCCTTCTCTTTTCCACTGATGTCCGCGCATACCACGCGAGCACCTTCACGTGCAAAGAGGAGGGCTGTCGCGTGCCCTATTCCTGAACCGGCGCCGGTGACCACGGCGACCTTTCCGGCAAGCCGACCCGTCTTTTCTTCGCTCATGTGAGGAAGTATAGTACGACGGTATATCCGAGGTCGATTTCGAGGAGACCATATGGCGACGGTCGAGTTCGCGCTGAGCCCCGACACGATGTGGGACGTCGACACTGACGCGATGGCCGACGCGACCCAGGCGGCCGGCTTCTCGGCGCTCGGGCTCGTGGTCGGCCGGGCGGACGAGACCGCCGCGGCCGCGTTCGACAAGGTCGGGCTGCGCTGCCACGAGCTGATGGTGCTGCTGTACACCGGGCGAGACGACGTCGTGCTCCGACACGCGGCCCGGCTCGCCACCTCGGCGGCGGCCGTACGGGCCGAGTGGGTCGTGGCGACGTTCCTCGCGCCGCTCGGCGGGCAGACGCTGGACCTTCTCAAGCGGAGCGCGGACATCTTCGCCGAGGTGGGAGCGCGGCTGGCGGTGGAGTTCAGCCCGGGTGGCGGGGTGACGTCGATCGACGAGGCGCTCGAGGTGGTCGAGGCCGCGGGCCCGGAGCGGGCCGGCGTGCTGATCGACAGCTGGCACTTCTTCCGCGGCGGCGCTCCCTGGGAGCAGCTCGAGCAGGTCCCCCTCGACCGCGTCGCGTACGTGCAGCTCGCCGACGCGGTGCCGCCGATCTCCGACGACGCGATGAGCGAGACCGGGAACCGGCGGGCGCTTCCGGGTCAGGGCGAGCTGGACCTGGCCCGGTTCGTCGGGACGCTGCGCGACCGCGGCTACGACGGGCTCGTCAGCGTGGAGGTGCTGAACGAGGAACTGCGCCGCCGCCCGCTGGAGCTGCCGCAGGCGGCCATGGCGGCGACGGCGCCCTACTGGCGCTGACGGCGGGCCGCTCACGCCGAGCCGATCCGGAACCGGCGGACCTTGCCGACGCTGGTGCGCGGCAGCTCGTCGATCAGATGCCACTCGCGCGGGCGGGCCGCCGGCGGGAGGTTGCCGGTGGCCCAGGCCGCCACCTCGTTCAGGTCGGGCGGGGCGCCCGCGTCCCGCGGCACGAGGTAGGCGACGGGAACGACGTCGCGGGTCGGGTCCGGCCTGGCCACCACCGCGGCCTCCAGGACGCCCGGCGCCTGCGCCAGGACCGACTCCACCTCGGTGAGGCTGACGTTCTCGCCGGAAACCTTGATCACGTCGTCGAGCCGGCCGACGAAGCGCAGCCGCCCGTCGGCGTCGGCCGCCACCAGGTCCCCGGTCGTGAACCAGCTCGTCCCATCCGGAAGGTCGGTGAACGACCGGCTGTTCGTCGCCGGGTCGTCCAGGTAGCCCGCGAAGAGGTCCACGCCGCGCACCCCACGTACCCGCAGCATGCCGGGCGCCCCCGTGGCGGCGGGACCGCCGTCCACCGGGTCGACCACCGCGATCTCGCGGTCGCCGAGCGGCTCGCCGATCACGTCGTGCCGCAGCGGGACGCTGGTGTCGCCGGTGACCGCGGCGATGGTCTCGGTCATCCCGTACAGCTGGCGGGGCCGGCACCCGACGATCGCGGCGAACCGCTCGTAGTGCTGCTCCCCGAGGCTCTGCGCGAACCACACGTGCCGCAGCCGCAGCGGCGGGAGCTCGGTCGGGCAGCGGGCGAGGATCATCSGGATCGGCGCCGCGAACAGGCTCGCGTGCGTCACGCCGAGCTCGTCCGCCTGCCGCAACCAGCGGGACGCGGAGAACGCGTGGGTGAGCGCGACGGCGGCGCCGGTCGCGATCGCCGGGGCGAAGCAGTAGTACTGCGCGTTCGCGTGGAAGAGCGGCAGCGTGACGAGCCAGCGGTCCTCGGGGCGCAGGCCCACGGCCGCGGCCATGGCCGTGCCGACCGTGCGGTAGTTCTCCTGCGTCAGCACGACGCCCTTCGGCTCGGACGTGGTGCCCGACGTGAACATCACCGCGAGCCGGTCGGACGGGCCGATGCCGGCCGCGGCGGCGGCGACGGGCTCGCCGCCGGAGAGCGGGCCCCCCGGTGCCACGTCGGCGGCCGTCTCGGCGAGCTCGACCACCACGGGAACCGCGCCGGCGGCGCCCGCGTGGTAGGCGTCCGCGCGGGCGGCGGCGCACAGGGCGACGGCCGGCCGGATCCGGCGGACCTGGGAGGCGATGTCGCGCGCCGTCGACGCCGGGTCGGCGGGCACGATCCAGGCGCCCAGCCGGGCGGCGGCGAGCCAGGCGGCGACGAAGGCCGGGCAGTTGGCGAGCGCGAGGTGCACGCACGAGCCGGGCCCGACCCCGGCGGCCCGCAGCGTCCCGGCGGTCTCGGCCACGACCTCGTCGAACTCCTCGTACGAGTACGCGTTGATCGCGTGGTCGTCGCGAAAGAGCAGGAAGAGCCGGTCGCCGTGGCCGGCCACGGCCGCGGACCACAGCTCGTGGAACGTCGCGGAAGGCACGGGCGTCATTCCGCGTAGGACGGGTCGAGCCGTTCGATCTTCCGCAGCAGCGCGGGCCACTCGCGGTCGTGCGAGCCGGCGAGGTCGCGCAGCCACTGGCGGACGGTCAACGCGACGACCTCCGGCGGCGGGATGGTGAGCGGCTGCCCGCTGGACAGCGCCAGAAGCTGCGCCCGCGCGGCCTTCTCCAGGTAGAAGGTCTCCGTGATGGCGTGCCCGACGCTGCGGCCGACCGTGATCGTCCCGTGGTTGCGCAGGATCAGGCCGGCGTGGTCGCCGAGGTCGCTGACCAGGCGCTCCCGCTCTCCCGAGGCGAGCGCGATGCCCTCGTAGTCGTGGTAGCCGAGCCGGTCGTGGAAGCGCATCGCGTGCTGGGTCAGTGGAAGCAGCCCGTCGGCCAGCGTCGAGAGCGCCATGCCGGCCTCGGTGTGCAGATGCACCACGGCGTGCGCGTCCTCGCGGGCGGCGTGGATCGCGCCGTGGATGACGAAGCCCGCCGCGTTCGGCCGGAACGGGCTCTCGCCGATGACCGTGCCGTCCAGGTCGATCTTCACCAGGCTGGACGCGGTGATCTCGTCGAAGCCAAGGCCGAGCGGGTTGACCAGGAAGTGGCCGCCAAGGCCGGGTACCCGCGCCGAGATGTGGGTGTAGATCAGGTCGTCCCAGCCGAAGAGCGCGCACAGACGGTACGCGGCGGCCAGATCGCGCCGGACCTGCCGTTCCTCGGCCGACATCGGCCCGGCCTCGGCGACCCGCGTGACGGGCAGCTCGAACGACGCGTACTCGGTGACCGATGCCATGACTGCCCACCGTCCGGCTAGGCTGAACTGAACGTTCAGTTCAATGTGTCAACCGGGCAGGTGCCGTGTCAACCGGCCAGCGCGGCATCAACCGGGCAGCGCGGCGTCAACCGGGCAGCTCAGCGCCAACAGAAAGGAGCGCCAGCCATGGCGGCACGAGCCGAGTCGGCGATCCTCGACGCGGCGTACGCGCTGCTGGTCGAACGCGGGCTCGAGGCCACGACGGTCGAGGCGATCGCCGCGCGGGCGGGCGTGAGCAAGGTGACCATCTACAAGTGGTGGCCCAACCGCGCGGYGGTGATCATGTCGGCGTTCCTGCGCGAGTCCGCGGACCTGCTGCCCTACCCCGAGCACTTCCAGCTACAGCAGGTCGAGGACCGGCTGCTGATGATGACCGCGGCGTTCCGGGGCGCGACCGGGACCGCGATGGCGGCGCTGATCGCCGCCGGCCGGTCCGACCCGCAGCTCGCCGAGGCGTTCCGCGACGGCTACATCAACGCGCGGCGGCGCCAGGGCATCGCGATCGTGCGGGCGGCCATCGCGGCCGGGGAGATTCGGCCCGCCGATCCCGACGTGGTGCTCGACCTGGTGTACGCGCCGCTCTACTTCCGACTGATGGTCGGGCACAAGCCGCTGGACGAGGACGACGTGCGCGAGCACGTCCGGTTGGTGCTCGCGGCGCTGCGCCCCGCCTAAAGGGCCAAAGAGTATGCGAAAATGATCTTCCTTCGCATACTCGGCGGCCGCCCTCCCCAGGGTCACTAGAGGGCCGACATGAGGCCCCCGTTCCCGCTGACGTCGGGGCGTCCGCGGGACCGAGGGCCTCTCGTGGTCAGACCGAGTCAGATCGTGGTCTCGGACATCAGGAAGTCGATGACCGGCTTGCCTGGCGCCCACGAGCCGCCCATCGAGGCCTTCACGTGGCCGTAGTCGACCAGGAGGCTCTCGCCGCTGATGCCGAAGGCGGCGTCGCTGTTCAGGAAGGCCATCACGTTGGCCATCTGCTCGGGCTGCAGCTGCTCCGTCCCGGTCGCCTCGCGGTACTGCTGGTCGAAGCCACCCCAGCCGTTCGCCCGGGCGAGCGGGGTGTCGGTCGGGCCGGGGCAGATCGCGTTGATCCGGATGTGCTTGCTGGCGAACGGGTAGGCCTGCCGGGCCACGTAGGCGTTCACGGCCTGCTTGCTGAACATGTAGGTGTCGGTCTTCTCGTGGGCCTGCACCCAGGCCTCGGCGTCCTCGTAGGAGGTCGTCGCCAGGAAGTCCACGAGCCGGTCCAGGTGGTTCTGCCAGCCGAGACCGGCCACCGACGAGATGAAGCAGATCGCCGAGCCGGCGCCGAGCCGACCGTCCTCGATCAGCTTCTCGATCAGGTGGCGGTGCGAGATGAAGTTGACCCGCATCGTCCCGTCGCCGCCGCCGATGCCGGCGGCGGCGAACACCGCGTGCACCGGTCCGGCCACCTGGTCGAGCGCGGCGTCGATGCTCTCCCGCTCCATCAGGTTGACCTCGATCGCCTTCGCGACGGAGTAGTCGACGGGCGCGCGGTCCAACACCGTGACCTCTGCCCCGAGGGCCGCGACCGCCCGCGCGGCCGCGGCGCCCATGCCGGTCGCGCCGCCGATTACCAGGACATGCTTCCCGTCGTAACGGAAGGGCTGTGTGTCACCCATCACTCTCCAACCTCCCGGCTCGCCAGTCCGCTCTGGTCCGCGCTAGAACTGCTCAACACGGTAAATTATACTGAGTTCAAACTTTGGGTGCCAGGCTGGCGCATCGCGGCGCAAGACCGTCCGAAGGGAACAGGCATGGATCCTGATCTCAGCCCCGATCAGCGGCTCCTGCGGGAGACCACTGAGCGGTTCATCGAGGCGAACCTGCCGCTGGACAAGCTCCGTGAGCTGATCGACGCGGGCGGCCAGGTCGGCCCGTCCTACTGGCGCGACGGCGCCGAGCTCGGCTGGTTCGCCTTCCTCGCCCCGGAGTCACTGGGCGGCGGGAGCGTGTCCGGCGACGGCGTGCTCGACGCCGTCATCCTCGCGGAGCTGCGCGGCCGGTACCTGCAGCCAGGCACCTTCATCGACACCAACCTCGCCGTGGCCACCCTCGCGCGCGAGGGCTCGGAGGAGCAGCGGGCGAAGGTCGTGCCGACGCTGATCTCCGGCGAGGCGGCCGTGGCCTGGGCCGTGGCGGACCCGGCCGGCGACTGGTCCGGTTCCGCCGGGGTCGACTGCGAGCCCACCCGCGGCGGGTACCGCCTCACCGGCCGCAAGGGGCTCGTGGTCGAGGCGCAGTCGGCGCAGTGGCTGCTCGTGACGGCGGCGGCGCCCGACGGGCCCACGCAGTTCCTCCTGCCCACGGCCACGCCGGGCGTGACCGTGGAGGTGCTGACCGGCCTCGACCTCAGCCGCCGGCTCTGCGAGGTCCACTTCGACGACGTCGAGGTCGACGGCTCCGCGCTGGTGGGCACCCTCGGTGGGGCGGCGGCCGCCGTCGACGCGCAGCTGCTGCTCGCCGGCGTGCTCGCCACCGCGGAGACGGTGGGCGCCATGCAGCACCTGTTCGACCTCACCGTGCAGTACTGCAAGGACCGCGTCGCCTTCGGCCGGCCCATCGGCTCCTTCCAGGCGGTCAAGCACCAGCTGGCCGACACCAGCCTGGCGCTGGAGATGAGCCACGCCGTGGCCAGCGGCGCGGCGCGCGAGGCCCAGCAGGATGGTCGCGGCGCGGCGCACGCCGCGAGCATGGCGAAGGCGTTCGTGGGTGACGCGGCGGTCGAGCTGGCGCACAAGTGCTGGCAGCTTTTCGGCGGCATCGCCTACACGTGGGAGCACGACTTCCACCTGTATCTCCGTCGGCTGACGACCGACGCGTCGCTGTACGGGTCGCCGGCCTGGCACCGGGAGCGGATCTGCCAGCTGGCCGGTCTCTGAGACGTCGAGATGGCCTCCGGGCACGCAAAGAAGATCATTTTCGCGCGCCCTTTGGCCCTGTGACTCCGGAAACGAGGAAATCCATGACCGACACACCGGAGATCGAGGAGTACCGCGAGCGGGCCAGGCAGTGGCTCGCCGCGAACCTCGAGCCGCGCCACCCGGGCCAGGGCGCGCACGGGCGCGGCGGCACCCAGCAGAACGACGAGGGCTTCCAGGCGGAACGAGCCCTGCACTTCCAGGCGGAACGAGCCCTGCAGAAGAAGCTCTACGAGGCCGGCTACGCGGGCATCAACTGGCCCAGCGAACACGGCGGCCAGGGTCTCTCCGACCGGCACGCCCGCGCTTTCGCTGAGGAGGCCGCCCGGTACCGGATGCCCGATCTCGGCCACGCGGGCGGCACGACGTACGGCCCGTGCGGGCAGACCATCGTCCGGCACGGCTCACCGGAGTTCCTGGCCCGGCACGTCCCGCGGATGYTCGCCGGCGACGAGCTGTTCGTCCAGCTGTTCTCCGAGCCGAGCGCCGGCTCCGACATGGCCGGCATCACGACCCGTGCGGTGCGCGACGGTGACAGGTGGTTGATCACCGGTTCGAAGATCTGGACCAGCGGCGCCCACCAGGCCGACTACGGGATGTGCCTCGCCCGGACCGACTGGGACGCCCCCAAGCACCGCGGCCTCACCTGGTTCGCGGTACCCCTGCGGGCCAAGGGGGTGACCATCCGCCCCATTCGCGAGATCACCGGCGACGCCGAGTTCTGCGAGGAGTTCCTCGACGAGGTCGAGGTCGGCGACGACGCCGTGATCGGCGAGGTCAACCAGGGCTGGACCGTGGCACAGACGCTGCTGCTCGTCGAGCGGGGCGCCGGGCGCGACGACCCGGTGAACCTGCCGACGACCCAGGCCGCCGATGTCGACCCGTTCCTGCTGGACGTGATCCGCGCCGCCGGCCGCGCCCAGGATCCGGTAGCCCGGCAGGCGCTCGCCCGGATCCACACCGCCGACTGGGCCAAGGGACAGCTCGGCCAGCGGATCACCGGCTTGCTGCGGTCGAGCGAGAAGCCCGCGGCCGGCGTCGCCTCTTACTGGAAGCTGGCGGCCGGCGTGTACAACCCGGAGCGGGCGCGCCTGGTCCTGGAGATCGGGCAGGGGCTAGGGCTTGCCTGGAAGGACGGGGACGAGGAGGGGCAGCACGCCGCCCTGGACTACCTGAACAGCCGGGTGTGGTCGATCGCCGGCGGCTCCAACGAGATGCAGCGCAACGCGATCAGTGAGCAGGTCCTCGGCATGCCCCGGGAGCCGAGCTTCGACCGGGGCAAACCGTTCCGTGAGGTCGTCAACAGCGCCCGCGAGTGGTTCAGGAGCTGATCGGGTAACGGGGCCTGGGTGAATCTCGTGGTCATTCCGCCCCGGCCCCGGGCGGAATGACCACGGAAGAATTTCGCGGCCGAGCCCGCCAGCCGGCGAAAAGTGGCGTGGCGGCGTCCTGCGCCACCTCGGCCGGCTCTGCCGTGCGCAAAGTCGCCCGACGACGCGGCGGCATTGCCACGCAAAGTGCGGGCCACGACACCTTGAGGTGGGGTGGCGCGCGAGGCGCCGGCATAGTTAAACTCAGTTCAAATACGCAGTGTCCATGAACTCCCAGGAGGGCCCGTTGGCCGACACGCCCCAGCTCGGATCACGCGGTATCTACGTGGCGGATGTCGAGCAGAGCCTCCCGTACGGCATTTTCGATGCCGACCATCACCYCTACGCGCCGGACGACGCCGTGACGCGCTATCTGTCCGCCGACATGRTCGAGCGGGCCTGGCTGCCCGGCGAGCCACGCATGCTCACCGAGGAGGAGCACGACGAGGACGAGGAGGTCGACCACGAGCGGCGGACGCTCGGGGTCCACTCCGCGCCGGAGGGCGGCTTCGGCGGCGTCGACCTCTCCCAGGTCTCCGGGATGGCCGGCAACATCCCGATCCCGGGCGCGATGCTCAACAAGCTCAACCCCATGAAGGACCTCGACCAGCTCAGCCGTGAGCAGCTCGTCGAGCGGTACAACGCGATGCGGCCGGCCTTCGAGAGGAAGGACCCCCGTCTGTCGCTCATGGACCTTCAGAACGTCGAGGTCGCGGTCCTGCACACGGTCGGCACCGGCTGGGAGAGCGCCTTCGGGCGCGGTGACATCGAGGCCGGCTACGCCGTGAACCGGGCGTACAACGACTGGCTCTGGGAGGACTGGGGCTACGCGCACGAGGGCCGCATCCTGGTCCCCGTGCCGATCCCGCTCCTCGACGTCGACCTGGCGGTCGCCGAGCTCAAGCGGTCGCTCGAGCGCGGCGCGAAGTTCGTCGACCTGCAGCCGGGCCCGGCGTGGAACGGCCGGTCGCCGTTCGACCCCTACTTCGACCCGTTCTGGAACCTGGTCAACGAGTCGAACACGCGGGTCGCCGTCCACCTCGGTGGGACCTACGCGCGCCACGGCGGCGAGTGGGGCGAGAAGCCGGACGCCCGCTACGTGGAGTTCAACGGGTTCCAGTGGGTGGCCTACTGGGGCGACCGGCCGATCATGGACACCCTCACCGCGATGTTCTACCACGGCATGTTCGGCCGGTTCCCGAACATCAAGGTGCTCATCGCCGAGTTCGGCACCGTCTGGCTGCCCTACCTGCTCCGCAAGCTGGACCACGCCATGCTGCTGGGCCGCAAGCCCAAGTGGGGTTCCCTCCCCGGCCGGCCGTCCTCCGTCTTCAAGGAGCGGTGCGTCATCGCCCCGTTCCCGGAGGAGGACATCAAGCGGGGCATCGAGACCGTCGGGATCGACTCGCTCGTGTTCGGGTCCGACTTCCCGCACTCCGAGGGTGTTCCGGACCCGATGCAGTACGTCTCGCTGCTGAAGGGCCTCGACGACCTCTCCATCCGCAAGATCATGCGCGACAACCTCGTCCGCTTCATGGGTTAGGGACACGGCGTGGGTTGGCGGTTCGGCACGTTCATCGGCTAGAGGTCCAGCACGACCACCGTGCCTCCGCCGCCGCGAAACAGCGGCGGTGGAGGCACGGTCGTTAGGATCTGCCACGTCTTCGGTACTTCAGGAGAAGCGATGTCCGAGAAGAGACTGCCGCTGTCCGGCGTCACGGTGCTGGACCTCACCCGGCTGCCGCCCGGTGGTTTCTGCACCGTGCTGTTGGCCGACCTGGGCGCCGACGTCATTCGGGTGGAATCTCCAAAGGGCCGGCCGTTCGACGGCCCGATCGGGCTGAACCGTGGCAAGCGTTCCGTGGCCGTCGATCTTCGGCACCCCCGTGGGCTCGAGGTACTGCGGCACCTGGCCGCGCACGCCGACGTTCTCGTCGAGAACGAACGGCCCGGCGCCATGGACGAGCGCGGGTTCGGCTACTCCCACGCCTCCAAGGAGCTGCCCGCGCTGGTCTGGTGCTCGATATCCGGATACGGCCAGGACGGGCCTTATGCGGACTGGTCCGGGCACGATCTGTCTTTCGCGGCGCATTCCGGCCTGCTGACCGCGCTGAACCCTGGCCTGCCGTGGCACCCGCAGCTGATCCTGCCCATCCCGGTGGGCGCGCTCATGGCCGTCGTCGGCATCCTCGCCGCCCTGCGCGAGCGGGACCAGACCGGCTCGGGAAGCCAGCTCGACATCAGCCTGTCGGAGTCGGCGACCTGGCTGCTCTCCTCCGCCGACGGAACGTTCGAGGCGGGCGGCCGCGGCGTGCCCATCGGCCCCGACCGTCGGCTCTACGAGTGCGCGGGCGGCAGCTGGGTCGCCGTGACCGCGGCCGAGCCGCGCACCTGGGCGGCGCTCGTCGAAGGACTCGGCCTGCCGGACCTGGTCGGCACGTTGCACCGGTGGGACGACTGGGACGCCGTGACCGAACGGCTCGCCGCCGTCCTGCGGACCCGCCCCGCCGACGACTGGGTCGCCGAGCTGGGGCCGCGCGGCGCCAGCGTCGTCCGCGTCAACCGCGGCCCGGACCTGGCGGCGGACCCGCACGCGGCGGCGCGCGGCACGCTGCGGCAGGTTGGCGACCTGCTCGTTCCCCGCTCCCCCATCCGGATCCGCGACACGGAGGGCACACGGCCGGCCGCCGAGAGCTACCCGCCGCCCCCGGCCGGCGAGCACACCCGGGCCGTCCTCGCGGAGGCCGGGCTGGACGCCGCGCTGATCGACGAGCTCGTCGCGTGCGGCGCCGCCGGCCGCCAGCCCTGACCTTCCCCGGCGCGACCTCGGTCGTCAACCCAGCCCTGTACGCCCCCATGTTCGTCTTCGAGGTGACCACCGGCCTGTGGCTGCTGATCCGAGGCGTCCGGGGAACCGCGTTCCCAGACGGTTGGGCTAACGGTTGGGCTGGTCGAGGACCCTCTCACCGAAGACGTCCTTGGTCATCTCGTCAATCATCAGGATCCTGGCGCGCCGTCCATCGCCCGCCGCGTCGACTGTCTGGCCCTGATTGTGGACGGGGCCGTGCGGAAGGCGTGTCACTCCGGCGTCGGCCACATCGTGCGGGGTCGCCCAGTCGGTCGGCTCCGGCAGTCCCTTTTCCGCCAGCAGAGCCCGGAAGGCCGGTGTATCGGTCTTGCCGAGCACCAGGTTGAGCACATCGACGTTGTAGGGGCGCAGCTCGGCCCACAGGGACTCACCGAAACACAGTTCGAAGGCCTTGCTCCCCGCGTAGGCCGCCATGAAACTGCCGCCGCCGTAGGCCGCGCCGGAATTGACCAGCAGCAGTCCGCCGCGCCGACGCGCTCGCATGCGTCCGCCGAAATGGTGACACAACCGCATCATCGTCAGCACGTTGATGCGCATCAGGTTCAGCCAGGGCTCGACGTCGGTGTCGAGGAAGTGCGCTCCGTTGGGGTCGGCGCCGGCGTTGGCGACGTACAGCCCGATCTCGCGGTCGCCCACTGCTTCAACGACCTGCTGGGCGCCGTCTTCGGCTGCCAGGTCCACCGACGCCGCGACGCATTCGACGCCCGTTTCGGCGCGGATCGACCTGGCCAGGTCCGTCAACGGCCCCAACCGGCGCGCGAGCAGGACGGAAGGTATCCCCTCGGCGGCGATGCGCCGGGCGAATGCCTGCCCGGTCMCCTCGGAGGCGCCGGTGATTACTGCCCACGGTCCATATCTTTCCGCGAATGTCACGAGGTTCCTCTTCTTCGGTCCGCGGCCCCCAGGCCGCCAGTACTCGCGCTCACCGACCACGCCGCACGGCGTCGCCCACCACCTGAGACCTCTGCGTGTGATCCTCGATCACGAAGGCTCAGGAAGGCTCAGGAAGGCTCAGGAAGGCTAGGCCTCCCGGGCGACGATCGCGTCGACGGCCGCGACCTCGTCCGGGGTGAGCTGCCATCCGGCGGCGGAGGCGTTGGCGATGATCTGTTCGGGCTTCGTGACACCGACCAGGACCGACGCGAYGGTCGGCTGGGAGGCGACCCACGAGATCGCGAGCTCGAGCAGCGAACGCCCTCGTTCCTCGGCGAAGGCGGTCAGCTGCTCGACGGTGGCGAGCCGCTCGTCGGACAGCGGCGGGCGCCGCGCCATGATCCCCTGGCGGAGCATGGTGCTGACCATCGCGTCGGCGCCGAGCCGTGCGTCGGGCGGCGGTGGTACACCCCGGCGGTACTTGCCAGTGAGGAGTCCGCTGGCGAGGGGGAAGTAGGCAAGCACGGCCAGGTCATGGCGGGCCACCGCGTCGAGCACGTCCTGCTGGGGTCGCTCCAGCACGCTGTACTGCACCTGGCAGGACCGGTACGGCGAGAACGACGACCGAGCCGCGGTCTCGGCGGCGTCGTCCAGCATTTCACCAGTGAAGTTGCTGCAACCGACCTCGCGCACCTTGCCGGCGCGCACCAGCCGGTCGAGCGCCTCGAGGATCTCCTCGATGGGCGTATCGGGGTCGGGCTGGTGCTGCTGGTAGAGGTCGATCCGGTCCGTTCCGAGGCGTCGCAGGCTGGCCTCGACGGCGGCCACGATGCGCGCCGCGCCCCGCTGATCCGGATCGGCCTCGCTCTGGTTGAGGAACTTCGTGGCGATGATCGCCTCGTCCCGGCGCTGGCCGAGCGCCGCGCCGATCAGCTCCTCGGAGTGCCCCTCGCCCAAGAAGGACGTGATGCTGTATTCCTCGGCGGTGTCGAAGAGGTTGATACCCGCGTCGAGGGCGGCGTGCACGATCCGATCGACCTCGTGTTTGTCGCAGCCAGCGCCGAAGAAGTCCGTACCGAAGTTGTTACCGCCGAGACCGACGACGGATACCTCCAGGCTGCCGATACGCCGACGATTCACTGGACGTCCAGCTGGGCGAGGAGCTTCCGGGCGGCGTCGACGCATGCGCCGAGCCTTTCGTGCGGACCTACGCCGGCGTCGGCCCGCGAGCGGAGCGGCACCTCGAGTCCGATCACAAGCTGACGCGGCAGCGCGTCGAGTATGTCGAGCAGTGGTAGGTCGCCGGTGCCCGGCACCATCCGCTCGAAACACGCCTCTTCCATGTAGTTGGGAATGGTGGGCACAAGCGGGGCGTCACTGAGCTGGATGTACCCGATCAGGTCGGGATCGATCGCGGCGACCTCGGCCGGGCTGGAACCGGACCGCACGAGGTGCATCGTGTCGATGAGGAGCCGGAAGTCCGGCCTGCCCACTGCCCGCACGGCGTCGAGCGCGGTCGGGAGGTCTGCGATCGTGAGACCGGGCGCGAACTCCAGCGACGTCTCCATCCCAGCCTCGGCGGCCAGCTCGGCAAGTACGCCGAACTGGTCGACGCTGCGGTTGAGGTCCGGGTCGAAGGTGACGGTGTTGACCCGCTGGGCACCGAGYTCGGCCATGATGGCGACGTCGCCCGCGAGATCGCGCATGTTCATGCCGGGTTGGAGTACGAATCCGTCGCCGAGCGACACCGTCACGCCCCGGTCGCGCAGGGCGGCGACCGTCTCGCGCCGCAGGGCTGCATCGTCTCGGAGTGAGTAGGACGGGTAGCCGTACGGATTCGGTAACGCGCTCAGGGCGAGGGCGACGTACCGCAGTCCGAGGTCGGCGGCCAGGCCGACGTATTCAACCGGCGGAAGTCCCATCACGCTTAGCGGCTCGATCGACAGTCGTTCCATCGTGCTCCCTCTCATAATCCACGGTCCTTGGGCCACGCCACGCCGCGACCGTGAGGCTGGCCGTGGTGCCCATCAGGTCGGCCATGGTCGCCCTGCGACGTTGCCGCCGGAGTCCGTCCGGTGCCTGGTGATTTCGGCGGTGCGGGCCTGGCGTAGCCGACGGTTGTCGGTGTCCATCAGGCAGCGGTAGCGGGCCTCGTGCCGCGTGGCCCCTCGACGCCGCACATCACGCGACCTCTAGTGAGACGCGCACGGCGTCCTTGCCTTCAACCCTCCTGTCAGCGAGCGCCAAAGCTTCCTCGAACTGCTCCAGGGGAAAGGACTCGCCCGCCAGTTCCACGGTGGGGACCTTGCCTTCATTGATCATCGAGCACGCGAAGCTCAGGTCGACGCCGCCACCTGGCAGCACGGTGAGGTTCCGCAGCGGGATCTGGTTGATGTCGAAGCCGTCCAGCGGGCGGTCCTTCATCCCGGCGGCCACCACCTTCCCGCCGGGTCGCACCAACTCGAAGGCCGTGATGAACGATCCGGGATGGCCGGAGGCGACGTCGAGCACGACGTCCGCCATCCTGCCGCCGGTCGCCTCAGCGACACGGGTCACCGGATCCTCGTCCTGAAGGTCGATAGCATGGTCCGCTCCGACGCGGAGTGCGGTGTCGAGGCGCAACCGGTCACGTGACAGACCGACGGCGATGATCGTGCCCACGCCCTGTGYTCGGGCGGCAACGATGGCGGCGAGGCCCATGTGGCCCGGACCCAGGACGACCAGTGACTCCCCGGGTTGCGCGGGGCGTACGAAGGTCGCCGAGTTGGACAGGCACTCATAGACGGTGAGCTGGGTCGCAGGTAGGTCATCGCGGAGCTTCTGCACCTCGGAGCCCGGCACGATCTCCATGTAGTCGGCGTAGCCGCCGAACTGCCCGGAAGCCTCATCGATCGGGAAGTCGAACCCGTAGACGCGCGATCTCCCGTCGGCCGTCCTGACGTAGGAGCGGACACCCACCCGGTCCCCCTCCCGCACGCCGAACTCCGCGGCCGCGTCGGGAGAGATCTGCTCGATCCGGCCGACGATCTCGTGGCCCGGAACCGTGGGGAACACTCCCCCAGACGGCACCGGCGCATGACCCCTGAACTGGTCGACGTCGCTGTGACAGATCCCGACCGCTTCGACCCGAAGCACGGCGCAGCCGGGCCGGAGCTTGGGCTTCGGGACCTCGCGGAGCTCCCAGGTCTCATCACCGTTGAACACGATCGCGCGTGGCAACCGGGCCTCCAGAAGTTGACTAGCCAGAGTTACCTGGCGGGTGCCCGACAAGTTAGCACTTCTCTGGCGCATGCCAGGGATTTGCTATCGTCCTGACAGTGGTTGGACATCCGGAGCGGCGAACGCAGGTCGAGCGCCGTGCCGCGTCCGAAGCGGCGTTGCTGCGAGCCGCGGCCGAGCTGATCGCGGAACGTGGGTTCGAGCGGACGTCATTGCGCGGCATCGGCGCCCGCGCCGGGACGAGCCGAGAGATGCCCGCCTACCACTTCGGGTCGAAAGAGGCCTTGATCACCCGGCTGGCCGAACGCGCCCACGAGCGCACGATCGAGGCAAGCGCCGAGGCTCTCACGCGCGCCGGCCGGCGAGCCGAGGAGCTCTCCGCCCTCGAGGCGCTTCGCGTGATGATCGAGACCTACCTCGAGGTCTTCATCGCCGCCGACGCACCCGAGGAACGCGCGGTGGTCGTGATGTGGGGCGCGACGTTCCCGTCCGACTCCCCGCTGCCCGCCGCCGTACAGGCGGACCGGCAGACACATCGCGACCTTGCCGAGACCATCCGAGCCGGCCAGCAGGACGGGTCGATCCGCGCCGACGCCGACGCGGACGCCGCCGCCGTGCTCGTCATGGGGATGGCCCGGGGCATCGCGGCCCTCTCCCTCGCGCATCCCGACGCCGCCGACCCGGCCAAGGTCCAGGGCCTTTGCGGTGCGGCCATCACCGCCTTGCTCCAGGGCCCGAGCCCCACGGCGCCGGACAGCCCAGAAACGGCGGCCCGCTCGTCAGGTCAGCCGCTGGAGCTGAGGAAGAGCGTCGGGTAGACAGACCACGTTCTCGCTCGCGAGCGTCCGCATCTCCGGCTCGGAGACCCCCAGCTCGGTGAGGATCTCCACGGCCTGGGAGCCGACGGCGCCGGGGCTCGCGCCGACCCGCGGCGGCGTCTCCGACAGCCACCGGCCGATGCCCGGCCGGGCCACGTCCCTGCCGTCCACGCCCCGCTCGAAGTAGACGACACCGCGCCGGTGCAGGTAGTCGACCGCCTCGTCGATGGCGACCGCCGGCTGGGCCGCGATGCCGGCCTTCTCCAGCGCCGCGACCCAGTGCTCGGCCGGTTCGGCGGCGAACCGCGCGGCGAGCAGCCCGGCCAGGGCGCCACCCGGGGAATGCCAGTCGGCCGTCGCCTCGCCGGGCTCGATCTCCACCGTGGCCAGGAGTGTCGGGAGATCCGCCTCGTGCGCGACGAGGAAGAACCACCGGTCCGAGGCCGAGTAGAAGCGGTAGAGGGCGTTGTCGCCGTACTCGTTGCGCGCCGCGTCAGGCCGGCCGCCGGCCGTGGCGTCGGGACCGGCACCGAGTACCTCGGCGCGCCCGCCGTCCCGCGGTGCCTGCGCCTCCGCGGTCAGATAGACGGCCTGGTGGAGCGTCGAGCCCTGGACGAGCGAGGCACCGACCTTCTGGCCTCCGCCGCCGCGAAGCCGCGCGTAGAGGGCTACGGCCGTGGCGTAGGCGCCGAGGATGCCGGTGTCGGCGTCGTTGATCGGCGTTGGCTGGTACAGGGTCCAGCCGAAGCGCGACCCGTACCGCCAGCTCATGCCCGTCGCCGCGTTGCACTGGTTCTCGTA
The DNA here is from genome assembly GCF_001854645.1 of Pseudofrankia sp. EUN1h. Lineage (NCBI taxonomy): Bacteria > Bacillati > Actinomycetota > Actinomycetes > Frankiales > Frankiaceae > Pseudofrankia > Pseudofrankia sp. EUN1h. The sequence goes on along the minus strand of NZ_MBLN01000042.1, from coordinate 243,074 downwards.
GCCCCGGCGGTGCGCCCACGGGCCGGTGAGGCCGTAGGCGGTGATGGAGCAGTAGACGATCTGGGGATTGAGCGCGCTGGCCCGCTCGTAGTCGATGCCGTACCGGGCCTGCGACTTCGGGGTGAAGTTGGTGACCAGCAGGTCGGCCGCCTGGATCAGGTCCCCCGCGAGCTTGCCGCCGGCAGCGCTCTTCGAGTCGAGCAGGATGGTGCGCTTGCCGCGGTGGAGCTGGCCGACGATGCCGTCGGTGACGGCCGGGACCGGGTTGCCGACCTTGATGACGTCGGCACCGAAGTCGGCAAGCAGCCGGGCGGCGGTCGGGCCGGCCACGGCCTGGCTGACGTCGATGGCCTTGTAGCCCTCCAGCGGCAGGTCCAACGGGCTCGCCGTCTCCCCCGAGAGGGCGGGCACACCGGACGCCGCCGACCCGGCGGCCAGCAACTCGGCGAGGATCGCGTCGCGGTCCTGGTCGGGCAGGTGCCGCGGCCGTGGCGCCGGCGCCGCGGGCAGGTCGAAGCCCCGGCCGGGCAGGACGACCGGGCCGGCCAGCGGGTCGTCGAGGGTCACCACGGCGCCGGACCGGGAGGCGTGCTCGGTGGCGACCCACTCCGCCGGGGAGCGGACCATCGAGACCGGCATCTCCGCGCTGGTCGCGACCTCGTCCCACCACGCCGCCGGGTGCGAGCGGACCAGGTCGGCGAACATCGCCATGATCCGGTCCCGCTTCTCCATCGAGAAGGTCCGGGCCGCGACGTCGATCAGGCCCTCTCGCTCCCAGTCCCCTGCCACCCCGGCCGCCACGAGCAGCGGGATGACGAACTTCGAGTAGGGCGACAGGTCGACGATGCCGCCGTCCGCGCACGCGTAGGTGAGGTCGCGCAGCATGTGGTTGTCGCCCATGAGCGGGTTCTCGTACACCCGCATCCCGAGCATGGTGCTGTAGGCCTCGGCGTACGCCTCAGCGAGCGGGATCTCGATCCGCTGGGCGCGCCCGGTGCGCTCGCGGGCGATCAGCGCCATGACGACGGACACCGCGCCCATCAGGCCGCCGAAGTTGGAGGCGGTGGTGATCGGCGTGAAGAGCGGCGCCGCCGGATCCTCGACCTTCGCCCTCTTGCGGCCAGAGGGGTCCCAGTGCTCCCTGAGCGGCCGGTACCCGGCGACGGCGGCGTGCAGAACGCCTTCCCAGGCGGCCACGCCCGCCTTCTCGTCGTCGGACGCGAAGCCCGGCAGCGAGCAGTAGATGAGCCGCTCGTTCAGGTCCGCCGCGGCCGCGGGACCGAGGCCGAGGCGGTCCATGACGCCGGGCCGGAAGTTCTCGACCACGACGTCGGCACGCGCGACGAGGTCGCGCGCCGTGGCCCGGTCGGTCTCGCCGCGCAGGTCCAGCGTGATGCGCCGCTTGCTCCGGTTGAGGAAGGCGTCCGCCGGCCCGAGCGACCGGGCGGCCCGGGGAGAGTCGACGTGCACGACGTCGGCGCCCGCCTCGGCCAGCAGCAGGGCGGTCAGCGGCCCCGCGATCTGGTGGCCGAAGTCCACCACCCGGACCCCGGCCAGCCCTACGCCGGCCTCGCCCACGCCGGCACCGAGGCTGGCACTGGCACTGGCACTGGCCTCGCCCGGGCTAGTTGACCGCACGGTCGCGGCCCTCCCAGTAGGGCGCGCGCAGCTTGAACTTCTGCAGCTTCCCGGTCGCCGTGCGCTCGAGCGCGCCGCGCAGCTCGACGGAGGTGGGGCACTTGTAGTGCGCCATCCGGTCCCGGCAGAACGCGATCAGCTCGGCGGGAGTGAGCTCGGCCCCCGGTCGCAGCACGACCAGGGCCTTCACGGTCTCGCCCCACTTCTCGTCCGGTACGCCGATCACGGCGGCCTCGGCTACCGCCGGGTGCTCATACAGGCAGTCCTCGACCTCGATCGACGACACGTTCTCGCCGCCGGTGATGATGACGTCCTTCTTGCGGTCCGTGATCGACAGCAGCCGGCCGTCGAAGCGGCCGCCGTCGCCGGTGTGGAACCAGCCGTCGTCGATCGCGGCAGCGGTCTGCTCCGGCTGGCGCCAGTAGCCCTCGAAGACATGGTTGGACCGGGCGAGCACCTCGCCCGCGGCGTCGATCCGCAGCCGCACCCCCAGCGCCGGGGCGCCGGCCTGCGACAGCAGCTTCGCCCGCTCGTCGGTGGGCAGGTACTCCCAGCCGGGACGGGCCCGGTTGATGGTGAGCAGCGGCGAGGCCTCCGTGAGGCCGTAGATCTGGATGAACTCCCAGCCGAGGAGCTCCTCGACCCGGGCGATGACCGCGCTGGGCGGCGGCGCGCCGGCGACGACCATGCGCACCTTGTCGCGGCCCGGGACCGGCAGGCCGGCCGCCACCCGCGCCGCCGCGGCATCGAGGATCGAGGCGACGACGGCGGGCGCGCCGCACAGCAGCGTCACGCCCTCCTGCTCGACCCGGGAGAGGATGTCCTCGCCGTCGATCTTGCGGATCACGATGTGCGCCCCGCCCATGCCCGTCACCGCGTAGGGCATGCCCCAGCCGTTGACGTGGAACATCGGCAGCGTGTGCAGGATGACGTCCCGGTCGGTCACCGTCGTGTGCCAGCCGAACGACGTGGCGTTCAGCCAGCAGCTCCGGTGGGTCAGCTGGACGCCCTTGGGACGCGCCGTCGTGCCCGACGTGTAGTTGATCGTRCAGATCGCGTCCTCGTCGGGCTCCCAGGGCGCCGGTACCGCTCCCGGCGGCGCCGGGGCGAACAGCTCGGAGTCGGCCACCCCGTCCAGGACGATCCGTTCCTTCGCCGTCACGCCGGACAGCACCTCGTCGAGCTCCGGGTCGACGAGCAGGAGCGACGTCCCCGAGTGCTCGACGATGTAGGAGATCTCGTCCGCCGTCAGCCGGTAGTTGATCGGCACCAGCGTCCGGCCGAACCCGCTCACCCCGAAGAAGCTGATCAAAAAGCGCGCGCTGTTCGGGGACACGATCCCGACCCGCCCGCCGGCGGGGATCCGCAGCCGGTCCAGCGCCAGCGCCATCCCACGGGCGCGCGCCGCGACCTGCCGGTAGGTGAGCCGCCCGAGCGACCCCGGCCGGCCCGGCTCGTCGACCACCGCGAGGCTCTCCGGATAGACCGTCTCGGCCCGATCCAGGAAGTCGGCGACCGTCAGGGCAACCTTCATCAGCCAGTCCCTCCTTTGACCGGGTTGAAACTACCGGTTCTTCAACTTAGTGTAAATATGGGCGGCAACAGTCCAGGCAGGACAGGCGCGGCCAGCCAGGCGCGGGCCAGACGGGCGCCGGCCCGGACGCAGGTCAGCGGCACCTCGCCCAGACGCGGGCGTGGGAGTTCAGGTCCAGGGCGGGGTCCATGTCCAGGGTGGAAAGGCGCTGATGATCGACTCGAAGTATCAGTACCTCACGTACGAGTCCCTCGACGAGGGAACGATCGTACGGATCATGCTCAACCGGCCGGAGACGCGCAACGCCCAGAGCCGTGGGCTTCTGGTGGAGCTCGGCGAGGCGTTCCTGCGGGCCGAGGCGGACGACACCGTCCGGGTCGTGATCCTCGGCGGCCACGGCCCGATGTTCTCCACCGGCCACGACATGGGCTCGAAGGAGGGCCGGGCGGACCACACGCCCGGGCCGAACCAGCACCCGTCGGCGAGGGTCAACGGCGCCACCCGACAGGGCGCCGAGAAGCTGATGCTGCAGGAGTGGCACCACTTCTTCGAGAGCACCCGCCGGTGGCGCAACCTCCGCAAGATCACGATCGCCGCCGTGCACGGGCAGGTCTACGCCGCCGGCCTCATGCTGATGTGGGCGTGCGACCTCATCGTCGCGGCCGAGGGGACGACCTTCGCCGACATGGTCGGGACCCGCCTCGGCATGTGCGGGATGGAGTACTTCGCCCATCCCTGGGAGTTCGGCCCGCGCAAGGCCAAGGAGCTTCTGCTGACGGGCGACTCGATCGATGCCGACGAGGCCCACCGGCTCGGGATGGTCTCCAAGGTCTTCCCGGCCGACGAGCTGGCCGACAGTGCCGTGGCCTTCGCGCGGCGCATCGCCAGCCTGCCCACCATGGCGGCGCTCCTGATCAAGGAGTCGGTCAACCAGACCGTCGACAACCAGGGCTTCTACAACGCGCTGAACGCCTGCTTCACCCTCCACGAGCTCAACCACGCGCACTGGGCCTGGGTCCACGAGGGCGGGTTCCCCGTCGCCACGCCGGACCAGGACGGCGTCCCCGACTGGCGGACCAGCCCGCCGGTGCTCCCGGCGCTGCGCGACGCCGTCGCCGCCCCCGGCCCGGTCGGCTGACGCGATGGCGAACACGACGTGGACCATGCCACCCGAGGTGGATCCGGAAGCGAAGATCAGGTGTAGCGACTTCTCGCGGGTGGCGTCCCTGTCCCCCGTCGGGAGCAGTGGCACGTACCCGGGTTTCCTGCTGCTCGAGCTGCCTCTGCCGTGGCCGCACGACATCGGCGAGACGCCCGAGGCGGCGGCGATCGCCCCGCTGCTCGGCCCGCTCGGCTACCGGTTGCAGGCCGTCGTCCCGGCTGACCCGGACGCCCGCCCGGAGGACCGGCGCGTCATCCTGCACGCCCGGCCGGCGGGGGACAGCCTGTTCGCGGGCTACCGCCGGTTCGAGCGCCCGGTCGGCGCGTCGCTGCCCGGCGCCGTCGCCGACCTGCTCGCGCTCGCCGCCGGCCCGGCGCCGTCGTACCTGGAGACCGACGGGATCGACGTCCTGGTCTGCGGCCACGGCCGGCGCGACGCCTGCTGCGGACGCCTCGGCGCGGGCCTCGCCACCCGGCTCACGGCCGCCGGGGCGCCCGACGGCGTCAACTACTGGCGCACCAGCCACCTCGGCGGCCACCGCTTCGCCTCGACCTTCCTCGTGCTGCCGCAGGGCTCGGCCTGGGCCTACGGCGACGAGGACCTCGTCGAGACGGTCCTGCGACGCAAGGGCGAGTTCGCCGACGTCGCCGACCACTACCGCGGCTGCTGCGGCCTGAAAGGCCCGCAGACGCAGGCACTCGAGCTCGAGGTCCTGCGCCAGGTCGGCTGGAGCCTGCTGGACTCCCCCCGCGCCGGCTCGTTCGACGGCTCGCGCGCCGAGCTGTCCTGCGTGTATGACGGCGAGACGGTCACCTGGTCGGCCGACGTCCAGCCCGGGCGTTCCCTCCCGGCTCCCGACTGCCAGAGCCCGCCCGCATCCGCCACCAAGAGCCAGACCGAATGGGCGGTCTCGGCGATCAGCCGCGGCTAGTGCCCCCGGAACAGCCGGACCTACCAGATCGCTTCGCGATCCGGCAGGAACCCCGTCCGGGCGTGCACACAAAGATCATTTGCGCACGCCCTTTGGCCTCCAGCACCTGCCCTTTACCTGACGGAGGAACTACATGACTTTCGCGGGACTGAACGTCGCGAAGCTGCTCATCGACGGTCAGCTCGTCGACGCGGAGGGCGGCGCCACCTACGAGAACATCAACCCGGCGACCGAACAGTCGATCGGCGTGGCGGCCGACGCCTCCACGGGCGACATCAACGCGGCCATCGCCGCGGCCCGCAGGGCCTTCGACGAGACCAGCTGGAGCACGGACGTCGCGTTCCGGGTCCGCTGCCTGCGCCAGCTGCACGAGGCGCTGGCCAAGCACGCGGAGCCGTTCAAGGCGATGATGACGGCCGAGGTCGGCCTGCCCACCAAGATGGTCGGCTCCACCTTCGACATGCCGGTGGAGAACGTCGGCTGGGTGACCGACCTGCTGGAGAAGTACGAGTTCAGCCAGGACCTCGGGCTCGGCAACATCGAGGGGTTCGGCGCCCACCGCTGGACCGAGCGGGAGCCCTACGGTGTGGTCGGCGCGATCGTGCCGTGGAACCAGCCGCTCCAGGTGGCCCTGGCGAAGGTGGCGCCGGCGCTGGCCGCCGGGAACACGGTGATCCTGAAGGGCCCGCCGACGACGCCGTGGTGCGTGAGCGCCCTGGGCAAGCTCGTCGCCGAGTACACGGACATCCCTGCCGGCGTCTTCAACGTCATCACCAGCTCGGCCAACGACCGCGGCGAGGAGCTGATCACCGACCCGCGCGTCGACCTGATCAGCTTCACCGGCTCGACCGCCGTGGGCCGCCGCATCATGGAACTGGGCGCCCAGACGGTGAAGAAGTGCTTCCTGGAGCTCGGCGGGAAGTCCCCGAACATCGTCTTCGAGGACGCCGACCTGCGCACCGGGATCGGCATGTCGACCTTCATGGTGTGCCTGCACGGCGGCCAGGGCTGCGCCACGCTGTCGCGCCTGCTGCTGCCGCGGTCCATCTTCGAGCAGGGCGTGCAGCTCGCCAGCGCGATGCTTTCGGCGATGCCGTACGGCGACCCGCTCGACCCGAACAACGTGATGGGCCCGCTGAACAGCGCCCGGCACCGCGACCGCGTCGAGGCCATGGTCGACCGGGCGATCGCGTCCGGTGCCACGCCGGTCGTCGGTGGCCGCCGCCCGCCGCAGCTGGAGACGGGCTACTACTTCGAGCCGACGCTGTTCGCGGACCTGCCGGAGGACGCGGAGATCGTCCAGAACGAGGTCTTCGGCCCGGTCCTCGTCATACAGGCGTTCGAGGACGAGGACGACGCGGTCCGGATCGCGAACAACACCATCTTCGGCCTCTCCGGCGCCGTCTTCTCCGGCGACCACGAGAAGTCCAAGCGCGTCGCCCGCAAGATCCGGGCCGGCACGATGATCGTCGACGGGGGCATCTACTACGGCTCGGACGTCCCCTTCGGCGGCTACAAGCAGAGCGGCATCGGCCGCGAGATGGGCACGATCGGCTTCGAGGAGTACCTCCAGGTGAAGGCGCTGTGCGAGCCGGCGTGATCGTCACCGGCCGCGAGGCCCGACTCGTGGAACGGGCCGCGCCGGCCGGCGCGGGCGCCGCCGCGGCTGCCGCGGCTGCCGCGGCTGCCGCGGCAAAGAACATCGGGGCACAGAACGTCGGGGCACAGGACGTCCCAACAGTGTTATCCGCACGCGTACTTGTTGAGAGGAGCTCCGCGTGACCGCTGCCACGGATATCTACTACGATCCGTACGACTTCGCCATCGACGAGAATCCGTATCCGGTCTGGAAGCGGATGCGCGAAGAGGCGCCGCTCTACTACAACGAGCGCTACGACTTCTACGCGGTCTCGCGCTACGTCGACGTCGAGGCCCTCTCGGTCGACTGGCAGACGTACACCTCGTCCAAGGGCATCCTGATGGAGATGGTCAAGGCGGGGATTCCGACCCCGCCCGGCCTGTTCATCGCGGAGGACCCGCCCGAGCACGACATGCACCGGCTGCTCCTGAGCCGAGCGGTCACCCCGAAGCGGGTGCTCGTCCTGGAGAACCGGATCCGCGAGCTGTGCGCGGAGTACCTCGACCCGCTGGTCGGCAGCAGCCGGTTCGACCTGATGCAGGACTTCGCCAGCCAGCTGCCGATGCGGGTCATCGGCGCCCTGGTCGGCATCCCCGACGAGTACCTGCTGAACCTGCGCGACCACGTGGAGGAGTCGGCCCGGCTCAAGGAGGAGAAGCCGCAGGACTCCCAGCGGCTGCCCAGCATCGGGGAGCCGTACGCCCCGTTCCTGGAGTACAAGAAGTCGCACCCGGACGACGACTTCCTCACCACGCTGATCCAGGTCCGGTTCAAGGACGTCCTCACCGGTGAGGAGCGCGGTCTCACCGACGCGGAGATCCTCAACTACGTCGGCATGCTCTACGCCGCCGGCGTCGAGACGACGGCCCGGCTGATCGGCTGGTTCGGCAAGACGCTCGCCGACAACCCGGACCAGCGCGCCCTGGTGGTAGCGGACAGGTCCCTCGTCAAGAACACGATCGAGGAGACCCTGCGCTACGAGGTGCCGTCGCCCATCCAGGTGCGGGTGACGACCAGGCCGGTCGAGCTGCACGGGCAGACCGTGGACGCGGGGAAGATCATCACCTTGATGACCGGAGCGGCGAACCGTGACCCGGCCGCCTTCCCGGACCCCGACACCTTCGACATCCGCCGGAAGATGGACGCCCACATGACCTTCGGCAAGGGCGTCCACTACTGCTTCGGCGCCGCCCTGGCCCGCATCGAGGGCCGGATCGCGCTGGAAGAGATCCTGGACCGCTTCCCGAAATGGGATCTCGACCTGTCCGGCGCCGAACTCATTCACACCGCCACGATCCGTGGTTACCACAAACTGCCCGTGGTGCTCTGAACCCCCGAATACCCGAATACCCGAACGTCCCCACGCCACGTCACGCGTCCCCACCCCGGACGCGCGAGCCGTTCATGATCTGGTGGAATCCTCGGAGCCATAACTCCCAAAATCCCACCAGATCATGAGACGCGGCGACCCGCCCGCGGTCGACATCCGGCCGCGGGCGGGCGCGTCTGTACCGACCTCCAGATGGTCGTCTTCGTCGCTCTCGTCCTTGACAAGGAGACACAACGTTGCAGATCAAGAGCGGCGCCCGCCTGCGTAGCCAGGTCGATTCCACCGAACTCGTGGTCGTACGTCCGATTCCCGGGGAGGTCGCGCTGACCTGCGGCGGCCATCCGATGATCGACGTCAAGGCCGAGCCCCAGCCCGGTCTGGCCGTTCTGGACGGTGCTACTGGCGAGACCCAGCAGGGCAAGCGCTACATCCTCGCCGACACCGGCCTGGAGATCCTGGTGACGAAGCCGGGCACCAGCGCCCTCGCCATCGGCGCCCAGCCCCTCGTCCTCAAGGAAGCCCGTCCCCTCCCATCCAGCGACTGACCGATCGAGCTCGGTCCACGAAGGAGGCCAACGCCCGAACGAGGCCGCCGCCCGCTCAAGGCCGCCGTCAGAACGAGATCAGCGTGTGATCGAGGTCAGCGCCCGATCCACTTGTCGAAGGCGGGCCGGTCGGTGACGCCGGGTGGGCCGCCCCGCTGGTGGATGCGCAGCGTCTGGAGGTAGCCCCACATGGTGTCGGGCTCCACCAGGCCCGCTCGGACCGCGACGTGGAGGAGATGCCAGGTCCGCACGACGCGGATGCCATGCCGCGTCGCGAGCCGGACCGCATCGTTGTCGTCGGTGACGAAGTAGCCATCGACCTGGCGGTAGATCATGATGGCCAGCGTCTCGGCCTCGCCGAGATGCCGATGTGGGCGGTCGCCGGGGCTCGCGAGTTCTTCGCGGAGACGCCTGGTGTCCTGGAGTTCCGCCGCGTTGGGAAACCAGGGCGACCCGAAGATGCCCTTGGCGGCCCTCAGCGCAGCGAGTTCGGGCCGCCGCGCGGAGGCGTCGCACTCGGTCGCGACCGTGGCGCACCAACGGCCGTTGCCGTTGGCCAGCCGCTCCAGCAGGTCCATGCGGCTGAGGATCGCGAAGTTGATCAGAACCGTGGTGTCCGGGAAGAGAAGGACGGTCACTCCTCAGAGGCCCAGCGCCGCGGAAAGATCGTCGACGTTCACCTCGGGCACGGCGGGCACGTCGACCTCCAGCGCGTCGGGGTCGATGCCGAGCATCCAGGCGAGCGTGCCCTTGCCGAGGGTGCCGGACTCGATGCCGGCGAGGTGCGCTTCCTGAAGCGGGAGCGGGAAGCGGCGGCGCGCGGCGGCGTCCATGCGCAGGGTGATCTCGTCGAAGCTCGCGCCGACGGCCCAGTGACGTCGCAGCAGGCGTTGGGTGGGCTGACTGGCCCATTCCCGGAGGATGGCCGGCAGCTCACCGTTCAGGGCGTTCAGCCTGCGGGCGAGCGCATCGATGGACACCCCCCACTGCCACAGGATCTCGGCCAGGCCGGCCGCGTCCAGCGAGTTCCAGTCGATCGAGGCGAGCAGCACGCGCGGAAGGAGCAGGTCGGCGGCGAACGCGTTCGCCGCCGCCTCGTGCCGGTCACGCTCGGCTTCGGAAATTCCTTGATCGTGGTGAGCGAGCGCGAGGTGGCCCAGTTCGTGAGCCATCGACCAGTTCTCCCAGAACCAGTTGCCCGTGGCCGGCAGGACGATCACTCGATGCCCACCGAGCGTGAACGAGTACGCGGTGGACAGTTCGGCGACCCGCACGACGTCGACGCCGAATCGGGCCTCCAGCCGATCCGCGAACGGCCGCACGAAGTCCTCGCCCAGCGCGGCCCGGACCCGGTCGGCGGTGGCCGGGAGCTGGGAGACAGGTTTCGCCTGGAGGCCGCCCTGGCGATACGTCAGCGCGACGTCGCGCAGCACCTGGTCGTCGGCCTCGCGGTCGGGGACGTCCCGCCGGCCCGTCTCGTGGTCGAACCGGTGCCGCGCCGCGACCACCAAGCGGTTCGGGTCCGGCTGCCCGGTGATCAGCCAGTGAATGTCGGCGTCCAGCTCATCGGCCAGCCGAGCCACCTCGATCGAGGAGAAGGCCCGTTTCCCGTTCAGCGCACGCGAGAACGCGTCGGGAGTCATCCCGATCTTCTCCGCGAGATCCCGGTGCAGGGCACCAGGGCGGGCGCGCCCGATCAGCTCCAACGCCCGTTCTCCGATGCCGTGCATGCGACCACGCTACCTGATCGATTGGCAAAATCCCAAGTCGGACGGTCGGGTTGGCGGTCGGAATGGGAGATCAGGGTTCGACGACGACACGGAAGACGCCCTTGGACCGGTCGCGGGCGGTCTCGAAGGCGGCGGGCGCCTCGTCGAGCGGGTAGCGGCGCGAGATCAGCAGCTCGGGCAGGGCGGGGCGGGACGCCAGCAGGTCCGCCACCTCGGCGAACTCCCGGCGCCCGCCGTGGGCGCTGTAGCCGAGCGACGGCCGCAGGGCGACCTCCTTCAGCGCCAGCTGCGAGTGCGGCAGCTTCGCGTCCTCGAGGATGCCTGCGTAGACGACCGTCCCGCGCTGCCGGGCCAGCTCGATGGCCCGGTGCAGGGCGCTCTCGCTGCCACCGGTCTCGACGACCACGTCGTAGAGCCCGCGCGGGATGCCGGCGCCGAGGCGCTCGCGGGCCTCGTGCTGGTGGGGGTGGCGGGCCTCGATCGCGACCTCGTCGGCGCCCAGGGCCTGCGCCGCCGCCGCGGCGAGGATGCCGATCGCGCCGGCGCCGACCACGGCCACGCGGGTACCGGGCCCGACGCCGCCGAGACGGCAGGCGTGCCAGGCCACCGAGCCCGGCTCGACCAGGCAGGCGTCGCGGACCGCGAGCCCGGCGGGCAGCGGCAGGACCGCGCGGCGCGGGGCGCGGAAGTACTCGCTCATCCCGCCGGGCGCCGTCATTCCGAGCGCGCTGTGCAGCAGGGTGTCGCAGAACTGGTAGTTGCCGTCGTCGCAGTGCGGGCAGTTCCCGCAGCCGGTGATCGCCTCGACGGCGACGGGCGTGCCGTCGGCCAGCACGCCGGAGATCTCGTGGCCCGCGACCTGTCGGCTTCCGTAGCGCAGGTACAGGAAGTCCGACGCGCAGATGCTGACCGCCGCCACCTTGATCAGCTCACTGTCACCGTCGTCCGCTGGCTCGTCGACCTCGACCACCTCGACGCCCGGCGGCGCGTTGCGTACGGCCTTCACGCGCCCGCCTCCTGGCTGTCCGCCGACGACAACGGCGAGGCCGGCCGTTCTGGCGCTGCCGCCGGTGCCGGCGGTGCGGGTGAGGTCGGTGGTGCAGGTGGTGCCGGCGGTACGGGCGGTGCCGCCAGCAGCACCCGCATGTCCCGCAGCACCGAGCGGTTGACCACCTCGATGCGCAGCCCCGCGCTCGTCGTGTGGTACGCGAACCCGCTCGGGCGCGTCGGCCCCGCCCCGCAGGTCTCCAGCGGCAGGCCGGCCTCGGTCAGTGCCCGGGACGAGGCGACGAGATCGTCCACGAAGTAGCCGATGTGATGGATCGCGCCGCCACGCGAGGGCATCCAGGTCGTGCCCGGCACCTGTTCGATGAGCTCCAGGAGCGGCTCGTCGAGCGAGTAGACCATCCGCAGCAGCACCGTCGTCTCCCCCGCCGGCGTCCAGACCGCCGTGGGGTGCTCGACCGCCGGCATCCAGCGGTAGCCGGCCAGGCGCGTGAGCTGCTCCATCGACCCGGCGAGGTCCTGGACGACGACGCAGGTGTGGTACAGGTCCGCGGCCCTCAGGGGTGACAGGGGTAACGGGCAGGGCTCGTTCATCTAGGACCTCCGCAGCAGGATGGCGCCGGCCGGGGCGAGTCCCCCGGTGCTGACGGCGGCGACCGAGCATCCGTCGACCTGGCGGGCCCCACCCTCGCCGCGCAGCTGGACCACCGCCTCGTGGATCATTCCCATGCCGTGCGTCCGGCCGGCCGACAGCTGGCCGCCGTGGGTGTTCAGCGCCACGACCCCGTCCTTGAGGGCGATGTTGTGACCACCGGCGACGAAGTCGGCGGCCTCGCCGATCCCGCAGAATCCCAGGGCCTCCAGCCAGGACAGGCAGTTGAAGGTGAACCCGTCGTACAGCTCGGCCACCTGGACGTCGGCCGGCCGCAGCGACGTTCGGGACCACAGGTGCGCGGACGGCCCGAGGGTCTGCGGCTCGTGGCTGGTCGTGCTCTGGTGCCACAGGAAGCGCTCGGTGATCTGGGTGCCGACCGCCTCGACCAGGACGGGCGGCTTGGGGCGGTCCTGGGCCGTCTCCACCGCGGAGACGATGACGGCGAGGCTCGCGTCCATCGGCACGTCACAGTCGTAGAGCCCGAACGGAGTCGTGATCATCCGGGCGCTCAGGTAGTCGTCCATCGTCATGGGCTCGCGGTAGACGGCGTCGGGATTGAGCGCCGCGTTCGCCCGCTGGTTGATCGCGATCCAGCCCAGCGCCTCGCGCGTCGCGCCGTAKCGGTGGAAGTAGTTCGAGGCGATCATCGCGAGGTTGAGGGCGACCGAACCGACCCCGTAGGGGGCGACGTACCCCTGCGGTCCCGCGACCCGACCGGTCCTGCCGATGCCGTACGGGCTGCCGCCTCCGGGGTTGGCCGCCCGCTGCTGGGCGGCGTAGGTGGCCTGCCACACCGTCCGGAAGCACAGCACGTGGCGGGCCAGGCCACTCGCGACGGCGAGCATCGCGGCGACGACGGCGCCGCCGGGGCCGAAGGTCTCCGAGCCGCCGTTGTACCAGGTCGGCCGGATGYCGAGGGCGTCCGCGACCACCATCACGCCGCCCTCGGTGAAACCGCCAATCAGCTCGCCGCCCGGATAGGTCGACAGCCCGTCGATGTCGGACAGCTCGAGACCCGCGTCGGCGACGGCGGCCTTGGCCGCCGCGACCGCGAGCGTGAGCGGCGGCAGCATGAGCCGCCGGCCGACCGGGGACATGCCGATCCCCGTGATCGCCACCCGGTCCTCGAACTTGTCGGCCCGCGCCATCGGCCGCACGTACCGGGCGTGCTCACCCGGCGCGATCGGGTCGTCCGGGAGGTCTCCGAACGCCTCGCCATCACCATCGCCGGGCCGGACCGGCGCGAACACCGGTAGCCACACGTCCTCGGCGGGCTCGAACCGGACGCGCACGCGCTGCCCCACCGCCGCCCCGCCCGGCGGCACGTCCACCAGGTTCGTGACCAGCCGGGCCCTGGGGTCGTCGTCGAGGGCGACCGAGCCGACGACGAACGGCGGCGGGAAGGCCGGCTCCCACGGCTGGTGGTTGACGGTGACGCCGACCACGGTGCCGAGCCCGCTCACCTCGGCGGCGCCGAGGCGCTCGGAGTGGCAGTAGCAGCAGACCGGCTGGGGCGGGTGCACCAGCGACGCGCAGTCCTGGCACCGCTGGATCCGCAGGACGCCGTCACGGCCCGCGGTCCAGTAGAAGCCGTTGAGATCGTCGAGGGCCGGGAATGGCCGGGCGGGCGGAGGGCTCGCGTCGGACGTCATGGCCAGATAATATATTTGCTACTTGCTACTTGAGAAAGTGGCTGGGCCATCCTCGGGAGGTACGCAGTGTGGGATTTCGAGACCGAGCCCGAGTTCCAGGAGAAGCTGGACTGGGCGGAGCAGTTCGTGYGCGAGGAGGTCGAGCCCCTCGACGCGCTGTGGCGGCACAAGGTGTTCGAGCGTCCGGTCGACCCGACGCTGGCCCGCATCGTCGGACCGCTCAAGCAGCAGGTACGTGACCATGGGCTCTGGGCCTGCCACCTTGGCCCCGAGCTCGGTGGCCCGGGCTACGGACAGGTGAAGCTCGCTCTCCTGAACGAGCTCATCGGGCGCGCCGCCTGGGGCCCGGTCATCTTCGGCACCGCCGCGCCCGACACCGGCAACGCCGAGATCCTCGCCCACTACGGCACCGACGAGCAGAAGCGCCTCTACCTGCAGCCGCTGCTGGACGGCGACATCGTCTCGTGCTTCGCCATGACCGAGCCCCAGGGCGGCTCCGACCCGAGGGTCTTCACCACCACCGCCGTCCGCGAGGGCGACGAATGGGTGATCAACGGTCTGAAGTTCATGGCCTCGCACGCCAAGTGGGCCGCGTTCTACATCGTCATGACCGTGACGAACCACGACGTCGACATCCACCGCGGCGCGTCGATGTTCATCGTGCCGGCCGACACGCCTGGCATCGAGATCGAGCGCAACATGGCGCTGTTCGGCCACGAGCCGGTCGGTGAGGGCACGCACGGCCTGGTCCGCTTCACCGACGTCCGGGTGCCGGCCGAGAACATCCTCGGCGGCGAGGGGCAGGCCTTCGCCATCAGCCAGACCCGGCTCGGCGGCGGGCGCATCCACCACGCGATGCGCACCGTGAGCCAGGCCCGCCGGGCGCTGGACATGATGGTCGAGCGGGCGCTGAGCCGCGAGACCCGCGGCAGCGTGCTCGCCAAGAAGCAGTCGGTGCAGAACTACATCGCCGACTCCTACGCCGAGCTCATGCAGTTCCGCCTCTTCGTGCTGTACGTGGCCTGGCGGATCGACAAGCTCAAGGACTACCAGGCCGTGCGGCACGACATCGCCGCGGTGAAGGTGCTCACCCCGCAGGTGATGCACAACATCACCCAGCGGTCGCTGCAGGTGCACGGCGCCCTGGGGACGACGAGCGACCTGCCGCTGAACGAGTGGTTCTCCGGGTCGATGATCCTGGGCCTCGCCGACGGGCCCAGCGAGGTGCACCGGCTGACGGTCGCCCGCAAGGTGCTGAGCGAGGGCAAGGCCACCGACGGCCTGTGGCCGACGCAGTGGCTGCCGCTGCGGCAGGAGGCGGCCCGCAAGAAGTTCGCAGAGTTCCTCGAGCCAGCCGAGTTCCTCGAGCCAGCGGAGCTCCTCGAGCCGCAGGACGCGGGCGCGTGAGTGCGGTCGTGAGCAGCGCGTCGACCATCGACGTCGACGCGCTGGGAAGCTGGATGGACTCGCGCGACCTGCCGGGACGGGGCCTGCCGGTCGAGGCTCGGCTGCTGTCCGGCGGGCGGCAGAACGAGATCTTCGAGATCCGGCGGGGCGACTTCGCCGCGGCGCTGCGCAAGCCGCCCGCGGCGGCGCCGGCCGAACGTGACGCCGGGATCCTGCGGGAGTGGCGCCTCATCGAGGCGCTCACCGGGACCGACGTGCCGGTCGCCGACGCCATCGCCGCCTGCGACGACCCGAGCGTGATCGGCCGCCCCTTCTACCTGATGGACGTGGTCGACGGCTGGTCGGTGATGAACACGCCGGGCTGGTGGGCGCCGCCGTTCGACACCGACCTCGCCGCCCGCGGCGAGCTGGCGCACGAGCTGATCAACGGCATCGTGCTGATGGGCGCGGTCGACTGGAAGGCCCGCGGCCTCGGCGACCTCGGGCGGCCGGACGGCTACCACGACCGGCAGGTCGAGCGCTGGACCCGCTTCTACCAGCGGATCCGGGCCCGCGAGGTCCCGGGGCTCGACGAGGCGACGGCGTGGCTCGCCAACCACCGGCCGCTCGACTTCGTGCCGGGCATCATGCACGGCGACTACCAGTTCCCGAACGTCATGTTCCGCCACGGCGCACCCGGGCGGCTCGCGGCGATCCTCGACTGGGAGATGGGCACGGTCGGCGACCCGAAGCTGGACGTCGCCTGGGCGCTGCACAGCTGGCCCGAGGACCCCACCGGACCGTCGGACAACGAGTACCTCGTCGGCATGCCGTCCCGGTCCGCGCTCCTCGCCTTCTACGCCGAACGCTCGGGCCGGCAGGTCGATGACTTCGACTACTACCTGGTACTGGCAAAATGGAAACTCGCGATCGTGCTGGAGCAGGGCTACCAGCGCGCGAACGGCGATCCGAAGCTCGAGGACTTCGGTGGGTACGTGGTCAAGTACATGCGGGAGGCGGCGGAGATCGCCGAGTCCAGCGACTACCCAGCGGTGTCGTGACGGAGGTGGGGACGGTGCCCGTCACATCTGCCGCGTCGGCTGATCGCGGAAGCGGCCTGTGAGCACACGCGACGTCGACCCGAGTGCGATCCGCAGGTTCGCCTCGGGTCGGCGGGCCTACGGCAACCTCAAGGACGAGGCGGCCGACTTCATCCGGGACGCGATCGTCTCCGGCGCGTTGCCGCCGCGCAGCAAGGTCGATCAGGACGAGATCGCGGACACTCTCGGGATCAGCCGCGCCCCGGTCCGCGAGGCCCTCATCGAGCTGGCGCAGAAGGGCTTCGTCGACGCCGTGCCCCGCCGCGGCGCGTTCGTCGCCGACGTCACCGTCGAGGACATCGAGGACCACTACGAGGTGGTGGCGCTGGTCTCGGGGATGACGGCGAAGCGAGCGGTCAAGAGGTTGACGCCGGTGGAGCTCGCCGAGCTCCGCCGGCTGCACCAGCAGATCGCCACGACCGACGACGTGACCCAGGTGCAGGCACTCAACCGCCGGTTCTTCCACGTGATCGCGAATGCCGGGAGATCGCCGCGCCTCGACACGATCCTGCGGTTCCTCGGCGGCGCGCTGCAGGGCAGCTTCTACTTCGACGCGCCCGGGTGGGTGGGCAACGAGGCGACCTACCGGGAGCAGATGCTCGGCGCGATCGAGGCGGGCGACGTGGTGGCGACGGCGCGGATCAGCGAGGAACACGTGCGTTCCTGCGCCGCCGTCACCACCAGCCACCTGCGCACCCGCGGCTACTGGCCCGACACCACGTAGGTCTCCGGCGGCCGCCGGGCCAGCCGCGGGCGACGCGGGCGACGCTACTGCTCGCCGGGGCCGGGATTCTCTCTGAGCTCGGCGAGGGCGCTTCGGTTGATCTTGCCAGTGTCGGCGCGGCCCAGGTCGTCGGCGAGCTCGAAGGTCCTGGGGACCTTGTAGCCCGCGAGATGGCTCTTGCAGTGAGAGCGGAGCGCGTCCGCGAGGCCGTCCCGGCCGGCCTCTGGCCGTGGTTGGACGATGGCGTGCACCCGCCGGCCCCATTCGGCGTCGCGCAGGCCGATCACCACGGCGTCCTCGACGTCCGGGTGCCGCAGCAGGGCGGCCTCGACCTCGGAGACGTAGACGTTGGCCCCGCCGGTGACGACCATGTCGGTTCGGCGGTCGGCGATGTAGAGATAGCCGTCCTCGTCCACCCTGCCGAGGTCCCCGATCGAGACGTAGCCTCCCGGCCGGGTACGCGGCGCCGCGTGGCCGATGTACCGGACGTCCCGCGTTCCCTGGACCGGACGGAAGTAGAGCTCGCCCACCTCCCCCGCCGGCAGTTCCGCTCCGTCCTCGTCGACGACCAGGACCTCGGTTCCCGCCGGGCGCCCGACACTGCCCGGATGCCGCAGCCACTCGTCGCCGCGAATCTGCGCGCTGCAGACTCCCTCCGAGGATCCGTAGCCCATGATGAAGCGTTCCGGGCCGACGATGTCGATCCATTCCCGAACCACCCACTCCGGGCAGGCGCCCGCGCCCTGGATGACTMGGCCGAGACTGGAGAGATCCCTTTCGCGGATGCCCGGGCTACGCAACAACCGGGTCAACATGGTCGGCACGAATGCCGCCATGACGACTCTTTCCTTCTCGATGAGATCCAGTACCTGTTCCACGTCGAACCGGGATACCAGAACGTTCCGGTAACCGTCCACGAGGGTGTGGTGCAGCATGGCGAAGCCCTGCGTGTGGTAAAGCGGCGAGCAGACCAGGTTCACGGGATGACGAGTGCCGGCGGTGTCCCCGAAAAGGGCGGGGCCGACCGCTCGCGCGCCTGAGGGCACGATCGTCGACGTCGAGGAGGCGATCAGTTTCGGCGCCCCGGTCGACCCACCCGACGCTATGAGCCACGCCGGGCTCGACACGACCGACGGGAGTCGCGCCGGCGGGGCCGCGTCGGCGGCGCCCATCAGCTCGTCGGCGGCCACCTCCTGGTCAGCGGCGGGTCGACCGTCCACCACGACCACGGCCGGGCCGGCCAACTCGAGCAGCCGCCGGCGCTCGGGCCCCGGCAGGCCAGGGCGTAACGGCAGCACGGTCGCGCCCAGTCGCCAGGCGCCGAGAGTGCAGACGACGTGCGCGCAGCGATTGGGCAGCTCGACGCAGACGACGTCCCCGGGCTGTATCCCAAATCCGTTCAGCCGGGCGGCCACCAGATTGCCTCGCCGCGCGAGCTCACCCCATGTCAGGGTCTCGCCACCTAAAGCCGTGGTCGTCAGGGCAATGAGTTCTGGATGCGCGGCGGCCAGCTCGTCCATGCGCTCCGGCCAGGTCAGGTGACCCACCGGCGCGGTCATCGCGGTCATGAGCCGATTCTAGGACGCGGTACGCGGACGATCCACGAAACGACGGCCCGCGAGAATGACGGCGCGCGGGAATTCGCCAATTCGGTTTCACCACGACGGCGGACGAGCAGACGTGCCACTCGATGGCGATCATTGTCCCGGACGGAACCCGTCGGCGAGGGATCCGTGACCGGCCCGAAGCCAGGCGCACATGATGACGACCGCCGAGTTCCGCCGCGTCACGCCGGAGCGTGGATGCGCCAGCCGGTCTTCTCTGCCAGGCTCACCGTCTCCGCCAGATCTTCGGGAACCGGCATCGGGAATCCCGAGCCCGCGAACGATCCGATGGCCGGCCGGTGACAGGCTCCGGACCAGTGCGGTGTTCGAGAGGGTGGGCACCCAGGCCGATGTTGACCAGGTTCGAGCGGGTCACTACTGTCGCAGCCAGCAGGGACGCACCCGACAGTCCAGCCGGACATGCGACGACCTATACGCCGACTCRGGCCGCCGAAGGAGAAACGGCGCAGGTGCCGCCTGCCGTCGCCGCGCAGCGAAATGGACGGCCCTGCTATCGCCTTCCAAGTAGGATTGGAGCCGTGCCGGTGACCAAGGTGTCGCTCACGCTCGACTCAGACCTGGTGCAGGAGGCCCGCGAGCGGGTCGGGCCGAGGGAGCTTTCCGCCTACATCAACGCCGCTCTGCGGCAGCGGCTGCAGCACGATCGGCTGGCTGAGTTCCTCGCTGCCTCAGACGAGGAAGCTGGCCCTGTCCCAGAGGAGGACATCGAGGAGGCGCGTCGGTGGTTCCGGCCGTGACGAGGCGGCGTCCACCCAGCGGCCCACTCGGTATCCCGTTCGTGCTCGACACCGGTGCGGTGATCGCGTTGTCCCGGCTCGACAAGACGGCGCGAACGATGCTCGCCGCCGCTCTGCGTGAGCAGTCTCAGGTCTGGGTTCCCGCTCCCGTCATCACCGAGCTCGTCCGCGGCAATCAGCGGCGAGATACCGCCGTCAACCGCGTGTTGAAGTCCGTCAGCGATGTCCATCCGCTCGACGAACCGCTCGCGCGGGAGGCCGGCAGGTTGCTCGCCGGTGGCGGCACGGCAGTGGACGCCATGGTGGTGGCGACCGCGCAACGTGTCGCGGGCGCCGGCTCAGTGGTGATAATGACGAGCGATCCCCGTGACATCACAGCACTTGCCGCGGACGACTCACGGATACGAGTGGCGGCTGCATGACCCCGTCTTCCCGGGTCGTACGCGGCGTTCTCCCCGGCTCTGCCTGCGCCCGTCGTGGCGAGCGTAGGCAGAGCCGGTCGCGCGAGACGGGTGACCACGGCCGTACGGCGTCTACAGGGTGATGGGCAGGTGCTTGTGGCCGCGGACTGTGCTGGTGTGCAGCATCTCGACGCCACCCCGGTCGATCTCCCACTTCGGGAAGCGGCGCAGCGTCTCCTCCAGCGCGACGCGCGTCTCCATCCGGGCAAGCGCCGCGCCGAGGCAGAAGTGGATGCCATGGCCGAGGGAGACGTGGCCGTCGACCTTGCGGCGGATGTCGAACCGGTCTGGGTCGGGGAACCTGCGTTCGTCGCGGCCGGCGGACGCGGTCAGCAGCAGCACCTTGGACTTCGCCGGGATCGTCACGCCGTGCAGCTCGACGTCGCGCAGGGCGGTGCGGCCCTGCACCGCCGACGGCGCGGCGTAGCGCAGCAGCTCCTCGACGGCGTTCGGGATCAGTCCCGGGTCCTCGGCGAGGTCCGCGCGCGCCTCCGGGTTCTCGGCGAGGATGAGGCCGGCCCAGCCGACCAGCCGGGCGACGGTCTCGGTCCCGGTGCTGACGAGCAGGCAGGCGAAGTCCGTCGCCTCCTCGCTGGTCAGCCGGCGGGTGCCGCCGTCCTCGGTGCGCATCTCGGCCTCGACCAGGGCGGTCATCATGTCGTCGCGTGGGTTCGCACGGCGGGACTCGATCGCGTCGCCGAAGTAGTCGTACAGCTTGATCTGGGCGCCGAACGAGATGTCGTTGACGATGCCCTTGTTCTCGTCGATGTGAAACGCCTGGTCGATCGTCCGACGAATCTCCTCGCGGTCGGCCTCCTCGACGCCGAGCAGCTCGGACATGACCCTCGACGGCAGCTGGGCCGAGAACTCCTGGACGTAGTCGAAGCCGGCGGAGCCGAGGTGCGGGTCGAGCAGCTCTGCGGACACCGACCGGATGTAGGGCTCCAGCTCGGCGATGCGCCGCGGGGTGAAGGCCCGGGAGACCAACAGCCGGATCGCGGTGTGCGCCGGCGGGTCCTTGAAGATCATGAATCCGGTGTCCATCGGCTCCGAACTCATGATCTCCAGCACCGTGCCGTAGACGGAGCTGAAGGTCGCCGGGTCGCGGTGGGCGGCGTCGACATCCTCGTGCCGTGACAGCGCGTAGAAGTCGAGCCGGTCGTTGCGGTAAACGGGCGCCTCGTCGCGCAGTCGACGCCAGACCGGATACGGGTCGACGTCGATCGCCTTGTCAAATGGGTCCCAGTACAGATCGCGCACAGCCGAAACCCTCGCCACCGTGATTATAATTGGTATTTACCTCGACCAAATCGGAGCATAGTCGGCGACGGAGATCCCTCCAGGCGGCGGCGGCGAGGCCTGGTGGGTGGTGCGTCACACCGCATTTCTAATCCCGCCGGCCGAACTACGTCACGACAACATTTCAAAGAGGACGTCGCCCCACACGCCCGGCGTCTCACCTCGTGACACATCGCGCCTACCCTCCGCGTGCGGCGCGACGGATGACCTGGGCGATCGCGCKGGCGGCGCCCAAAACTGTCGTCCATCGGCAACGGCCCGGACAGTCCCATTCGCTACGCCCAAGACGCCGCGGGAGGTCTGAACCCCGCGACGCCGGCTCACCAGGACGGACACGGAGTTCGATCCCGCCGGTGGCCCCGCTTTCCGGCCGAGGAGCCCACCTCGGCGTGGATCTCCGCCGTTAGGCCGTACCAATCGCGACGCATCCATCAATGCGGCACCTTCAGGCGGGCCGGTTTTCGGTCAGGATCCGCAGGGCGCGGCGGGCGAGCATTCTGACGGTTTCGCCGCGGGACGCCATACGTTCATCCGTCGACTCGCCGCGGGCATAGCGGGCGTAGAGCTGCTGGCGGATGACGGCGACCCGCCAGCAGGCGAACGCCTCATACCAGGCGACGGCGGCCAGGTCGAGGTCGCTGCGCGCGGCGTAACGGTCGATGACCTCGGCGCGGGTAGGCAGGCCGAGCGTGTCCATGCCCGGGTCGTGGATGGCGTGGTCGTCGTCCGTGTCGGCCGGGTCGGGCCAGTAGTTCAGCAGGGTGCCCAGGTCGACCAGCGGGTCGGCGAGCGTCGCCATGTCCCAGTCGAAGACGGACGCGACCCGCTCGGGGTGCCCGGGCCGGAACTGGCAGTTGTTGACTTTGAAGTCGTTGTGCACGAGCGCCGCGGCCTGGCTGGCCGGCAGGTGGCGGGACAGCAGGTCGGCGGTCCGCGTCATCGCGGCGTCGTGCGCCGGATCGGCCCATGTCGCGACCCGCCCCCAGCGGTCGCGCCAGCCGGCCAGCTGCCGCTCGAGAAAACCGTCCGGACGTCCGAGCCGGTCCAGGTCGCAGCCGGCGGGGTCGACCGCGTGCAGGTCCGCGAGCGCGTCGACGGTCGCGAGCCCCAGTTGGTGCGCCCCGGCGCGCCCACCCAGCTCGGGCGGGATCACGCCCCACACCACGGTGCCGGGACGGTACTCGGAGACAAGAAAGTCGCTGCCGGCGACGTCCGGGTCGTCGCAGAACAGGAATGCGCGCGGCGCGCGGTCGTAGACCCGCCACAGCCGGGAGAGCACCCGGTGCTCCCGGCGCATGTCGTGCGCTCCCGGCGCCAGGACGCCGAACGGCGGGCGCCGCAGGACGAAACGCCGGTCGCCGAACCGGACGAGGTAGGTGAGGTTGGCCGAGCCGTTCGGGAACTGCGCCACCTCCATCGGCTCGTCGACGCCGAGCCGCGGAGCCAGGTAGTCCCGGATCCCGGCCCAGTCCAGCTCCTGGCCGGGGCGGACGGGGGCGACCTCGGGTGGGATCCCGGGCGCGGGCGGGATCCCCGGCGCGGGCGGTTCAGTCACCGTGGACGGCCCGCTCGATCTGCTCGGCGAACCGTTCGCGCGCGGCGGCCCGGCGCGCCGGCAGGTGCCCCGACGGGAAGGGGCCCGCGGCCGGCTCGAACTGCGCCAGCAACGTACGCGCGAGCGCGGTCCGGTGGACCTCCGTCGGGCCGTCGGCGAGCCCCATCTGGAAGCTTTCCAGCACCCAGGCGCCGAACGGCATCTCGTTGGAGATTCCCAGCGAGCCATGGATCTGCACCGCCCGCGCGGCGACGTCGTGCAGGACCTTCGGCATCGCAGCCTTCACCGCGTGAATGTCGGCGCGCACGCGGTCGTAGTCGTCGTAGCGGTCGATCCGCCAGGCGGTGCGCAGCACGAGCAACCGGAACTGCTCGATCTCGATCCACGAGTCGGCGATCATCGCCTGCACGAGCTGCTTGCGGGCGAGCGGCTCCCCCTTGGTGAACCGGCTCAGCGCCCGCTCGCACATCATCGCGAACGCCTCGCGCACCAGCCCGACGGTCCGCATCGCGTGGTGGACGCGGCCGCCGCCGAGCCGGGTCTGCGCGACGGCGAAGCCCTGCCCGCGCTCGCCGAGCAGATGGTCGGCCGGCACCCGCACGTCCTGGTAGCGGATGTACGCGTGCGCCCCTTCCATCTCCTCGTGGCCCGCGACGCCGACGTTGCGCAGGATCGTGACTCCCGCGGTCTCAGCCGGGACGACGAACATCGACTGGCGGCGGTGCGGTGCCGCGTCGGGATCGGTGACCGCGAGCACGATGAGGAACGACGCGTAGCGGGCGTGGCTGGAGAACCACTTCTCGCCGTTGATCACCCACTGGTCACCGTCGAGCTCGGCCCGGGTGACGAACTGGGTCGGGTCGCTGCCGCCGCCCGGCTCGGTCATCGAGAAGGAGGACATGATCTCGCCCGCGACGAGCGGCTCGAGGTAGCGCTTCCTGAGCTCGTCGGTGCCGTAGCGGGCGAGGACCTCCGCGTTGCCCGAGTCGGGCGCCTGGCAGCCGAACACCACCGGCGCGGCGTGCGACCGGCCCAGGATCTCGTGCATGAGCGCCAGCTTGAGCTGCCCGTATCCCGGGCCGCCCAGCGCCGGGCCGAGATGGCAGGCCCAAAGGCCACGTTCGCGTACCTTCTCCTGAAGCGGCGGGATCAGTTCCCGGCGTAGCGGATCACGTAGGTCCCGCGCGTTCGTGACCACCAGATCGACCGGCTGCACCTCCTGGCGCACGAACTCGTCGATCCAGTCGAGCTCCGCCTGGAAATCGGCGTCCGTCTCGAAGTCCCATCCCATGCGCACTCCCTCGCCGTGTCAGACCTCGAGCCCCTCCGAGGAAGCCGAAGCTTGTGCCGGACGCCGGCGGTGCCGCTCGTCGGTTGACGCACGACCAGCGCGCACGTTAGTCAGATTTCAACACAGTTTCAGTGGCACGGGCCGGCGCTCCAGTGCCAGATGCGGAGGAACTCATGTCCGATGTTTCAATGATCATCGGCGGGGAGCGCCGGGCCGCCCCGTCGACCTTCGGCGTCGTCAACCCCGCGACCGGCGCGGTCCACGCCGACGCGCCCGACTGCTCCCGCGAGCAGCTCGACGAGGCGTTCGACGCCGCCGCCAAGGCCTTCCCCGACTGGCGCAAGGACGAGACCGCCCGCCGCACCGCACTGCGGGAGGCCTCGGCACGGCTCGCCGCGGCCGCGGACCGGATCGGCCCGGTCCTCACCGCCGAGCAGGGCAAGCCGCTGAAGGCCGCGAAGATGGAGCCGTTCGCCGCCAGCATGTGGCTGAAGTACTTCGCCGACCTGGAGGTCGGCCGCGAGGTCATCCAGGACGACGCCCGCGCCTACGCCGAGGTCGTCCGCCGCCCCGTCGGCGTCGTCGCCGCGATCACCCCGTGGAACTTCCCGATCGTGCTGTCGGCGTGGAAGATCGGCCCCGCGCTGCTCGCCGGCAACACGATGGTCCTCAAGCCCTCACCGTTCACGCCCCGCAGCACCCTGCTGATGGGCGAGATCCTCGCCGAGGTCCTCCCCCCGGGCGTCCTGAACGTCGTCTCCGGCGGCGACGAACTCGGCAGGTGGATGACCGCCCACCCCACCCCCCGCAAGATCAGCTTCACCGGGTCCGTCGCCACCGGCAAGCACATCGCCACCGCCGCCGCCCCCGACCTCAAAAGGGTCACCCTCGAACTCGGCGGCAACGACGCCGCGATCGTGCTCGACGACGCCGACCCGGCCGTCATCACCGAGAAGCTCTTCCGTGGCGCCTTCGACAACAACGGCCAGGTCTGCTCGGCCATCAAGCGCCTCTACGTCCCCGAGTCCCTGTACGACGACGTCGTCGACGCGCTGGCGGCCCGCGTCGCGCGGGTCAAGGTCGGCGACGGCATGGACCCGGCCTCCGAACTCGGCCCGGTCCAGAACCGACCCCAGTTCGAGCGGGTGTCCGGCCTCGTCGCCGACGCGCTCGCCGGCGGCGCGAAGGCGGCCACCGGCGGCGCACCGATCGACGGCCCCGGCTACTTCTTCGCACCGACCGTCCTGACCGGCGCCGCCGAGGGCACCCGCATCGTCGACGAGGAGCAGTTCGGCCCGGCGCTCCCGGTGATCTCCTACCGCGACGTCGACGAGGTCGTCGCCCGCGCCAACGCCACCATGTACGGCCTCTCAGGCTCGGTCTGGTCGGCCGACCCCGACCGGGCCGCCGGGGTCGCCGAACAACTCGACTGCGGCACCGCCTGGGTCAACACCCACGTCGCCCTCGGCCCGCACCAGCCCTTCGGCGGGTTCAAGTGGAGCGGCCTCGGCGTCGAGAACGGCCCCTGGGGCCTCGCCGGCTTCACCGAGATCCAGGTCCAGTACCGCGCCAAGAAATGACGACAGCCGGACCTGGCTGACGGCCGGGCCAGCCCCACCAACGGGCAGGCTCGGTCGTCGGCCGGGGCGGCGAGCAGGCCGCGCGGACGCCGCCCCGGCCGGTGCGGCGGGCAGATCAGTCAGACGCCACCTCGGCCGGAGTGCCGCGCAGATCAGTCAGACGCCGCGCGGCACCGGCGGCGCGAAACGTCTGACTGATCTTGATTCCGTCGTCGCCGCCCGCCCAGCGGTCGGCTCGGAGGGTCGGCTGGACGGCGAAAAGGAAAAAGATGGTGCGCGGAGATGGCGGGAGCCGGGGCCGCGGGGCGTGGCTTGGTTTAAGGGGTCAGCCGAGGACTGGTTCCCAGATACTGCGGGAGGCCGCTTCTGGGTCGGTGATGAGGGAGGTCGGGACGTCGAAACGGCGGGCGAGGCCGGCCGGGCCGGCGGAGCCGAACTCGGGCCAGCCCGGGTCGCCGTCGGTGGCGAAGGCGACCCAGGCCCTGCGGATCTCCTTCGAGAGCACCACGGCCTCCGCCGGCGTGGGCACGCCGAGCAGCAGGTCGGCCATCCCACCGGCGAGGTTGCCGAAGGTCAGCGGGACGTCCACGGCGTGGCAGGAGCCGAGCACCCCGCCGAACGCCGGCGACGGCCAGGTGAACTCGTAGCCGAACGCGCGGCCGGGGTGGCGGCGGGCGCACCACAGCGACGGCATCCGGAACGTGCGGTCCGACATGATCAGCGTGTGCAGGTCGAGGTCCGAGATGCCGGGGTGGACGGCGCGGTAGTCGGCCACGGCGGTGGCGGGCAGACCGGCGCGTTCGGCGGTCGCGGCCGGATCGGCCTCCTTCAGGCCTTCCAGCAGGGTGAAGAACCGGAACTCGTCGCACGTGAAGCCGACCAGCAGGTCGACCTCGACGCGTAACCGTTCCCACGGCAGGCCCAGCACCAGCTCCCCGTCGAGGATCGGCGCGTACGGCGTGACCTCGCCGGGGACGGCCTGGGCGACGTGGATGGCCTCCGGCGCCACCCCGGCGAGTCCCTCCGCCGTCGCCGGCACGCCCAGCGTCGCGGCGATGCGTTCCGTGACCGCCGTCGCCTCATCCTGGGTCAGCACGACGCCGGCGACGCTCTGCGCGATCGCCCGGCGGAACAGGCCGCGCCCGGCGTCCGCCGCGGTCAGGCAGGCGACCGCCGTGGCGCCGGCCGACTGGCCGAAGATCGTGACGTTGCCCGGGTCGCCGCCGAACCGGGCGACGTTGTCCTGGACCCAGCGCAGCGCGGCCAGCTGGTCGAGAAGCCAGCGGTTGTCCGGCCGGCCGGGCAGCCGGCCGAAGCCCTCGAGGCCGACGCGGTAGTTGAGGCTCACGACGACGGTCCCGGCGCCGGCGAGCGTCGCCCCGTCGTAGCCGGGCTGGGCCGTCGAGCCGATGATGAACGCGCCGCCGTAGAGCCAGACCAGCACCGGCAGGCCGGCGCCGCCCGGGTCGGGCGTCCACACGTTGACGGTGAGGCAGTCGTCGCCGTCGCCGGGCCGCCACAACGGGTCCGGCGCGCCGACGAACGCCGGCTGGGGCACGCCGGGGCCGAAGTGGGTCGCCTCCCGGGTCCCTTCCCAGGGTTCCGGCTCCGCCGGCGCCGCGAACCGGGCCGGGCCGCCGATCGGGGCCGCGTACGGAATCCCCTTGAAGACGTGGATCCCGGTGTCGGTGATGGCGCCGCTGACGGTTCCGTGCGTGGTTAAGACGGTCGGCCCCTTGGTCGGCACAGGCCACCCCCAGTCCCGGGCCGACGGCCGTCCGCCTCTTGACCCGATTCTGCCGTGCTGCGCCGCCGTTTCCGGGCAATGCCGAAATACGCGACCGGTCGGGCATTCCTGGACCGGCCGACCGAGGCCGACGGAGGCTCGCGGCGGCCAGCGGCCGGCCGCCGGCCTAGGTGTTGCGGCCGCCGTTGACGCCGATGATCTGGCCGGTGATGTAGCTGGCCTCGTCGCGGCACAGGAACGAGGTGGCCGCCGCGATGTCCTCCGGCTTACCCGCCCGGCGGACCGGGGTCTTCTCGGCGTGGTCGTCGACGCCCCCGCCCAACATGCCGCGCCGCTCCGACTCGCGCAGCATGGGCGTGTCGACGAAGCCCGGCGGGATCGTGTTGACGGTGATCCCCTCGGGGCCGAACTCCAGCGCGAGCGCCTTCGTCATGCCGATGAGGCCGGCCTTCGAGGCGACGTAGTGCGTCATGTACTGCTGGCCGCCCTGGGCGCTCGACGACGAGATGTTCACGATCCGGCCCCAGTGCGCCGCGATCATGTCGGGCAGCACCGCCTGGGTGAGGTAGAAGGGCCCGGACAGGTTGACCGCGATGGTCTTGTCCCAGGACGCGTCACTGATCTTCAGGAACTCCCGGAAGCCGGTGATGCCCGCGTTGTTCACCAGCGCGAGGACCGGACCCATCGAGGCCCGGATGCTCTCGACGGCCGCGTTCACCTGCTCGCGGCTCGACACGTCGACCCCGCCGAAGGCGACGGCCTCGTTCCCCGCCTCACCGATCTCCTCGGCGACCTTCTTGGCCGCGTCGGCGTTGAGGTCCAGGATGGCGACCGCGAAGCCGTCCGCGGCGAGCCGATGGGCGATGGCCCGCCCGATGCCCGACCCACTGCCGGTCACAAGCGCCGTCCGCTGCTCGGTCACTGTGCCGAACCTCCTTTGGTCCTGAATGTGCCCTGGTCAGCCCGTGAACCGAGTGCCCGCGGGCGACCGGCCGCCGCGCGGCGGCCGGTCGCCCGCGGGCACCCGTCCGGATGTGCGGCGACGGCGACTAGGAGATGGCCTCGTCGCCGGCGATCGACGTGCGGTGCATCAGCCGGCTGGAGGTCTCGCCGTAGGGCAGCGCCCGGTGCAACATCCCCGTGTTGTCCCAGATGACGAGGTCGCCTCGCCGCCACTTGTGGCGTACCACAAACTGGGGCTGTGCCGCCCAGGTGAGCAGCCGGTCGAGCAGCGACTCCCCCTCGTCGGCCGGCCGGCCGACCACCTCGCCGGCGGTCGCGCCGAGCAGCAGCGACCGCCGGCCGCTGCGCCGGTGCCAGACGAGCGGGTGTTCCCGGGACGGGATCCGGTCCCAGGACGCCCGCTCCCGTTCCGAGGGGCTTGGGTAGACGCGCAGCTGCGACGCCGCGAAGCTGTGCACCACCCGCACCCCCGCGAGCCCCGCCTTCTCGTCGTCGGGGAGGGCGTCGTAGGCGGCGTAGACGTTGGCGAACTCGGTGTCGCCGTCGTCGTCATGGGAGATCTCCCGCGCGGTCAGCAGCGTGCACTTGTCCGGCACGGTGTCGGTCGCGCCGTCGAAGTGCCACCAGAACGTCGCCTCGCGGTACGCCGCCATCTTGCTCTTCGACGCGTCACGGGTGATCGCCTGAACCTCCGGGTGCCCCTCGACCGCGCCGCGCGCCGGCGGCACGACGTCGCCGAGCAGGCGGCTGAGCGCCACCAGCTCGTCGTCGGTGACGTTCGCCTCCCGGAAGATCACGACGCCCCGCTCGTCGAGGGCCGCGAGCGTGTCCGCGGCGACCGCCGGATCGAGCAGCGCGCCGCCGGTCAGCCCGACGATCTCGACGCCGGTGGTCGGCGTGATCTGCGTCCTGGTGACACTCATCGCGCGTTCGCCCCTGGCCCGCTCAGATGGCGGGTTCGACGGTGGCGTTGAAGAACGCCGCTCCGGAGTCCGGGATGCGAGGCTGCTTGAAGATGTTCACCGGATACGAGACCATGATCATCGAGTAGAGCAGGTGCAGCAGCCGGGTCTCCGCCTCGGGCAGGTCGTTCACGTCGAACGAGTCGAGGTAGGCGATCGCCTCCTCGGCGAGCGGCGCGATCGCGTCGTAGAACTCGCCCAGCTCGTCGATGGTCTTCGTCAGCCGCTTCGCATACCGCTCGGGCCGCGACGCCAGCGCCCAGTCCTCGACCCAGGGCTCGAGGACGCCGAACTTCTCGGGCAAGGTGCCCGTCGTGGTGCTCATCTCGTGGGCTCCTTCTACTTCTCTTTACCGGCCTGGTAAGCGGCGACGGCTTCCCGGACGACGTGGTGGAACTGGCGAATCATCAGCTCCATGTCGGACAGGTGGAACGTGCCCAGCGCGCGGTTGTTCAGCGCCGACCAGGTCGCCTCCACCGTGTTCGTGTCCTGCATCGCGAACTCGATCGTGCTGTCGACCACCAGTTCCTGGCCGAGCCGCTCGGTGACGTTCTTCGGCTCCGGGAAGTAGATGTCGACCTCGTACGAGTGCGTGCCGACCGACTCCGGGATGTACTGGTAGGTGATGTAGTACCCGCGGTGCCACAGCTGGATCGACAGGTTCGGGAACAGCCAGTACTGGTCGTTGCTCCAGTACTGGACGTTGCCCGGGTTGCGCTCCGGGGTCAGGTAGTCGATGTCCTCCGGCAGGTCGTCCGGGCCGAAGATGCCACCGCGGAACAGCCGGTAGACCCAGTCCTGGTCGCGCTGGGCCGGGCCGACGGACCGCGTCCGCTTCTTCAGCGGCGGCGGGCCGGGCACCGAGGTCAGCATGTGCGGGGCGAACAGGTCGTAGTGGTACGAGTCCATCGGCGGGACGAGCTTCTCCGCCTTCGACATGTCGGCGTTGAGGAACCGCCCGTGAACGTACGCCGGGTGGTACCACTCCAACAGGGCGTCGATCCCGATCTTCCAGTTGCCCTTGATGAGGGTCTTGAAGCCCCAGTGGTTGGTGAACTTCTCGAACGGCCACGCCTCGAGCTCGGTGACCAGCTTCTCGCCGAGGAAGTCCCGCAGCGTCGGGGCGTCCTGGCTGAAGTTCACGAAGATGAACCCGGCCAGCACCTCGCAGCGCAGCTGCGGCATTCCCAGCCCGTCCTCGGGCAGTGAGTCGAAGAACTGGTCGCGCTTCGTGACGTAGCTGCACTTGCCGTCGAGCCCGTAGCGCCAGCCGTGGTACTTGCACTGGAACTGGCGGRCGGAGCCCTTGGACTCCTCGCCCGGGTGCTCCTGCCACACGACCTTGTTGCCGCGGTGCGCGCAGACGTTGTGCAGCGCGTAGATCTCGCCGTCGGTGTGCCGGCTGATCACGATCGAGCCAAGGCCCTTGAACTCGCGGGTGAAGAAGGTGCCGTTGCGCGGCAGCTGCTCGACCCGGCCGACCTTCAGCCAGGTCCGCCTGAAGATCGCCTCATGCTCAGCCTGGTAGAACTCCTCTGAGATCGAGTCCTCGTAGCTGACTGGCCCGGTACCAAGCTCCGGGTAATCCAGCGTGTACTTGGCCCGGCCCGTCGCCAGTTTCTCGATGCTGGACATTTCTCCACCCCCTCCAGGGATGATCTCGGACCGGATGGACTCCGGCACCGATCAGCGGTGCTGCGAGCTGCGATGCTGTGATGATCAGAATGTGGATGTGGATCTGACGGGGACGGCGCGTGAACGACGCGACGCGACGGCGTCAGGTTGAAGCAGCCGAGACGTGGCGGGAGCCATCAGACGACGCCGTCCGCGCGCAGCTGGGCGATCTCGTCGGCCGAGCGGCCGAGGATCTGGCCGAGCACCGCGTCGGTGTGCTCGCCGAGCTCCGGGCCGAGCCAGCGGATCTCGCCCGGGGTCTCGGACAGCGCCGGAATCACTCCCGGCACCGCGAGCGGTCCGATCCGGGACTCCTCCACCGTGATCGTCCCGCGGTGCTGGTACTGCTCGTCGTCGAAGATGTCGGCGATCGAGTAAAGCTTGCCGGCCGGCACCTCGGCCGCCCGGCAGCGGGCCACGACCTCGTCGCACGACAGGGAGCCGACCCAGTCGGTAACCAGCTTGTTGACCACGTCGCGGGCCGCCAGCCGGTTCTGCTTCGGCCCGAAGACGTCGGGGGCGGACAGCTCCGRCCGGCCCATCGCCCGCGCCAGCCTCGCGAACATGTCGTCGTGCGAGCAGGCGATCGCCACGAAGTGGCCGTCGGCGGTCCGGTAGTGGCTGTGCGGCACGACGTTCACCGTGTCAGCGCCCATCCGCTCCCGGACATAGCCGTTCTTCTGGTAGGCCGGCGCCAATTCGTCCAGCGCCCGGAAGATCGTCTCGAACAGCGCGATGTCGACGACCTGGCCGCGCCCGGTGGTCTCCCTGGCTCGCAKCGCCATCAGCACCCCGATGACGCCGTACATGCCAGACATGTAGTCGGCGAGCGAGGTGGAGCCGGGCGTCACCGGGATGCCGTCCGGCTCGCCGGCGAGATAGGCCAGGCCCGAGAACGCGTGCGCGATGCGGGCGAAGCCCGGCAGGTCCCGCAGCGGGCCCGACTGCCCGTAGGCGGACACCCGCAGCAGGATCGCGGCGGGGTTGATCTCCTGGATCGCCGGGAAGTCCAGACCCAGCTTCTCCATGACGCCAGGCCGGAAGTTCTCGATGACGATGTCGGCCCAGGCGATCAGCTCGCGGAGCAGCTCCCGGCCGCGCGGGTCGGCGAAATTGATCGTCACCGACCGCTTGTTGCGTGCCTCCGACAGCCAGACGAGCGTGTCGCCACACTCCGTGTCACTGCCGAACCGGCGCAGGTGGTCGCCGACGCCGGGGCGCTCGACCTTGACGACCTCGGCGCCGAACTCACCCAGCACCGTGGCGCAGAACGGGCCGGCCAGGAAGGTGCCGAGATCGAGGACCTTGACTCCGTCGAGCGCATGCATGCCGTGGACCTTCTGACGAGACGGGCGGGCGAGATCGAAGATCGGGTTACCGGCCGGATCAGGGTGAGGCGCGGGGACRCCCTCCACTCTTCCGGCACCACCCGGGCCGGTCGCGGAGGCGGACCACGGCGCCCGGGCGGGCGCGCCACGAGGGCGGGGCTCCCGTCATCACGCCCTCCAGAAGAACGGTCGTCTCTCAGACGAGAATGATCTGCTCGTCTTGATGAGAACGATCAGCGTACGCTGGCGAGAGCGACGTTACCACAAATCGTAGGGCGTCCTATAGTCCTGCGAGCATCGTATAATCAGGGCATGCCAATGGTCCGTCCGTTCCGCTTCGCCGTCCAGGGCACCAAGGCAGCGTCTGGTACCGCGTGGCGCGACCTGGCCCGGAAGGCGGAGGACCTCGGGTACTCGACGCTCTTCGTGGCCGACCACTACCTGGGCCCCGGCCCCGTGGCGCGGGCGGCGAGCATGCCGCCGCAGCACCTGGCCCCGATCGCCGCGATGACCGCCGCCGCCGCGGTGACCACCTCCCTGCGGGTCGGCTGCCGGGTCTTCTGCGTCGACTACCACGTGCCGGCCGCGCTGGTGAAGGAGGCGGCGACRATCGACCTGCTGTCCGAYGGCCGGCTCGAGTTCGGCATCGGGGCGGGTTGGAACGGGGCCGAGTACGAGGCCATGGGCCTCACCTTCGCCCCGGCGCCGCGGCGCATCGACAAGCTCGTCGAGGTCGTCGCCCTGGCCAAGGCCCACTGGTCCGGCGAGCCGATCGAGATCAAGGGCGACCACGTCAACGTCTCCGGCTACCGCGGCCTGCCGGCGCCCGTGCAGCAGCCGCGCCCGCCGATCATGATCGGCGGCGCCAAGAAGCGTGTGCTCTCGTTCGCCGCCCGCGAGGCGGACATCGTCAGCATCTCCAACGTGCACTTCACCGCCGTCAACGACGCGGGGCTGACCCCGGCCGAGGAGCTCGCCCGCCGGGTCGACTACGTCCGGTCGGCCGCGCCCGAGCGCGTGGGCGAGCTCGACATCGAGGGCTCACCGTATTTCTCCGAGATCACCACGGACAAGGCGGCGGTGTTCGAGAAGCTGGCCGGGTGGATGAAGACCACGCCGGACGTGACCGCCGCGCATCCGAACGTGCTCGTCGGCACCCCCGACGAGGTGGCCGACCAGCTGCTCGCGCGCCGCGAGGCCTTCGGCATCAACTACGTGACCATCCAGTCCGACCAGCTCGAGAGCTTCGCGCCGATCGCCGCCCAGCTCGCCGGTAAGTAGCCTTCAGCGCCGACCGGCGGGCAGCCCGACCCGGCCGGCCAGGATCACAGGAGGACCCGTGCGCGAACCGCGCGCCCGCCGCTCGGAGCTGGCGACGCCGGCCAGCAGCGAGAAGATGTGCATGAAGGCCGGCTCGTCCGGGGCCGACCTGGTCTTCCTCGACCTGGAGGACGCCTGCGCGCCGGCCGCGAAGGCGTCCGCCCGAGGCATCGCCGTCAAGGCGCTCATTGGCCAGGACTGGGGCCACACGGTCCGCGCCGTCCGCGTCAACGGACTGGACACCGAGTGGTGTCACGACGACATCATCGAGATCGTCACCGGTGCCCGCGAGGCCGTCGACGTCCTGATCGTGCCCAAGGCGCGCTCGGCCCGCGACGTCTGGTGGGTCGACGTCCTGCTCACCCAGCTGGAGACCAAGCTCGGCCTGCGCCGGCGGATCGGCCTCGAGGTGCTCATCGAGGAGGCCGAGGGCCTGTCGAACGCGGCCGAGATCGCCAAGGCCAGCCCCCGGCTGGAGGCCATCATCTTCGGCGCCGGTGACCTGTCGGCGTCGCTGCACGCCCGGGTGAACGGCAACTTCGACCCGCTCGGCGACTACCCCGGCGACTTCTGGCACTTCGCCCGCGTGCAGGTGCTCGCGGCGGCCCGTGGCGCCGGCATCGACGCGATCGACGCGCCCTACCCCGCGTACAAGGACCCCGACGGCTACCGCCGGGCCGCGACGCACGCGAGCCTGCTCGGCTACGACGGCAAGTGGGCGATCCACCCGTCCCAGGTGCCCATCGCGAACGAGGTCTTCGCCCCCACGGCGGCGCAGATCGCCGAGGCCCGCGACTCGATCGAGGTCTACCGCGCCTCCGAGCGCGACGGGGTCGGCGCGATCGGGCGCGACGGCCGGCTCGTCGACGCCGCCCACATGCGCCTGGCCGCCAACGTGCTGCACCGGGCGTCGCTCGCCGGACTCGTCGACGAGGTCTAGACCACCGGAACCAACCCGCCCCTCAGCCCAGGGCCGCCAGGCAACCCGACCCGAGCGCAACCGCCGCTTCAGGCCAACCCGACGCACAGTGCAAGAAGGCAGTAGTAAGGCGCCCTACCGCGCGACCGGCAGCAGGAAGCGAAGGGTAACCGGAGGAACCATGCAGGTTCAGGATCGTCTGTTCATCGGCGGCGAGTGGGTCGCGCCGAGTGGCCCGGACACGTTCGACGTCATCTCCCCGGCCACCGAGGAGGTCATCGCCACGATCGCCGAGCCGACCCCGGCCGACGTCGACAAGGCGGTGGCCGCCGCGCGGACGGCGTTCGACGAGGGCCCCTGGCCCCGCCTGGACCCGGCGGAGCGGGTCGCGGCCATCCGCCGGCTCGCGGCGCTCTACAAGCCGGGCCGCGCCGAGCTCGCCAGCCTGATCACCGCCGAGATGGGCGCGCCGATCAGCTTCGCCAAGGTCGGGCACGTCGCCATCCCGATGTTCATGATGAACGCCTTCGCGGGCATCGCCGAGAACCTCGTCTGGGAGGAGACGCGTCCCGGCTTCTACGGCCAGGACATCCTGGTGCGCAAGGAGCCGGTCGGCGTCGTCGGCGCGATCGTCCCGTGGAACATGCCTATGCACCTGACGATCGGCAAGCTGATCCCCGCGCTGCTCGCCGGCTGCTCGGTCGTGCTGAAGCCGTCGCCGGAGACGCCGCTGGACGCGTACTGGCTCGCCGGCCTGCTGGAGCGGGCCGACATCCCGCCGGGTGTCGTGAGCATCCTGCCCGCCGGGCGGGAGATCGGCGAGTACCTGGTCTCGCACCCGGGGATCGACAAGGTCTCGTTCACCGGCTCCACCGCCGCCGGCCGCAAGGTCGCCGCCGCCTGCGGGGCGAACCTCAAGCGGGTCGGCCTGGAGCTGGGCGGCAAGTCCGCCGCCGTCGTGCTCGACGACGCCGACCCGGCGGCGATGGCCAAGGGCGTCGAGGTCGCCGGCCTGATGAACAGCGGCCAGGCCTGCGTCGCCCAGACCCGGGTGCTGGTCCCCCGGTCGCGCTACGCCGAGTACGTCGACGCGCTCGCCACCATGGTCTCCTCGCTGCCCACCGGCGACCCGACCGACCCCGCCACCGCGGTCGGCCCGCTGGTCGCCCAGCGCCAGCAGGAGCGGGTCCGCGGCTACATCGAGCTCGGCCAGAAGGAGGGCGCCCGGCTCGTCGCCGGCGGCGCCGACCTGCCCGCCGGCGTCGACCGTGGCTGGTACATCCGGCCGACCCTGTTCGCCGACGTCGACAACTCCATGCGCATCGCGCAGGAGGAGATCTTCGGCCCGGTCCTGTCCGTCATCCCCTACACCGACGAGGCCGAGGCGGTCCGGATCGCCGACGCGACCGAGTACGGCCTGTCCGGCTCGGTGTGGACGGCGGACGTCGAGCGCGGCCTCGGGGTCGCCCGGCGGGTGCGCAGCGGCACCTTCGGCGTCAACGAGGCCTACAGCATGGACCCGGCGGCGCCGTTCGGCGGCGTGAAGGCCTCCGGCATCGGCCGCGAGCTGGGCAAGGAGGGCATCGAGGGCTTCCTCGACTCCAAGTCGATCTCGGTCGCCGCCAGCCGGTAACCAGCGCGGCGCCAGACCACGGCCGGACGGTGCCAGGCCGGCCGGCCGTGGTCATCTCGGTCCCGGACGCGTCCCCGGACACGCCTGCCGCGCGGGCGTCGTACGGTAGGTTGGGATAGCAGCTTCCGTTAGCCGAGAATGCTGCTCTCAGCACTTTTCAACGCCGTTGCCCCCTCCGACGGCGGAGAAACAGGTCCCGCGCCCGGCCGGCGTCGCGGTGTTGAAGGGAGCCTTCAGGTGGCGAACGACCTCGAGTCGTTGGACTTCTTCCTCGGCAAGGAGCTTGTCGAGGACCCGTACCCGTACTTCGACGAGCTTCGGTCCAAGTGCCCCGTGCACCGGGAGCCGCACCACAACGTCGTGATGGTCACCGGCTACGACGAAGGCATCGAGGTCCTGCAGGACAGCGAGAACTTCTCATCGTGCACCTCGGTGACCGGCCCGTTCCCGGGATTCCCGGTACCAATCGAGGGTCGCGACGACGTCGCCGAGCTGATCGCGCAGCATCGCGACTCGCTCCCGTTCTTCGACCAGCTGCCGACGATGGACCCGCCGCTGCACACCGACCATCGCGCGCTACTGATGAAGATGATCACTCCTAAGCGCCTCCGCGAGAACGAGGAGTGGATGGGTGTCATCACCGACCGGCTCCTCGACAGCCTTCTGGAGGGCGGCAAGGGCGAGTTCATCGGCGACTTCGCCGGGCCACTGGCCCTCCTGGTCATCGCCGACCTGCTCGGTGTCCCGGAGGAGGACCACGCCGAGTTCGTCGACCACCTGAACCGGGCCGCCAGCGGCACCATCGGCGGCACCAGCGGCGAGTCGCTCTCGCACTCCCCGCTGGAGTTCCTCTACGAGAAGTTCAAGGTCTACATCGAGGACCGCCGCAAGGAACCCCGCGGCGACGTGCTCACCGGGCTCGCGCAGGCGACGTTCCCCGACGGGTCGACGCCCGAGGTGATGGACGCCGTGCGGGTCGCGGCGAACCTGTTCTCGGCCGGCCAGGAGACCACCGTCCGCCTCGTCAGCACCGCGGGCAAGCTGATCGCCGAGGACCCCGAGCTGCAGGCCAGGCTGCGCGCCGAGCCCGGCCTGATCTCGAACTTCCTCGAGGAGACGCTGCGGACGGAGAGCCCGATCAAGGGCGACTTCYGGCTCGCCAAGGTGCCGACGACGGTGGGCGGCGTCGACATCCCCGCCGGCGCCACGCTGATGGTGGTCAACGGCGCGGCCAACCGCGACCCGCGGCACTTCGAGGACGCGGACAAGTTCGACATCAACCGGCCGAACTCCCGCCACCACATCGCGTTCGGCCGCGGCATCCACACCTGCCCCGGCGCCCCGCTCGCCCGCGCCGAGGCCCGGGTCGCGATCGAGCGGCTGCTGGCCCGCACCAGCGACATCCGCGTCGACGAGGCCGTCCACGGCCCCGCGGACGCCCGCAAGTACCGGTACCTCCCGACCTTTATCCTGCGCGGCCTCGGGTATCTGAGCCTGGAGTTCACCCCGGCGGAGAACCCGAGCGAGGCATGATGAAGGTCTTCATCGACGAGGACATCTGCCGTGGGCACGGCGTCTGCGCGGCGGAGTGCCCGGCGGTGTTCGGCATCAGCGACGACGGCTACGGCGAGGTCCTGGTGGAAGAGGTGCCGGCGGATCTCGAGGCGGAGGTCCGCAACGTCGCGGGCCACTGCCCCGAGCGCGCCATCACCGTCGAGTAGGACGCCGACGCGTCGACGGGCGGTGGTGGGCTCAGGCCCACCACCGCCCGTTCGTCGTCATCGGCCAGACCACCGAACCACCAGACCGCCGGACCACCAGGGTCGCCCAGCCCGACGCCCAGGGCCGGGCCGCCCGTCGGCGCTCTTCGTCGTCTCAGCGGCGGCTCTACGTCTCAGAACCCGGTGATGATCGCCGCGTTGCAGTCCGCGGCGGCCTGGCGCAGCGGGATCGCCTTGGCATAGGCCTCGGACGTGTACCAGGCCTTGGCCTCCTCGACCGAGTCGAACTCGAGGATGACCGTCTGGTCGCCGTGCCACTCGCCCTCGAGAACCTCGGTGGCCGGTCCGACGGCGAGCGGCCGCGCGGCGACACCCGCGAACGAGGCCCCCGCGAGCTTCCCGTACTCGGCCATCCCATCCGGGTCATTGATCGCCTCGGTGAACACGACATACGCCTTCGGCATGGCTTTCTCCCTGGATGTCAGCGCAAGATGTCCCGCGGCGATGCAACCACAGCGCTCCGCCAGACGCAGCCGCCGTCCGGACGACGCGATGGGGCCGGTCACGGTCAGGACAGGTACGTCCCACCGAAGGATTCGATGAAGTCGAAGGTCTGCTCGCGCGAGGTGGAGTGGCAGGAGATCACCAACCAGGTCACCCCGATCTTCTCCAGCTCCGCCCACTGCTCGCGGTGCCGGTCGGCGTCCGCCGTCGGCGCCTCGGTGAACGTGGCGTCGTTGTAGGAGGACGTGAAGTCGAGCGGGCCGGGGCGCCCCGCCGCGACGGCCGCGTCCTTGACCCCCTGGATCAGGGTGGCGAGCTGCTCCCGCGAGGTGATCGCCATCGTCTGGGCGGTCTGGGCCACCTGGGGGCTGGCCATCATCGGCAGCCAGCCCTGCGCCTTCTCGGCGGCACGGCGCCGGGCACGGCCCGAGTTGCCGCCGACCCAGATCGGGATCGGGTCCTGGACCGGCTTCGGCCGGGCGATGACGTCGCGGGCGTCGAAGTGCAGGCCCTTGTAGCTGAACGGCTCGCCGCGCCAGTGCAGTGGCAGAACGTCGAGCGCCTCGTCGAACAGGGCGGCCCTTTCCGCCAGGTCGACGCCGAGGGCGAAGAACTCGGACTTCTGGTAGCCGGTCCCCATGCCGAGGATCAACCTGCCGCCGGAGAGCTTGTCGACGGTCGCGGCAGCCTTCGCCAGCGTGAAGGGGTTGTGGTAGGGCGCGACGACCAGGTTCGTCATCAGTCGCAGCCGGGTGGTCGCCGCCGCCGCGAAGCCGAGCGCGACGAACGGGTCGAGGCTCTGGTGCCCGCCCGTCTCCAGCCACCTGGCGCCGGGCACCGGATGTTCGGTGAGCGAGATCGCGTCGAAGCCGGCCTTCTCGGCGGCGGCGGCGACCTCGTCCAGCGGCCCGGCGTGGAGCATGTCGCGGCTGGTCCCGTTGGTCTCCGGGTAATGCAGGATGAAGCGCATATAACCCTCCTACACCGTGCGGATCGGCAGACGCATCCAACCGCGCGTCGTGGACGTGTGATCGAGGACCGCGTTGTCGTAGTCGACGTCCCAGTCGGTCCAGCGCCTGAGCACTTCCTCGAGCACGACGCGGCCCTCGGTGCGGGCCAGCGACGAGCCCATGCAGAAGTGGATCCCGCGGCCGAAGGCGAGGTGCCGCTCCGCCTCCCGGCCGATGTCGAACGTATCCGGGTCGGGGAAGCGCCGCTCGTCCCGGTTGGCCGAGGCGTTGAGCAGCAGCATGATGCTGCCTTCCGGCACGGTCTGGCCATGCAGGTCGACGTCACGGGACAGCACCCGCGCCTGTACCGGCGACGGCGACTCGTAGCGCAGGATCTCCTCGATCGCCTGGTCGACGGTGGACGCGCCGGCGACGATCGCCCGGCGCTGGTCCGGGTGGTCGGCCAGCAGCTGCCCCGTCCAGCCGATCAGCCGGCGGGTGGTCTCGTTGCCGGCGCCGGCCAGCAGCGCGATGTAGAGGAGGATCTCGGTGCGGGTCAGCCGGCGGGTCGTCCCCGTCTCGTCGCGGAACTCGACGGTGAGCAGCGTGGTCATCAGGTCGTCCGAGGGGTGGTCGACCCGCCAGTCGACGTACTCCGCGAAGTCCGCCATCGACGCGCCCAGGTCGGACAGCTTCGGGACCTCGCCCTGAGTGATGTGGTGGCGGGCGTTGCTCCGGTCGCGCAGCGCCTCCTGGTCGCTCTCCGGGATGCCTAGCAGCATGCCGATCACCCGCATCGGGACGAGCGCGCCCAGGTCGGCGACGAAGTCGAACCCGCCGGCGCCGACGAACTGGTCCAGCGTGCGCACGGTCAGCTCGCGCACCCGGGGCTCCAGCGCGRCCATCCGCTTCGGCGTGAACACCCGCGACAGCAACGCGCGGTGCAGGTCGTGGAGCGGCGGGTCCTCGGCCAGGACCATGCCCGGCGGTATCGGCGACCCCGATTTGATCATTTCGAGGACCGAGCCCTTGCCGGAGATGTAGGTCCGGTGGTCGACGAGCGCCTCGTCGACGTCATCCCACCGGCTCAGCGCGTAGAAGCCGTGCCTGTCGTTGCGGTAGAGCGGGGCCTCGTCCCGCATCCGCCTCCACACGGGGTAYGGGTCGCTGTCGATCTCCACGTCGTAGGGGTCGTAGTAGATCCCGCGGTCCGCCGTAGCGCCCGCTAAGCCGAGTTCCGCCACGTCTGAACGCCTCCATCCGCCCCGGGGCACCGACCACCGGCCACAGCGGCAGCCAAGCCATATTCGCGGCAGCAGCATGTCACCGATACGAGGGCCGAGGCAACCGCGGTGGACACC
Organism: Pseudofrankia sp. EUN1h; assembly: GCF_001854645.1. Classification (NCBI taxonomy): domain Bacteria; kingdom Bacillati; phylum Actinomycetota; class Actinomycetes; order Frankiales; family Frankiaceae; genus Pseudofrankia; species Pseudofrankia sp. EUN1h. The sequence goes on along the minus strand of NZ_MBLN01000042.1, from coordinate 202,413 downwards.
TCCGCCGCGCACCGAGCCATCGCCCACGGCCGCCCACGGCCGCTTCCGGTTGCGGGCGCGCAGGCGAAGGGCAGGTCGCCTGTTGCGCGCATGCGTACCGGCCGATGAGTATCTACTCATTAATGATAAATCCGCGGCCTGCCCGGTGCCGGCCGCCGCGAGGCGGAAGGAACGCGGATGACCACCGAGACGACGGGGCAGGGCCCGCTTGCCGGCATACGGGTTGTCGAGGTCGCCTTCGGTACCAGCGTGGTCGGGGCCGGCCTGGCCGGCAGCCTGCCGGGTGCGATGCTGCGCGATTTCGGTGCCCAGGTGACCCGGGTCCGCTCGGCCCGCCGGCCGGCGCTCGACACCGGGGTGGAGTTCGCCCGCGTCTGGGACCGCGGAAAGGAGATCGTCGAGGTCGACGACGACGCGGACCCCGCGGGCGCGGCGGCGACGGCCGCGGCTCTCGCCAGGTCCGCCGACGTCCTGTTCCTCACCGGCGCGGAGGAGGCGATCGAGCGCCGCGGGCTGGGCTATCCGGACCTCGCGCGCGCCAACCCGGCCCTGGTGGTGGTCCGCACCCGCCCCAGCTACTCCGCACGCGGCGCGCTCGCCGACCTGGAGCTGCTGCTCGCCGCCCGCACCGGGCTGCTCACCCAGATCCGGTGCCACCAGCCGGGCCGCCCCGCCTTCGCGGACCTCGCGATCGCGAGCGCGGGCGCGGGGCTCACGGCGACGGTCGGGGCGCTCGCCGGGCTCTACGAGCGGGCCGCGACCGGGCGCGGCGGCTGGGCGGAGACCTCGCTCGCCGACGGCCTGCGCGCCCTGCTCCCCATGATCATCGGCCGGGTCGAGCATCCCTCCCCCACGACGACGCTGCTCTGGAAGGACCAGGGCCCCAAGGAGAGTCTCGCCTACCGGTGCGCCGACGGCGAGTACATCCAGCTCTGGTTCGGCGCCAAGGGCGCGTACGAGGAGTTCCTCGCGTACCTCGGCGAGCCCCCAAGCGAACGCGGCTACAACGCCGACCTGATGAGCGGCGCGATGGTCGAGCGCGGCGCCCGCTGGGCCGCGGCGTTCGCCACCCGTCCCCGCGCCGCCTGGCTCGCCGACCTCGCCGGCCACAACTTCCGCTGCGAGCCGGTGCTGCGCCCCGGTGAGGCGCTCCTGGACGACCACGTGCGCAGCACCGGGCTGGCCGTCGGCCACGACGACCCCGACCGCGGCCGGATCACCGTCCTCGGCCCGATCGCGCGCGTCATCCCAACGGGCCAAGCCGGCCCGCCCAGCACAGCCGGCCCGGCCGGCCCGGCCCGGGCCGCTGGCGCGCCCGCGCCCGGCGGCGCTGGCGAGGCGGGTGCCGGGCGGCTGCTGTCCGGTGTGCGGGTGCTCGACCTGTCCGCCTACCTCGCCGGGCCGGTCGCGACGGCGGTGCTGGCGGAGCTCGGCGCGGACGTCGTCAAGGTCGAGCCGGTGACCGGTGACATTCACCGGAACATGGAGCCCATGTTCGCCGCCGGCCAGCGCGGCAAGCGGGCCGTCGCGCTCGACCTGAAGGCGCCCGGCGCGGCGGGCGTCCTCGCGGCGCTCTTCCGCGACAGCGACGTCGTCCACCACAACGCGCGGGTGGGGCTCGCCGAGCGGCTCGGCTACGACGAGGCCACCGTGCGAGCGGCGAACCCCGACGTCGTCTACTGCCACGCGAGCGGCTTCGGCGCGACCGGCCCGCGCGCGAAGCTGCCGGCCAACGACCACCTCATGCAGGCGCTCTCGGGTGTCGAGGGCTCCCAGGGGGGCGCCGGCCAGCCGCCGACGTTCCTCGTCTGGGGCGCGATCGACTCGGCGAGCGGCTGGGTCGCGGCCTGCGGACTGCTCGCGGGCCTCTACGCGCGCCGCCGTGACGGCGGCGGGCAGTCCGTCAGCACGTCGCTGCTCGGGGCCGGCCTGATGCTGAAGTCCGGCGCGTTCGTCGTCGGCGCCGGCGACCCGGCCGACCCCGGCGCGGGCGGCACAGCCGCCACGGACAGCACAGCCGCCACGGACGGCACAGGCGCCACGGTGATCGCCGGGCCGGCGCTCGACGCCGGCCAGACCGGCTACGGCGCGGCCTACCGGATCTACCAGGCCGGCGACGGCGGCTGGTTCGCCCTCGCGGTCCCGGACGCGAAGACATGGGGACGCCTGCGCGACGCGGTCGCGGCCGGCCTGCCCGCGGGGCGGGGGTCGCTGCTCGCGAACCTGCCCGCGACGCCGCCGCCGCTGCGAGCCTGGCCCGGCGAGCGCCAGCCCGCCGAGGAGATCCTCGAAGCCGCTTTCCATGAGGGCGGCGCGGCGGGCTGGGCGGCCCGGCTGCGCGCCGCCGGCGTGCCGGCCGAGCTGGTCGCCGGGGTGGACCGTTCGGGTTTCGTCGCGAACATCGTCGACGACCCCGTGGACCGCGAGCTGGGCCGCACGGTCGCCTTCGACTGGGGAGCGCGCGGCCTGACCGAGCAGCCCGGGTTCGCCCTGCGCCTGGGGCCCGAGCCCCGCCCCGCCGTCCGGGTCGCGATCCCCGGCCTCGGCGAGCACACCGCCGAGGTCCTCGAGGCCGCCGGCTTCGACGCGGCCGCCCGCGCCACCCTCGCCGCCGCCGGCGCGATCCCCGTCGAGGCGCCGAGCCCCGTCGGCACGTCCGGCTGAGCCTCCCGGCCGTTCCTGGGCGGGTTCGTGGCCGATGGTCGACTTCGGGGACGCCACCATCGCCCACGCTCCAGATTCGCCGGACGAATCGTGGCCGACCATGGTGTCCCTGAACACCACCGTCGACCACGCTCCAGATCTGCCACCTGGGTCGGCGGCGGTCATCGACCATGATCCAGACTTCGGCGTGCTCTGGGTGACCAGTACGGTCCGTGCGTTCCGCGGTCCGTGCGTTCGCTCGGTTTGAGATACTGACAGGATCATGACGAGCGATCCGACCCGCTCGGTGGGCTGGCCAGCGGAGCGGCCAGCGGAGCGGGCGCCCACGGTCGGTGCGGACGTGCCCGCGCCGGAGTCGATCGCCCGGCGCGTCCCGTTCGCCAGCAATCCCGCCGTCGGTCAGCGTGGACGGCTCACCCAGCAGCGCATCGTGGCGGCGGCGCTGCAGGTGTTCGGTGAGGGCGGCTACCACACCGCCAGCGTCGCCGACCTCGCCAAGCGCGCCGGCTGCTCGCGGGTGGCGTTCTACCAGTACTTCTCCAGCAAGGAGGACGTGCTTCGCCAGCTGGCCGGGCAGGTCGCCCGCCAGGTCGGCGCCTCCGTCGAGGCGATGGGGCCACTGACCCCCGACGCGGCGGGCTGGACGACGATCCGCGAGTGGGTGGAACGGTACGCGGACATCTACGAGCACTTCGGCGCGGTGTTCCAGGTCTTCGAGAGCGCGGCGAGGGAGACGTTGAGCCTCAAGGCGCTCAACGTCCACGCGGCGGCGGCGAACATCGCGCTGATCCGGTCCAGGCTCGTCTCGACCACGCTGGCCCCGCACGACGCCGACGCGGTGATCGGACTGCTCCTGGGCGCCACGGCCCGCACCTTCTACTCGGCCGAGATCCTGCGCAATGCCGCCCCGCTGGCGTACCCGCGCACACGGGTCGACGACGCGCTCGCCGACGTCATCCACCGCGCTCTCTTCGGGCTGATTCCCGGCGTGAACGCGCACGGCCGCGGCGCCGACGAGGCGCCGTTCATCGACTTCGACCGCCGGGCGGGCGCGGCGCCGACCCGGCGCTCCGCCCTCACCGACACCGCGCGGGCCACCTACGACGCACTGCTCTCGGCCGGGTACGAGGTCTTCGTCAAGCGCGGGTACCACGGCACCCGCGTCGACGACGTGGCCGCGGCCGCCGGCCTGTCGCACGGCATCTTCTACCGCTACTTCGCCAACAAGGCCGACCTCGCGCGCACGCTCGTGCTGGCCGCGATGACGCCGCTGTCCAGCACGCTCGCCGCGATTCCCACGCCACCCGTGCCCGGGTCGGGAGAGGCCTGGTCGACGGCGGCGCTGCGGGCCTGGCTGCGCACGTACAACGAGACGCAGGTCTCCGAGGCCGGGATCATCAGGATCTGGGTCGACGCGACGCTGCACGAGGCGGCGCTCGGTACCGACGCGGCCGCGGCCCTCGACTGGGGCCGGCGCCAGCTCGCCCACTTCCTGGCGCCGCGCGGCTTCGGCGACGTCGACGCCGAGGCGATCGTGGCGATGGCCCTGCTGGACGTGTTCGGCGGTGGCCACCGCTCGGCGGAGACGCTGGAGGCCGCCGTCCACGTGATCGAGGGCGGCCTGCTCGGCCAGCAGCGCACGTCCTGACCGGCGGGCACGTCCCTGGCCTCATCGCCGAACCAGACTCATCGCCCCCAGCCGGCCGAGCCACTCGCCGCCGGGACCGACCTGCGCCCCATACGGAGACCGCCGGGCCGGCGCCGCGTCATCGACGCGGCGCCAGCCCGGCGCGGTGGTCCCTGTCTTCCGGAGCCAGCTTCCAGCCTCCGGCAGTCGACGTCCGGCTTCCGGAAGCCGGCTTCGGCTTCCGGAAGGCGCGCGGTCCCGCCGCGGTCAGACGCCGGCGGGGCTTTCGAGCCTGGCCGGGTAGCCCAGGAGCTTGGCCATGTTGCCGCCCATGAACTTGGCGACCCGCTCCTCGTCGGGGATGTAGGCCAGCAGGTCCTCGGCGTACTTGGCCGGCTCGGCCAGGCCCTCCGGGTGCGGGTAGTCGGACCCGAACAGGACATGCTCCTCGCCGAGCAGCTCGGCGAGCTCGGCGTAGTTCTCCTCCCAGAAGGGGGAGATGTAGATGCAGCGGCGGATGGCCTCGATCGGGTTCTCCGGGAAGTCCTGCGGCATCTTCTTGTAGAGGTCCTTCATGGCCTTCAGCAACGGCGCCACCCAGGCCGCGCCGTTCTCGATGACCGCGACCTTCAGGTCCGGGAACCGGGTAAGCGCGCCGTGGCAGGCAAGGGCCGCCACGGAGTCCTCGATCGGGCGCCACGCGGACAGCATGCGGAACGCCTGCGGCTGGAACGGCAGGAACTCGCTGTTGTTGCCGTACCAGTCGTTGGTGTACCGCTCATAGCCCGAGTCGGACGAGTGCATGCCGACGACCAGGTTGTTGTCGACGATCTTCTGCCACACCRGGTCGAACTCGGGGAAGCCGAAGGACCGCGAGCCGCGGAAGCCCGGCACKGGCGCGGGCCGGATCAGCACGACCTTGGCKCCGCGYTCGATCACCMAGTCCAGCTCCTCGAGGGCCTTGTCCACGATCGGCAGGGTGATGACCGGCGTGGTGAAGATGCGGTCCTCGTAGTTGAACTGCCACGTCTCGTAGATCCACTCGTTGAGCGAGTGGATCACGGCGTGAATCAGATCCGGGTCGTCGCGCATGCGCTCCTCGACCAGGCTGGCGAGGGTCGGGAACAGCAGCGTGCGGTTGACGCCCTGCTCGTTCATGAGCTCCAGGCGCGCGGCCGGGTCACGGAAGGCGGGAAGTGCCCTGATCGGCGCGCCGAAGATCTCCCGGCGGCTCTTACCGTCCGGATTTCCCTTGCGGTAGTACTCCTCCTGGGCACCGGGGCGCGCGACCACATCGAACGTCGGGTTCGGAATGTAGTTCGAGATCTGCCCCCGCACGACGATCTTCGTGCGGCCGTTCACGTCGACGTAGTCGATGGCGCCCTTGTACCTGTCGGGCAGGTACTTGGTGAGTGCATCGCGCGTCTCGTACAGGTGGTTGTCCGCGTCGAACACAGGGAACCTGGCACTGGTCATGTTCCGACCATAGGCCGTTTCTAACACTCGCGTCAACAGGCCGCTGGCAGCACGGCCGGCGCGGGAATCACGACGCGGTCGGCCGAGCCATGGGCGCGGGCATACCCCTTCGGCGGCAGCCAACACCGCCCGCGCCGGAGCCTCYGACGCGCTCGAACGGGGCTCGGCTCAGGAGTCGGCGCGCAGGCCGCGGAACAGCTCGTAGGAGGGGTCGGCGGTGTCGCGGCTGCCGCCGCCGGGCAGCCGGGCCGACGCCGGGCGGTCCTGCTCGTCGAAGTCCAGGACCCAGACGCGGTGGTCGATCGCCCACCGGCCGCCCCGGCGCGACCAACGGTCCAGGTACCGGCCGACGTAGAGCTCCTCGGTGAAGCCACCGGCCACGGCGGTCCGAAGGCGCACCGTGACGTATGACTCGCTGACCGCGCGGTCGCCCTGGACCTCGATCCCGACGGTCGCGATCTGGTGGGAGTGCGCCGAGCGCCGGAGATGGTTACGCGAGACCTGGTCCACGAAGTCACGGCCCGCGCCCTGGAACACCGACGCGCCGTAGTCCGCTGTGCCGTCCTCGTGCCAGACGGCGTATCCCAGCTCGTCGTCGCGACGGTCCATCGCGCGGCAGTAGTTGTGCAGCTGCTGGCGAATCGCCTCGCGCGCCGCGAGGTCCGCCAGCGCCGCCAGCGTCTGGTCCTCCGTGCCGCTCACCGTCGTGTGACCGCTCTCCGCTCGACGTGGACCATATAGTGCACGGCCAGGTGCATCATATGAACCGTCGACCAGGGTCGCCGGAGCTCGGACACGCCGCCCCGGCGACCGCGACGGGCCCGAGTGAGGACTACGGAGGCTATCCGGATGAGGCTCGGCGTCACCTTCCCGCAGAACGAGCTGGCCGGCGATCCGGACGCGCTCCGGCAGTTCGCGATGGCCGCCGAGCAGCTCGGGTACGACCATCTGCTGCTGTACGACCACGTCGTCGGCGCCGTCCACGGCGTGGACCGGCAGCCACCGTTGCCGGAGCGCTCCTATGACGAGAAGGACCCGTTCCACGACCCGCTGGTCGCCTTCGGCTACCTCGCCGCGGTCACCCGGCGGATCGAGCTCGTCACCGGGATCCTGATCCTCCCGCAGCGCCAGACGGCCCTGGTCGCCCGGCAGGCGGCCGACGTCGATCTGTTCTCCGGCGGGCGGCTGCGACTCGGCGTCGGCATCGGCTACAACCCGGTCGAGTACCACGCGCTCGGAGCGGATTGGTCCACCCGCGGCCGCCGGCTCGACGAGCAGATCCCCTACCTTCGCCGGCTGTGGTCCGGCGAGCCCCATCAGTTCAGCGGCCAGTTCGACCAGATCGACCGCGCCGCCCTGTGTCCACCACCGAACGGGCCGATCCCCATCTGGCTCGGCGGCTCGTCCGAGGCCGCGTTCCGCCGCGCGGCCCGCCTCGCCGACGGGTTCATCTTCGGCTACGGACTACGCGAGGATGCCACCCTCGCCTGGCAGCGGGTCCAGGAGCTGCTGCGCGCGCAGGGCCGCGCTCCGGAGGACTTCCGGGCGTTGTTCAACCTGCTGCCGAGCGAGCCGGGCAGCTGGCTCGGGCAGACGGTGGCGGCCCTCCCGCGGCTGCGCGACGCCGGCGCGACCGACGTCGCCGTGACCAGCGCCCGCAACGGGCTGACCACCCTCGACCAGCACCTCGACTTCATCGCCGAGATGAAGCAGCGAGCCGACGCCGCCCTCGGCTAGTCGACGGCCGCCAGGGTCGCCCCCCACCCATGATCGCTGTGAGCGCGCCCCGGTGGTCGCGGACAGGCCCACATCGTGACCACGGCGGGGCACAAACGGCGATCACGCGCGGGATCGAGCGGGCGAACCCCGGCGGGTCCGGAAGTGCGGGACGTAGTCGACGGCGCTACTCGTAGAAGTGGGCCAGGAAGTGCGTCGACCAGTCCAGGGGATCGCGGGGCACGTAGTAGCCGGTCTCGTCCTGGATGGCCGCCCAGTTGGCGGCGACGTCGTCGACGTCGACCTTGGCCGGGTCGGGGTTGAGGTAGCCCTCCGTGACACCGACGAAGAGCCGCGAGAATCGGCCCCCGCCCGCCAGGTACACCTCACCGCTGACGCCGCACTCCTCGTGCGCCAGGTAGGCGACCATGGGGGCGACGGCGGCCGCGCTCAGGTCCGGGACGGCGCGGAATCCCTCGGTCAGCGGGGCGCTGCCGGGCGGGGCGGCGTCCGCCGGCGCATCGCCCGTCGACGCGGCGCTGGTCGCGGGGGTGTCCGCCGGGGCGCTGTCGGCCGGGGTGCCGTCGGCGGGGGCGCTGGACGCGGGCTTGTTGGCAAGCCGGGTCATCGCGTTCGGGCCGATGACGTTGATCCGGATGTTCTGCTTGCCGGCCGCCGCGGTCATGCTTCGCGCCATGCCGATCATGGATGCCTTCGACGTCGCGTAGCCGAGGTTGTCCGCGAGCCCGAACATGCCGATCGACGTCGTCAGCACGATGCGCCCGTAGCCCTGCTCCACCATGTGCGGCCACGCCGCGCGCACGGTGTTGAACGAGCCCTTCACGTGCACGTCCAGGTGCGCCTCGAGATTGGCGAGGTCGATGTCCGGAAGGCCCGCCCACACCATGTTCCCGGCATTGTTGATCAGGACGTCGATGCGTCCGAACTCGCCGATGGCGGCGTCCACGACCGACTGGCCGCCCTCGACGGTCGACACGTCGCTGAAGTTCGCGATCGCGGTGCCACCGGCGGCACGGATCCCGTCGACGACCCTGTTCGCCGGCGCGGCATTGGCCCCGACGCCCGTCGACGAGCCGCCTAGGTCGTTCACGACCACCTTGGCCCCGAGCTGGGCCAGCAGGACCGCGTAGGCCCGTCCGATGCCACGGCCGGCACCCGTCACCGCCGCGACCCGTCCGTCGAAGGAGATCCTGCTCATCAGGGTGGCACCCTTCCTCTCCACGGCGGGCGCCCGCACCAGGGCGGACGCGACGCTAGGCTTCCTTGTACCGATCGGTCAACTTACTCCGGAGGAGCCGCATGAGCGCCGACTATGCCGATGCCGTCGCACGGATCAGCGACACCATCGCGGCGTACGCGCAGGCCGTGGACGACGCCCGCACCGAGGACGTCGTCGCCACCTTCCTGCCCGACGGGTCGGCGTCCTTCCCCGGCTCGGAGGTGCTGCACGGCCACGACGCGATCCGCGCGACGTACTCCAAGCTGACGCCGGGGGTGCCCCAGCGGCACGTCGTGCTGAACATCCACGTGACCGACTTCGACGGCGAGTCGGCCAGCGCGACGAGCGACCTGCTCTTCCTGGTCAAGGCCGAGAAGGGCTGGAGGGTCCAGCTCGTCGGCCGCTACACCGACCGCCTGCGGGCGAGCGGCGAGGCGTGGCTGTTCGCGAGCCGTGAGCTGGTCTTCGTCTGAGCGGAGAAGCCCGCGCCCGGAGGCACCGTGCGAGGAACAGGCACGGTGCCTCCGGGCGCAGGGCAAGGAAGCCGGCTCGGTCAGCCAAGGAAGCCCGAGTAGCCGCTCTCGACCGTCTTCTCCATCACCCGCAGCAATGCCGGCCGGCCAGCCGGGTTCAGCAGGAAACGCCGTGGCTTGCCCTCCACGTTCGTCCCGTAGTACTGGCCGTGCTCGACGAAGGTGGAGAACGGCAGGGCCTTCGCCATCGTGGCGGCCCATCTCTCCTCGGTCTCGAGCGGGACCTCGATGCGGTCCTGGCCGCGCTCGCGCGCGCGGCAGATCAGGTCGGCGACGAAGTCGACCTGATCACCGCCATAGCGCGGGTTGTTGCCCGCGGCGCCGTGCGGGCCACCCGGGAAGAAGAAGTTCGGGAAGCGGTGGCACATCAGGCCCAGGAAGGTGCGCGGGCCGTCCGCCCAGTACTCGTTCAGGGTCAGTCCGTCCACACCGCGGATGCCCATGCCCAGCATCGCGCCGGTGGCGAAGTCGAACCCGGTCGCCCAGACGATGATGTCGAACTCGCGCAGCCCGTCCGCCGTCTCGATGCCGGCCTCGGTGAGCCGGACGAACGGGTGGCGGCGCGTCGAGACCAGTTCGACGTTCGGCCGGTTGAACATCTCGTAGTAGTCGGTGACGAACGGCGGCCGCAGCGAGCCGTACCCGAGGTCCGGGATGAGCAGATCCGCGACCGCCTGGTCGGCGACGATCCCGCGGATCTTCTCCTCGATGAAGTCGCAGAACTCCTTGTTCGCCTTGGGGTCCAGCATCATGTCTTCGTAGTTGCTGTTCATCTTGGCGAACCCGGGGCTGTTCCAGATCCGCTCGTAGAACTCCCAGCGCTGGTCCTTCGCGTCATCGAAGGTCTTGCGGCCCGACGGCTCGTGCAGGAAGCCCGCGACCGAGACGGCGAGCGTGCTCCTGATCTTCTCGAAGCTCGCCTTGAGCTCGGCCTGCTGCTCGGCGGAGATCGGGTGGTTGTTGAGCGGCGTACACCACGTCGGCGTGCGCTGGTACAGCGTCAGCGACGCCGCCTGCTCGGCGATGACCGGCGCGACCTGCACCCCGGAGGAGCCGGTGCCGACCACGGCCACGCGTTTGCCGGTGAAGTCGACGGCCGTCGCCGGCCACCGGCCGGTGTGGTACTGCTCGCCGGCGAACGTCGCGCGCCCGGGCACGTCCGGGTACTGCGGCACCGAGAGCACACCCGTCGTACTGACCAGGTAGGTGGAGCGGACTACATGCCCGTCCGCGGTCCGCGTCGTCCAGGTCCGCGAGCCCTCGTCCCACTCCGCGGCGTCGACCTTGCTGCCGAATCGGATGAGGCGGCGAAGGTCGAACCGGTCGACCACGTGGTTGATGTAGCGCTCGGTCTCCGGCTGGCCGGCGAACTCCTCGCTCCACTCCCACTCATGCCAGAGCTCCTCCGAGAAGAGGTAGCCGTAGGTGTAGCTCTCGGAGTCGAAGCGGCACCCGGGGTAGCGGTTCCAGTACCAGGTACCGCCCACGCCGTCGCCCTGCTCGAGCAGTTGCACGGAGTACCCGTCACGCTGCGCGCGGTAGAGCTGGTTGATTCCGAGGATGCCCGCGCCCACGATGACGATGTCGACGTCTGCTTTTCCCATGTCTCCCACATCGGTCGCGATCACATCGGTCGCGGCGGTACACCCATAGATCTTTTTGCGCCGAGATTCCCTGCGTCTAGATCTTTTGTACCGACCGGTCCAGAGATTCATGAAGCTAWCCCGACGCCCTCTGGAGCGTCAAGGCGACGAAGTTCCCGGCCGAACGGGCCAGGTGGGCCCCGCCTGGCCCGGGACACCGCGSGCACCCGTTGAACCGGCCGGGAGATCCGGCTACCGTCACGCTGTTTGTACCGGCCGGTCCAGAGGCCAGAGGACGCGCGAAAATGATCTACTTCCGCGTACCCGGAGGCCGCTGTCCCCGAGATCGCTAGGTGGAGGCAGGCTCGATGAGCGCTCCGGACATGAACTGGGTCGGCGTCCTCGCCCACCACGCGGACCGCGCTCCGGAGAAGCCCTTCGCCGTCTATGAGGGCGACACCGTCACCTACCGGCACGCCCTCGAGCGCACGACCGCCGTGGCCGCCGGCCTGCGGGCCCGCGGGATCGGCGCGGGCGACGTCGTCGCCCTGCTCGCCTACAACAGCGTCGACTTCCTGACGACGATCTTCGCGGCGAACTATCTCGGCGCGGCCGTCATGCCGCTCAACTGGCGGCTCGCGGCGGCGGAGCTGGAGTACATCCTCGACCACGCCCAGGCGCGCGCGCTCGTGGTGGACCAGGAGCTGGTCGCGCTCGCGACCGACGCGACCAAGCGGCTGCCCGCCCTGGCGCGCGTCGCCATCGCGGCGGCGGCCCCCGACGGATGGGAACGCTTCGCCGACCTCGCCGACGGCTCGGCGCCGCCGGCCGAGCGCGCCCCGGCAGCCGGCGACGACATCCAGCGGCTCATGTACACCTCGGGCACGACCGGACGCCCCAAGGGCGTGATGATCACCCACGCCAACCTCGCGTGGAAGAACTACGCCCACATCACCGAGTTCGGCTTCACCGCCGCGGACATCGGCCTCGCCTGCGGCCCGCTGTACCACGTCGGCGCCCTCGACCTGGTGACCACGTCGATCATCGCGGCGGGCGGGACGACCCATGTTCACCAGACCTTCGACGCCGCCCGCGTGGTCGACGACATCGAACGGTCACGGATCACCGTCGTGTGGATGGCCCCGGCGATGGTCCGCGCGGTCCTCGACCTGCCGGGCGTCGACGGACGCGACCTGTCGTCGGTCCGCGTGCTGATCGGCGGCGGCGAGAAGATGCCGCTCCCGCTCATCGACCGCATCCAGAAGGTCTTCCCGTCGGCGTGGTTCGCCGACGCCTACGGCCTCACCGAGACGGTCTCCGGCGACACCTTCCTCGACGCCGGCAGCATCCGCGCCAAGCGCGGCAGCGTCGGCCGGGAATGCCTGTACCTGGAGCTCGACATCTGGGACGAGGACGGGCGGAGGCTGCCCGCCGGCGAGGCCGGCGAGATCGTGCTGCGCGGGCCGAAGGTCTTCAAGGGCTACTGGCGGGACCCCGAGGCGACCGACCGCGCCTTCGCCGGCGGCTGGTTCCACACCGGCGACATCGGCGTGCGCGACGAGGACGGCTACGTCTTCATCGTCGACCGCCTCAAGGACATGATCCTCTCCGGCGGGGAGAACATCGCCGGCTCCGAGGTCGAGCGCGTCCTCTACGAGCACCCGGCGGTGCTCGAGGCCGCCGTCGTCGGCCGCCCCGACGAGAAGTGGGGCGAGGTCCCGGTCGCCTTCGTCGCTCCCAGGCCGGGTGTTTCGGTGACCGCGGACGAGCTCGTCGAGCACTGCCGCGGCAGCCTCGCGAAGTTCAAGGTGCCGAAGGCGGTCACCTTCATCGACGCCCTCCCCCGCAACCCCTCGGGCAAAATCCTCAAGCGCGAGCTGCGCGGACAGCTGTAACGGCGGTCGCGGGGAGCCGTCGCATGGCGCGCCGTCGCAGGACGAGCCCGTCGCGCGCTGGTCCTCGGTGTTCCGGCCCGGCGCGATGGCCAGCGGGGCCGCGGGACGACGTGCCGGACCGAGAAACCAGCGGGGTACGGTCCTTGGCATGGAGTCGCTTCCGCGCCCACCGGCCCTGCGGGTGATGCACGCGAACACCGCCGGGGAACGCGAGATCCTGGAGGCGTTCCTGGACTTCTACCGGGACGTCGTCGCGCACAAGGCGCTGGGCGTCGGCGACCAGGAGGCCAGCCGGCGGCTCGTACCGTCGGCCACCACGCTCGCGGGCCTGGTGCGGCACCTGACCACGGTGGAGCGCAACTGGTTCCACCGGCTGACGGGCGAGGACCCGGACCTGCCCGAGAACTCGTGGGAACTTACCGACACCGACCTGCTGGACACGCTGCTGAAGGACTACGACCGGGCCTGCGCCGCGTCCCGCGCGGCGGCGGCCGGGTTCGCGCTGGACGACGTCGTGCCGCACCCGGACGCGGGCGAGGTGTCGGTGCGCTGGATCTACGTCCACATGATCGAGGAGACCGCCCGCCACGCGGGCCACGCCGACATCCTGCGCGAGCTCACCGACGGCACCACCGGCGTCCTCGGCTGACCCGTCGCCCGTCAGCCGACGACGAACGCGACAGGCCGCGTCGGACGCTCACACGCTGATCGCCTGGCCGGCCGGACACCCGCCTTTCTGGGTCGACGACGAGATCACCGAGGTCGACTGCGCCCGGGCGAAACGCACCATCGAGAACACGCCCACCTTCATCTGGTCGTGTCGCCGACCTTGTGGCCGGTCAGGTGGCGGCCCAGCGAAGCCAGCGGTGTGAGGTATCGCCGGGAGCCACCGGGATGAGCAACGGCAGTGAGATCGGCTCCGTCCACAGGACCCTTGCGAGTGTCGGAAGATGTCAAGGTGACCTCAGTGGACGCGCTTGACGAGGTGCTACGAGGCATCGTCCGGGTGCGGGTAACCGAGGGTGGTGTTTCCGGGATCGGGTGCTGGGTGACCGTGTCGTGCTGGACATGGCCGATCCGGCGGCACTGCGCTTGCTCCGTGGTGCCCTGGCTGTAGATCAGACCACCGACGGGTACTGCATGTGTGCCGGGGAGCTTGCTTTCGAGTTCTTCGACGGGAGCGGTTGGCGTATCGCCGTCGTGGGTTTTCATCACGGCGCCTCGCTGCGCTGGCAGGGATGGGATGGCGACGTCCGGCTGCGTGACGGTGGCCGGGTGTTGCACTGGCTCGCCGACCACGGCGTTGTCGATCCGCTGGCGCGGGCGGCGAAGCGGCAACGCGCACGTCAGGAGGCACAACTCGCTCAGGAACGCTGGAAGACCGCGGCGCCCGCCGCCGTACGTGACCTTGTGGATCTGGCGGTGGCCGCCAGTGGCTCCAGTGGAGTCCTTCCACGGAGCGTGTGCAGCCTGGTCGGCCGGCGTCTCGCGGAGGCCATCCCAGACCGGGTCGAACGAGCTGCCGCCCTGCTGATCTGGTACGGCTCAGGGACGGGACGCTGTTCCGGCTACCCGGTACACGAAGCGCTGCCGGCATCCGCTCTCAGCGATACGCCGATCGGTGATCTCGTTGAGGCCCTGCAGCTTTTTCCCACCGACGCTCGAATTGTGGCCGGTGCCGTGCGGCATCTCTGCAGCTGGAAGAGCCGCACCCATCAGGCGCGGGACATCACTCGACTGTCGCCTGAGCTGCGGGCACGACTGCTTGCTGTGGCGTGCGAATCGGGCGACGACGACAAGCATCGCCGCGCAGAGCGGTGGCTGGGTGTTTACGCGGGGTGACAGCCRCGCGGCACAAAGTTAGCCCGCATTTGTTGGCACGACAGAAAATACGCCTGCCACGCGAGTCGGCGCGGCACCACAGGTGACCGAGCATTCTTGTCAGCKGGTAAGACCATAGTTTGGGTGCGACCGACTGTGACCGCGACATGGATCTCCGATGATTTTAGAATGGACACGAATCTCCATCGGTCGACCGCCGTTCACCGTTGACCCTGCGCACGGTCGAGGGCATGTCTGCATAGATGATGGCACCACTATTTCTGTCTTCGGTGGAAAGTAGGCCCTCTTCCTCGTTTGTATTGGTGTCGACCCGATACGTCCGGCCGGCGGGACTCGTCCAGATGAAGACGCCTGATTCTGGCTGGTCCAGCGTCCAGCCACCTCGATGGTCAAGGCCTTCATTTGTGGCGTGGCGCAGAGGACCGGGACGCGCGAGCTCCCGCCTGCGGCCCCCGACGGTGGGGCCCGCGGCTTGATCGCTGTTTGTGCACTCGGGTGGTCGCGATCTGGCCCCGCAGGCAACCACGGCAGGGCACAAACCGAGATCACCGAGCGGCTGGCGCGTCGGGCCGGAGCGTTCGCCGTCACAGAACTGCGGAGTGACTTCTCCGTGTGATCGGCTGGTGGGGAAATCGGAGCAGCGCGCCAACGGCACCCAGGATCCGCCCGATCGCCGGGCCGTTCATGATCTGGTGGGATTTTCGGAGTCCCAGCTCCGAAAATCCCACCAGATCATCGACTGCCATCGGTGGCCACGGCTGGCGGCAGGCTCATCACCGTTCACCGTCAACACCAGCCAACCCGGCGGGGCACATGGATATTCTGCCTAGTTGCTGAGGCCTGGGTCGATCTCCCGACCGCTGGCGGATCAAGCGTCTCTGCTCGGACGCCCTTCCTTACAAAATCGTTCCTGCCCGTCCACCGCCACCCGCGCTCGTCTACCGGTTGAGATTTCAAAGCCCAAGCGAGTGCCTGGATAGCCAGGCTCGGTATTGCACCTTCAGGGCGTCTCGTCGCTCTCGTGTTGGGAGGATGACGTCGGCGCCGCCGTCGTAGGGGTGATACAGCCACCCGAGGTCGATCGGCGCGAGGATCACATTTGCGAGTTCGTCGTTTGCGACAGCCCTCAGCACGGCGTCGATCGCGCCCTGCCGCCAGGGCATCACCTCGGCATAGAGCTGGGTGTAGCTACGCCACTCGGGGGCTTCGTCCGGCTCCTCCAGCACGGTTCGCCAGTGCCACGCCCTCGGGGCGATCTGCGAGCGTGTCGGCCAGACCGGAGAACCGGGTTCCACGTTCTCTGTCCACTCGCTGGTCACGACCAGGAGGTCGGGCCCTGGAGCGAGCGCCGACAGCACGGTGTAGTGCCGGCGAAGCACGATGGCGTACTCGGTCTCGTCGGTGGGGTACCGCTTCGACTCGGGAAGGCTGTGGAACCTCACCCATCGGTCCGGGTATCGGTCGCGCAGCCAGTGCGCGACCGGAGGACACTCGGGCCACCGCCGCTCCCACGACTGCGTCAAGGTCGACGCGGTCAGCACCTGGTTCGCCCCCATCAAGCCGTCATGCCGCGCCTGGAGGGCGCCGTGTTGGCGCCGAATGCCGCATGGAATTGCTCGCGGCACGCCTGCTGAACGACCGCCCGAATTTGATCATCGGCTGGGAGTCGCGGGAACTTCCATTCGTCGGCGAGGAGGTAAAGCCGACCCAGTGGCAGGCTGGTGACTGCCTCATCAGGGTAGGGGTCGACCATCCTGTCGTTATCGGCCATCTCGTGGATCTTGTCGAGGACCCATTGCTCGGTCGCGCGTCCCTGGACGTGTAGTTCGGCGATGGTGGTAAAGGTGGTCATGGCGGTCGCGCATTTCCGGCCGCGCTCCGCGGTGTCGAGATCGGACCGGTCCAAGCCGCAGTCGCCCAGGGCTGCTTCGAGCAGGTCGTGAACGGCGCCAAGGTCGCGTCCGCTGAGCCCCGCGAGCTCGGCAAGGGCTTCGCCGTCGTAGCCAGCGACCAGCCAGTGCGCCGCCCACAGCGGGATCGGCTCCACYGGCACTGTGCCCAGGACCCACCAGGCGGCGACAAGCCGCGGCGACGGAGGTTGGTCCGGCCAGTCATCCACGCCCRCATCATCCCGACGCTCGCCGTGCCCGTCGCGCCCATTACCCACGACGGCGGACCCGCGACCACGGCCCACCTCTGCACGACTGCAGGAAATGACACCCTCGACCCTGGTCAAGGGTCACATTTGTGAAGATCGACATATGACGCTGACCTGCACGTTCTTGCCGGCCTGAGGTCGGGGAGTCCTACTTCTGATCGTTTGCCAGCGCAGCACCGGACGTTGACCTGGGGGTTCGGGTGGTTGTCGCCGAGGATCCGGCGGCGGCGGGTGAGGGTGTCCTCGGCCAGTGCTCGGGCGGCGGCGTGGTTGCCAGCCTCGGCCAACCGGATGGCGAGGGTGTGGGCGCCGGACAGCCGCCCGGCAAACCGCACCCACACTCGCCGGTGCTCATAGTGGGACGGCCTGGGCGCGTTTCGGACGGCGGAATGGGACCCGCGAGCGACGCGAGCCAGGAAACACAGAGACCGGAGGCGAGGGTGCGTGCGGATGACAAACGATCATTCGAGGCGTTCATGGGAGAGGCGGCCGGCCGGCTTCTCCTGACCGCTGTGCTGCTGTCAGGTGGCGACCGGGCCGCTGGTGAGGACCTGCTGCAGTCCGCGTTTGAGAAGGTGCTGCGGCACTGGCCCAGGATCGCCGACGACCAGCCCGAGGCCTACGTCCGCCGAGCCCTGGTCAACGGGGCCACGTCCCGATGGCGACGGCTGCGCGCCCGGGTCACCGAGGTGCCGCTGCTCGTCGACGGCGCGTGGACCGTCGATCCGGCCGAGGCGGGCACGGATCACGCCGACCGGCTAACCGTCCGCGACGGCCTGATCCGCGCCCTGCGCGCCCTCCCGCCGAAGCAACGAGCCGTCATCGTGCTCCGCTACGTCGACGACCTGCCCGAAGGCGACGTCGCCGCCGTGCTCGGCTGCTCGATCGGCACCGTCCGCGCCCAGGCTCACCGCGGCCTGTTGCGGCTCCGCAGCAGCGAGCACCTCGCCGGCCTAGGCCCCTATGCCCCGCGCCCGCAGGCCGTGGCGACGCCGACCGCCGACATCCTGACCAACGGGCGCTCTAAGTCTGTCGCCGTCACTGCCGAGGGGGAGAACTGGTGAACCGGATCGACGACACCGACCTGCTCGCCCACCTGCGTGCCCTGCGCACCGACCCGCCGCCGGGCGGCATCCCGCCGACGTTCGGCCCGGCCGTCCACGCGCGCGCCCGCCGGCACCGCTCCCGTGGCCGGCTCGCCGCGGTCGCCGCCGTCGTTGCTGTGATCGTCGCCGGTTTCGCGATCCCCGTCGGCCTGCGCACCGGCTTCACGATCACCCCCGCCCGGACCGTCGACCCCGCGCGGCCCCCCCTCCCGTGGGCCTACGGCGGCCTGACGACCAACTGGCTACCCGCGGGCAGCGTCCACGTCGGCGATGACCACGGCTTCGCCACCCCGGCGTTCGCCGCTCGGGGGCCGGTCCCGCAGGGCCCGGACGGCTGGATCAGCAACCAGTCCTGGACCTACAACAGCGCGTTCGTGCGCCCCGACGGCGGGCAGACCGCCATGATCACCGTCACCGTCGACTGGCTGCCCGACGCCGACGGCTACACCGTCGACAACCTACGAGCCTACTTCCCCGCTGCGACCGGCACCACGGTCGCCGGCCAGCCCGCCCTCCAGGTCGGCGACGGCGTCACCCCCAGCGATCCGAGAGCCCTGGCCAGCGAGCCCCCGCTGCCCGGCGGCGACGGTACCAACGCCCGCTATCAGGGCGCCCTCTACTGGCAGGCCGGCCCGCACGGCCCGACGCTCGGCGTCATCGTCAGCGACGTCGTCCCCGTCGACTGGGCCGAGGTGCGCGCGATCGCCGCCGGGCTGCGCCCCGGCACCCGGCCCGGCGCGGTCGGCGAGGCCGACACGGCAGCGATCCGCGCCGTCGTCGCGGCCGCGTTCACCCCGACCACCCCGGACGACCAGTGGGTCGCCGCCGTCCAGGACGGGCAGGCACTGCTCGCCACCCGCCGGAAGATCCTCACCGACTATCCCGGCTTCGCCGCGACGCTGAAGATTACCGTCAGCCAGCCGGCAAGCGTCGACGCGACCCACGCCACGATCGAGACCGAACTGACCTTCACCGAGCCGAAGCACCCGATCAGCCCGGGCCGCATATCGGACTACGTGACCGACACCATGGTCCGCACCGGTTCCGGCTGGCAGGTCAGCGGCGCCAGCTTTTGTGCCGCGTTCCGAACCATCAGCCTGCTCGAACAGTGTCCCTGAAGCCGTGACCACACGGCGGCCCACCGGTCTCCCGACCGGTGGGCCGCCTGTCTTTTCCGCGAAGCTGCGCCGGCCCCATGCTGCGCGAGATTCTCCCGCGGCGGCGTCCATCGGGAGTGTCTCGTGATCGGTTCCGCCGTCGTCCTCCGGCGCCCGGTCTAATCTGCCGGCTGGGTTTAGAGAGTCGGGATGCGCTTCGTGACTGGTCGCAGGCCGTGACTGCTCTGGAATCACGCCAGTCGGCCGCAACGGCCGAGACGACCTGCGACCCCCGCCTGCACGAACGCGAGAAATGACACCCCCGACCCTGTTTGGCCGAATGGTGATGGCGACACAACAGGCCAAGGTTGTCGAGTGCGGTTCGACCGCCCGTGGCGTGAGCGACCGTATGATCGATATCGCAGCAGGTAGCGGGCATTCCGCAGCCGGGAAAGACACATCGGGTGTCCCGATGTCGGATGAGCCGGGCAAGCGCCGGGGTCGGAATCCGCCGGTGTCCGAGGTCCAGGACAGTGCCGGTGTCCGGGTCGGTCAGGACACGGCGCCAGTTCGCGTCAGCGGCCAGCATCCGGCCGACCGTGGCCGGGATCGGGCCATGGCCGACGAGTTCGGCGGGGTTGTCGTCCAGCCCAGCGAGGGTGCCGACGGCAGCGATGACCTGAATCTCGACCTTCACCAACTCGCGGCGGTTACCCAACAGCAACGCAGCGAGAACGTCCGCGCGCCGGGCGTCGATCGGCCGCCTGTCGCCGTCGGCACGGGCATCGGCTTTCGCGATCCGGTCGATCCGCTCGAAGATCGCGTGTGCGTCGTGGGCCGCCAACGTCGCCGACAGCAGACCCATGCCGTCTTCAAGAGCCTGTACGGCGACGCCACGCTGAGCGTGCGCTTCCTTGCGCCGCCGCGCGGCGGCGTCCGGATCGATCCGAGCGACCATCCGGTGCAGCTTGCGGCGCCACTGCGACGGCGACTTCAACCGGCCGCCGGCCAGCATCTGCGCCTCGACGGTGGCTCGTTGCCCGTCGGACAGCGCCTGGGTGACGTCGTGCAGCGCGAGCAGCCGAGGGTAGTCCAGCTGGCCCGACGTCAACGCGTCGAGCGCGTCGGGCACCTGATGGGCGATATCCCAGGCCCGCGCGAGCCGGCCGGAAGCGGTGCGGGGCGACTGACCCAGCTCGGCGGCGAGGAACTCCGAATAGGGCCCACCGCTCTCGTCGCCGTCGTCGGAAGGCGCCGGCCGAAGCCTGGCCAGGTGGACCTGCGCCCGGATCGTCAAGCCCTGCAGACGGGAGGCCAGCCGGACAAGCTCCACCACCAGGTCAAACGCCGCTTCCTCGGCGCAGCCCGCCAGCCCGGCCGGCATGGCCTCCAGGGCGGTATCCGCCTGGGCGAGCCACCTCAACGGTCCACCTTCAGGCCCCGCGGCAGAAGACACCGCGTCCAGAGACACCGCGCCCGGCTCTTCCGTCGCGGTGACGGGCATCTGAGCGGCGGCGATCGGGCGGGAGGGGCGCGCCGCTGATCGGGACAACGGCCGCCGTGGCGCCGGYGAACTGAACCCAGACGGTCTGGAACCGGTGGGTCGGAGGGAAGGTCCGGACCAGCTGCCCCTGCGCGGCCCAGCGGTATCCGCGGGACCCGCCTGTGGGTCGGGCGACGACGGAGCATGGCCGCCATGCATATCGAACATGGGTTCATGGTAGCTCGGAGGAGGGGGAAATCAACCGCGCCGGAATTCGGGCCAGGCACGGTCGGCGGCGTCGGACCAGCCATTCCGGCCGCCCTCCCCAGTTTAGATGGAGGGGGCAACCGGACCGCACTAACTGGATTTACCCGGAAGACGCGGTTACCGCTTCCCGCACGTTCGACGACACGGAAAAGGAAACGCAACCGCGACTTTCGTGAATCACAGCTGCAAGCGATCCAACCGGGCCGTCAGTATCACCGTCCGGGCCAGACGACGGAAACCCCTGCCAGACCAGGCGGCGATGCGGACGCCCAGCATCCGCACGCATGGGATCACGAACATGATGGGCATGCCGGATGAAGGATGTTCCCGGCCGCCACCGCCGCCTTACCGAAGAGATGACCGACCACGACGACGGCACGGGCGACCCACCGGTGAGCGTGCGCGCTCACGCGGACCACAGGACAACCGGGCGCCTGGCCTGGTTGCCAGCGCGGGTTAGTCACCTGTGACCGTCGCCGCCGCCGGTCCCCGCGTGAGGAAGGCCCACGCGGGTTCCATCACCGGTTTTGCCTACACCGTCGCTATGGGGGTCAGCGGGCCGCCGGCGGCGCCGGGGAGGCGTAGGGGCGGGGCGGTGAGCAGGAAGCTGGTGCGGTTGTTCTCGCGGAGCCAGGCGGCCAGGTCGTGGAGGTACCAGAGCTCACCGAGCGGGATGCCGAGCTTGAACAGGCACAGCTCGTGGATCGGCAGCAGGGTGTGCGGCTCGCGGCTCGCGGGCGCGAAACCCTCGACGGCGTAGTTGTCGGCGATGAGCGCCGACAGCCCGGAGTCGAGGATCCACTGCAGGATCCCGTCGTCCTGCGCGTCGAGGTAGGGGTACATCGCCTGGATACGAGACTCGTCGGGCTTGCCGTTCCACTCCAGGATCTTGGTGGCATACCCGGTGTGGAGGATCACCATGTCGCCGGGGCGGATCTCCACCTTGTCGGCGTCGATGATCTCGCGCAGCGTCTTCCAGCTGACCCCGGTCCACTCCTCGGTGTTCCCGAGATGGTGAGCGATGTCGATCAGCACGGCGCGACCCTGCACGCCGTGCGCGGCCATGTGCTCCAGGCCGAGGTGCCGGGCGAAGCTGAGGCTGCCGCTGCCGTCGCCCTTGGCGTCCTCCTGCGGCCCGATCACGTCCTCGTCAGGCCGGAAACCGTTGTAGTAGACCGGCTCCTCGACCCCGTCGCCGTCCGCGTCGAAGAGCGCGCCCTGGTGAACCAGCGCGTCCCACTGCGTGGAGTACTGCAACCAGAGCGTCACCAGGTCGTCGGACCAGACGTCGGTGAACGAGTAGTGCAGCCGATCCCGCCCGACCACGTTGTAGAAGACGTCGGGCTTGTGCTTCAGGTCCTCCGTGGGCCGCAGGATCGGCGGGTAGCGGCGCTGGTTGAGCGAGCTGCCACCAGGGAGGTCCAGCGGGAGGCTCAGCGAGAACGAACGGCCGGCGGAGATCTCGCGGACGCCCTCGAGCACCTTCTCCGGCGTGATCATGTTGACGCGGCCGAGCTCGTCGTCGTCGCCCCAGTCGCCCCAGTTCGAGTCCTGYGGACGCTGCTTCCAGCGCTTTGCCACTGTTCCTCCTCAGGACCGGGACGGCCACCCGCCCAGCGAACCTAGCCAGTCTTGTACCGAGCGGTCAACGATTTGACGGCCGCGTATCCTGACCGGCGGGGAGACGTACGCAGCGGCACGGGACACGGCCTCCGGCGGCACAGGCCAGCGCCTGACCAGAACTCCTGACCTCAAACGGCACCGGCCCGCACCTGACCGCCAACGACACAGCCAACGACACAGCTGAGCCGAACGGAGCGACCGCGAAGGCCATGACGGAGGTCATTGTTCGGCGCAGCGCCAAGTGGGAGCTGCGCCGCCAGGCGATCATCGACACGTCCGCGCACGTCTTCGCCCAGCGGGGGTTCCACGGCACCAGCACGGCCGAACTCTGCGAAGCCAACCAGGTCGGCAAGGGCGCGCTTTACTACTACATCGGCTCCAAGGAGCAGCTGCTCGTCGCGATCCACGACCGGGTGATGGACGAGGTGATGGTCGGCGCCGACAGGGCGGCGAGCTCGGAGGGCACTCCGCCCGAGCAGCTCGCCCAGCTCGGCGCCGAACTCCTCGACGTCATCCACCGCTATCCCGACCACGTCTGGGTCTTCCTGCACGAGTTCCCCGCGCTCACCGGTGAGAACGCCGAGACGTTCCGGCAGCGGCGCCGGGAATACGAGATGCGCGTCGAGGACATCTTCGAGGCGGGCCAGCGCACCGGCCACTTTCGCGACATCGACCCGCCGATGGCGGCGAAGGCGTGGCTGGGCATGCACAACTACACCTACCTGTGGCTGCGCCCGGGCGGGCGCGTCGGCGTGCTCGACCTCGCCGCACAGTACGCCGACATCTTCGTCCGCGGCATCTCCGCCGCACCGCCGTCCGCCGGCACCGTCACCAGGCCGCCGACGGACGTGGCCGGTACGCCGGCGCCGGCGGTCCCCTCGGCGCGGACGGGCGCGAAGAAGCGGCGTCAGGGCACCGCGTAGCCCAGTAGGCGGCTACGGCTCGGGGAGCCGGCTACGGGCGGGAGCCGGCTACGGCGCGGCGTAACCGCCGTCGACGACGATCGCCGACCCTGTGGTCCACCGTGACGCGTCGCTCGCCAGGTAGGAGTAGGCACCGACCAGGTCGTCGGCCGCGCCGAGGCCGAGCGGGTGCTTCGCCGCGATCGCGTCGATCGCGTTCTGGGGCAGCTCCGTGTGCATTCCGGAGAGGAACGTGCCGGGGCAGACCGCGTTCACCCGGATGCCGTCGCGGGCGTACTCGACGGCGGCGACCTTGGCGAGGTGGATCACGCCGGCCTTGGTGACGCAGTACGGCGCCGAGTGCGACCACGCGGTGATGCCCGCCACCGACGCCGTCAGGATGATCGACCCGCTGCCCTGCTTACGCATGGGTCCCACGGCGGCATGGATGGCGTTGACGGCGCCCAGCACGTTGACCCGGAACGACCGGTCCCAGTCCGCGGTCGTCAGGTTGTGGATGCGCCCGTTCTGCGCGAGCACGCCGGCGTTGCTGATGAGGACGTCGAGCCGGCCGAAACGTTCCACCGCCAGGCGCACGACGGCCTCGACCTGTGCCAGGTCGCTGACGTCGGCGACGGCGGTCTCCGGCTTCGCGTCGCCACCCTCGATGCCCTCCGCCGTCGCTGCCAGCGCCGCCTCGCTGACATCGGCCAGGACGAGGTCGGTGCCGGGCTCGGCCGCGAACGTGCGCGCCAGGGCTGAACCGAGGGTGCCGCCCGCGCCGAGCAGCACCACCACGCGTCGCCCGGAAGGGCTTGGTCGACCGGACTGCTGATCGGACATCTGACCTGACCTTTTACTTGAGTAGGTAGCCGCCATCGACAGTGAGGACGGCTCCGGTGAGGAAATCGGCGGYGGCGGAGGCCAGGAACAGGTAGGCCCCGGCCAGCTCGCCGGGCCGGCCCCAGCGTTGCAACGCCGTGTGGTCCAGGATGGACCGCTCGAGGCGGTCGTTGCTCTTCCAACCGGCGGCGAGCGGTGAGTCGAACCAGCCGGGGGCGACCACGTTCGCGGTAATTCCCCTCGATGCGAGGTCCAGCGCCAGCGCCTTCGCCATGCCCACCAGCCCGGCCTTGGACGCGCTGTAGGCCGCCAGGCCGCGCGCCGGCCGCTCCCCCAGCACGGACCCGGTGAAGATCAGGCGTCCACCCGTGGTCATCACCCGCGCGGCGGCGCGGGCGCCCAGGAAGGCCCCCGTGAGATTGACGTCGAGGACGTCGCGCCACACGTCCGGGTCGGTCTTCAACGGACCGGCGACGACCGGGGAGATGCCGGCGTTGCAGATCCAGGCGTCGACGCCGCCCCAGGCCGCCACCGTGCCGTCGGCCACCGCCTCGTTGAACGCGGCGTCGCGCACGTCACCGTCGAACAGCAGGACCGGGCCGGGCAGGGTGTCGGCGACCGTCTTCAGGTCGCGTTCGGTGCGCGCGACCAGGGCGACGCTCGCGCCGGCCCGGGAGAACGCGTGCGCGAGCAGCTCCCCAAGCCCCCGGCCGGCGCCGGTCAGCACCACGCGTTTACCGCGGACGTCGCCGACGGTCGGAAACGTCGGCGGGATCTCGATCCGGTCACTCATCGCCCACTCCACCGCGGCGAGCGCTTCTCGATGAACGCCGCCAATCCTTCCTTCGTGTCCTCGGAATCGAGCAGCCGCCTGAACTCCTGGTCGGACATCGCTCGCAGCGTGTCATCGTCAGTGGTCGCGGCGGCGCGCACGATGCGGCGGCTGGCCCGCACCGCCAGCGGCGCGGCCGCGGCGATCTGTTCGGCCAGCCGCAGCGCCTCCGTGAGCGCCTCGCCGGGCTCGACGAGCCGGCTGACCAGGCCCAGCGCGAACGCACGCGTCGCCTCGATCGGCTCGCCGGTGAGGATCGCGTCCAGGGCGGCTGCCTGGCCGATCGCCCGCGGCAGCCGGAACAGGCCTCCGGAGGAGGCGACGAGGTTGCGCTTCACCTCGGCGAGCCCGAAGRCCGAGCGGGTGCTGGCCACGACCAGGTCGGCGGCCAGGACGATTTCCAGCCCCCCGGCGGTGGCCAGGCCGTCGACCGCGACGACCACCGGTTTGGCGCGCTCGCGGAACACGAAACCCGCGAACCCGCCGCGGGCGGTCATGAGCGTGTCGAGCTGCCCGGCCTCGATCGCCTTGAGGTCCGCGCCGGCGCAGAACACCGGGCGCGCCTGCCCAGCGGAGTTGGCGCACAGCACGCCCACCCAGACGTCCGGGTCGTTCTCCAGGGCGTCGATCGCCGATTCCAGCCCGACCGCGACGTCGTGGTTGACGGCGTTGCGCGCCGCGGGCCGGTTCAGGGTGATCACCGCGACGTGGTCGGAGACCTCGTAGCGGACAGCCTCGGAAACGGCGCCAGACTCGGACCCGGCGCCAGAGACAGCGCCAGAGGCGGCGCCAGGCGAGGCGTCAGCGTCAGACATCGACGACCGAGATCGCCTGCGTCGGGCAGCCGGTGACAGCGCTGACGAGCTCAGCCGCCGTGTTGCCGTCGGGGTCGACGACGATCGCGATCGCGTCGTCGTCCTGGGCGAAGGTACTCGGCGCGTAGATCAGGCACTGACCGGACCCCATGCACAGGTCACGATCAATCCGTATCTCATGAGCCACGTTGGCTCCTCCACTCGCAGCATCTCGGGCTCACTGGTCTCACGCGACGGGAGTCAGCTCCACGTGCAGGCTCATCAGGCCGTGGAACAGGTAGGTGGGCATGTACTCGTAACGCCGCGCGTCAGCCGGGCCGTGGAACTCCTCGGAAATCTTGATCGCGGACGTGCGGTCGAAGAGCCGCTCCAGGACGACGCGCACCTCGGACCGGGCCAGCGGAGCGCCGGGGCAGGTGTGCACGCCGTGCCCGAACGCCAGGTGCCGGCGCGCGTTCGGGCGCTCCAGCCACAGCGCGTCCGGGTTCTCGAACTGGCGCGGGTCCCGGCCGGTCGCGCCGCCGACCAGCGACACGACGGTCCCCGCGGGCAGGTCCACGCCGCCGAGGGTGGTCGACTTGCGCACCAGCCGGAACATGCTCTTGATCGGCCCCTGGAGGCGCAGCGCCTCCTCGACGAAGCGCGGGATGAGGGAACGGTCCTCCCGAAGCTGCCGCTGCAGGTCCGGGCTGTCCCCGAGCAGCTGCAGGCACGCGCCGAGCAGCCGGACCGTGGTCTCCTGGCCAGCGGCGAACAGGTTGGCCCCGATCCGGGCGACGTCGATCAGGTCCGGGGTGGTCCCGTCCGGGAAGGTCGCCTGCGCCATGCCGGTGAGGACGTCGCCCTGGGGGCTGCTCCGGCGGGCCCCGATGYGGTCGATGAAGTAGTCGTAGAGCGGGTCCAGGGTGTGGTGCCCCATCGACTGCTTCTCATCGGTGCCACCGGGCAGGACGCCGATCCCGGTCTTCTCCAGCAGCATCTGGTGGTCCTCTTCGGGGACCCCCAGCAGGTCGGCGATGACCAGCAGCGTGTAGGGCTGGGCGAAGTCCTCGATGAACTCGCAGGTGCCCATCGCGAGGATCGTGTCCAGCTGGCGGTCGGCCAGCCGCCACATGAACTCCTCGTTCTCCTTGAGGCGCTTGGGCGTGATCAGCCCCATCAGGATGGAACGGTGAGCGGTGTGCTTCGGCGGGTCGAAGGTGACGAGCTGGTCGCTCTGCGGCAGCACGTCCCGGTGCGCCTCGATCAGCTCGGAGATGTCGTCGCCCTGCCCCTTGATCTCGACGGGGAAGGCCGGCCGCGGCCCGGCGATGAGGTTGCACGAGGAGAACGTGTCGGGGTCGCGGAAGACCGCCAGCGCCTCCTCCCAGCCGGCGACCATGGCGACGCCGTACTTCGGCTCGATCCAGACCGGACGGTCGGCCAGCAGGAAGTTGAAGTACGCCCACGGGTCGACCGCGATCTCCTGGTCGCGGAAGAAGTTCGCCGTGCTGAGGTCGGTCAGTTCCGTCATCTGGCTGCTCCGGTTCGGTCGCGCCTGGCGCCGGGTCGCGCTCGGCGTTCGGCAGTGCTCGGCGTTGGGTCCTGCTCGACGTTCGGGTGCGCGCGGGCCGCGCGGCGCGCACGCGTCACGCTGCGCGTCGGTTCGGCGGGCGGCTCGCTCATACGGTCTACGCGCTGGCCGACTCGCGCACCGCGGCGGCGATCCGCTCGACGTCCGGCAGCCAGGCGCGTTCGAGCGACGGCGCGTACGGCGCCGGGGTCGGCTCCGCGCCCACCCGGATCACCGGGGCGTCCAGCGTCCAGAAGCCCTCGCGCACCGCCGCCGCGGCCAGCTCCGCGCCCACGCCGAACGGCGTCACCGCCTCGTGCGCGATGACGAGCCGGTTGGTCTTCGCCAGCGACCCGAGGACCGTCTCGTAGTCCAGCGGCGCGATCGTGCGCAGGTCGATGACCTCGACGCTGATCCCCTCGCCGGCCAGCTGCTCGGCGGCGGTGAGGCAGTTGTGCACCATCTTCGAGTAGGACACCAGCGTGACGTCCGTGCCCTCGCGGCGGATGGCGGCCTTGCCAAGCGGTATCAGCGCGTCGGACGCGGGGCGCGGCCCCTTGCGCCCATAGAGCAGCCGGTGCTCGATGAAGACCACGGGGTTGGGGTCACGGATCGCGCTGCGCAGCAGGCCGTAGGTGTCCGCCGGCGTGGACGGCATGACGACCGTGAGCCCCGGGATGTGCGCGAGCAGGGCCTCGAGGCTCTGCGAGTGCTGTGCGCCGGACGAGCGCCCCGCCCCGAACTGGGTGCGGACGACCAGCGGCAGACTCGCCGCGCCGCCCGTCATGAAGCGCATCTTCGCGGCCTGGTTCATGATCTGGTCGAGGCAGACGCCGATGAAGTCGAGGTACATGACCTCGACCACCGGCCGCAGGCCGGCCATGGCCGCGCCGACGGCGACGCCGATGACCGCGCTCTCGGAGATCGGCGTGTCGCGCACCCGGCCGGGGTACTTCGCCGCCAGCCCCCGGGTCAGGCCGAAGACGTTGCCGCCGGCGCCGACGTCGATGCCGGCGACGAACACGTCGGGGTCGCTGCCCAGCTCGAGGTCCAGCGCGTCGTGCACCGCGTCCATCGTCCGGAAGATCTCGCCGGTCGGCTCGGGCGGCTCCGCGACGGCCTCGCGCGGGCTGGTGACGTAGTGGTACAGCGTCGCCGGGTCGGGCTCGGGCGCGGCGGACGCCGTCGCCACCGCCTTCTCGATCAGCTCGTCGACGTCCCGGTCGATCG
Organism: Pseudofrankia sp. EUN1h; assembly: GCF_001854645.1. Lineage (NCBI taxonomy): Bacteria > Bacillati > Actinomycetota > Actinomycetes > Frankiales > Frankiaceae > Pseudofrankia > Pseudofrankia sp. EUN1h. The sequence continues at coordinate 173,929 of NZ_MBLN01000042.1, read as the reverse complement.
TCGCGACCTGCTCCGGCTCCATCCGCCGCGCGAGCACGAGCAGCGGATCGCCGATCTTGGCGGTGTCGACCTCGGTGGCGTCCCGGTATCGCTCCGGGTCGCCCTCGTAGTGACCGTGCCAGCGGTAGGTCTCGGCCTCCAGCAGAACCGGCCCTGCGCCGGCCCGAAGGTCACGGACCAGCCGCGACGTCGTCTGCGCCACCGCGAGGACGTCGTTGCCGTCGACGTGCGCGTAGCCGATGCCATAGCCGCGGGCCCGGTCGGCCAGCGACGCGCGGTGCTGGTCGGCCTCGGGCGAGAACTCGGCGTAGTGGTTGTTCTCGCACAGGAAGATCACCGGCAGGTCCCAGACGGCGGCCAGGTTCACGGCCTCGTGGAACATGCCCTGCCCCACCGCGCCGTCCCCGAAGAAGGCGACGACGACGCCGCCGGCCGAACCGCCAGCGCCAGCGCCAGCCGAACCGTCACCCGCGCCGCCGGCCGCGCGCAGCCGCGCGGCGATGGCGGCGCCGGCGGCGATCGGCAGCCCCGCCGCGACGATGCCGTTCGCGCCGAAGATGCCCTTGCGCGGGTCGGCGATGTGCATCGAGCCGCCGCGGCCGCGGTTCGTCCCCGTCTCGCGCCCCATCAGCTCGGCGAACATCTCGGTGACGTCGAGGCCTTTGGCGATGCAGTGGCCGTGGCCGCGGTGCGTGGACGTGATCACGTCCCGGTCGTCGAGCGGCCAGCAGGCCCCGACCGCGGTCGCCTCCTGGCCGATGGACAGGTGCAGGAAGCCGGGGATCTGGCTGTCGCGATAGAGCACCGACGCCCGTTCCTCGAAGCGCCGGATCAGGCGCATCCGCCGGTAAAGCTCACCCAGCGTCGCCGCATCGGTGCCGATCTCTTCCACGTCGGTGGACGTCAACGCCTGCAGCCTTCCTTCCAGCCTGTGCCCCGCTGGCCCGCACCCGGCCTCGGTGGCCTGGCCGTACCCGGCCAACGGTGACCTGGCCCGCACCTGGCCCGCGGCAGCGCGGCAGGCCGCTTGACATCGGGCGACAACGCGACATTCTTGTACCGCTCGTTCCAAAAATGCAACCCTTCGTCGACGGGAAGCGGCCATGGACTTCGATCTCCCCGAGGAGACGCTCGCCCTCCAGCGCGTGTGCCGCGAGTTCGCGGCCAAGGAGATCGAGCCGCACGCCGCCGACTGGAGCGAGCGTGAGTACTTCCCCGCCGAGATCTTCCCCAGGTTCGCCGAGCTGGGGATCATGGGCATGCTCATCGACGAGGAGTACGGCGGCGCGGACGCCGGCTATGTCACCTACGTCGCCGTGATGGAGGCCATCGGCGGCGCCGACCAGTCGATCGCCGCCGCGTGGAACGCCCACTCGACGATCGCGTCGCTGCCGCTCGCCGCCTTCGGCACCCACGAGCAGAAGAAGCGCTGGCTCGTCCCGCTGGCCACCGGCACGCACCTCGGCGCGTTCGGACTCACCGAGCCGACCGCCGGCTCCGACGCCGCGTCCATCCGCACGAGCGCGGTGCGGGACGGGAACGGGTGGCGGATCAACGGCACCAAGATGTTCATCACCAACGCCGGCACACCGATCAGCCTCGGCGTCACCATCCTCGCGACGACCGGCACCTCGCCCGACGGCAAGAAGCGCTTCGGCACGTTCTTCATCCCGGACGGCACGCCGGGGTACTCCAAGGGAAACGCGCTGCGCAAGCTGGGCTGGCACGCGATGGACACCCGCGAGCTCATCTTCACCGACTGCTGGATCCCCGACGACCACCTGATCGGCGAGGAGGGGAACGGCCTGCGTCAGTTCCTGGAGGTCCTCGACGCCGGGCGCATCAGCGTGGCGGCGCTCGGGCTCTCCCTCGCGCAGGCCGCCCTCGACCTGGCGCTGCGGCACGCGAACGAGCGTGAGCAGTTCGGCAGCAAGCTCTCCCGGTTCCAGGCCATCGGCCACAAGCTCGCCGACATGGCCACCGAGGTCGAGGCCGCCCGCGCGCTGGTGTACCGCGCCGCGTGGCTCGGCGACCGGGGCCGGCCGTTCGCCAAGGAGGCGGCGATGGCCAAGCTCTACACCTCCGAGGTCGCCAACCGCGCGGCCAGCGCGAGCGTGCAGATCCACGGCGGCTACGGCTACGTGCGCGAGTCCGCGATCTCCCGGTTCTACGCGGACGCGAAGGTCCTGGAGATCGGCGAGGGCACCAGCGAGATCCAGCGCAACGTCATCGCACGGCACCTCACGAAACGCACGCCGTGACGGCCGAGACGGACGCCGCGACGGCCCGGCCCGCACGATGATCAAGATCGTCGCGCTCATCAAGCGCCGGCCGGACCTGACACTCGGCGAGTTCCGGGAGTACTACGAGCACCGGCACGCGCCGCTCTTCCACCGCGTGATCCCGGCCGAGGTGGCGGACGCGATCATCCACTACGTGCAGAACCAYACGGTCGTGCTCGGCCGCGGCACCACCGAGACGGCGTACGACTGCGTGACCGAGATCGGGTTCCGCGACCGCGCCGGGCTCACGACCTGGAACCGCTGGTACCTCGGCGACGAGGGCCGGGTGCTGCGCGACGACGAGGAGAACTTCATGGACAAGAGCAGGCGGTACGTGCTCGTCACCGAGGAGTCCAACCTCGGGGTCGGCCGCTGATGCTGGCCGCGACGATCACCGCGGCCGACCAGGCCGACCCGCTGTCGGGACTGCGCGTCGGCGACCACCCGGAGCCGGCCGTTCCCGAGGGCTGGAGCCTCGTCGAGGTCAGGGCCGCGTCGCTGAACTACCACGACATCCTGTCGCTGCGCGGGCACGGGCCCAGGAACGCGCCGTTCCCGCGCGTGCTCGGCTCGGACGTGGCCGGCGTCGACGAGGCCGGCAACGAGGTCCTGGTGCACGCGCTGGTGGGCGACCCCGCCTGGACGGGCGACGAGGTGCTCGACCCGAGGATCTCGATGCTGTCGGACTTCCACGACGGCGGGCTGGCCGAGTTCGTCGCCGTGCCGTCCCGCAACCTGGTGGCCAAGCCGGCCGAGCTGTCGTTCGAGGAGGCGGCCTGCCTGCCCACGGCCTGGCTGACGGCCTACCGGATGCTGTTCGTCCTGGCCGGCGCCACCGAGGGCACGACGGTGCTCATGCAGGGCGCCGGCGGCGGCGTGGCGACCGCAGTGATCATGTTGGGCCGCGCGGCCGGCGTGCGCGTCTGGGTCACCGGGCGGTCCGAGGCGAAGCGCTCCCGCGCCGTCGCGCTCGGCGCGGCCGCGGCGTTCGAGCCGGGCGCGCGGCTCCCGGAACGGGTCGACGTGGTCATCGAGACCGTGGGGGCGGCCACCTGGGCGCACTCGATGAAGGCCGTTCGTCCCGGCGGCACGATCGTCGTCGCCGGCATGACGTCCGGGACGAACCCGCCCCTGGACATCGAGCGGCTGTACCTGGCCAACCTGCGGATCGTCGGCACCACCATGGGATCCCGCCACGATCTCGAAGGGCTCGTGAAGATGATCGTGGACCACGGCCTGCGGCCCCCGATCCACGAGGTCATCCCGCTCGCCGACACCCGGGCCGGCTTCCAGGCCATGGTGGACGGCGACGTCTTCGGCAAGGTGGTCGCCCGACCCAAGTAGGTCACCGGAGTAGGCCGCCGACAGATACTTTGAAATCAAACGGTATTGACTCAATACATCCGGGCGAGATAGACACTGATGGACCGGTCGGTACAAGCCGATCATGAACGGATGGTGTGGCATGTCCAAGGATTTCGTTGTCTCCGCCGATGGGCACATCCTCGAGCCGATCGACCTCTTCAAGACCCGCATGCCGGTCCACCYGCGTGACCGCGCGGTCTGGGAGGAGGACATCGAGCTCGAGGAGCCGCTGGTCGAGGGTGGGGCGAAGGTCTTCCGTCGCCTGCACACGCCCGGCTTCGAGGGCTGGACGGTCTCCCGCTACCGGCAGACCTCGGGGCGCACGCCCGACGGCGACCCGGAGACGATCATCGAGGACCTGACGGCCGACGGCGTCGACGCCTGCGTGATGYACCCGAACCTGTCGATCTTCGGGCTGTACTCCGACGACCACGAGCTGTCGATCGAGCACGCCCGGGTCTACAACGGCTACCTCATCGAGCGCTTCCTGCCATACCGGGACCGCATCGCCCCGACCTGCCCGATCCCGCTCACCGACATCGACGACGCCGTCGCCGAGATCGAGCGGGTGACCAGCGCCGGCTTCAAGGCCCTGTTGCTGCCCGGCATCCCGCCGACGACGTACTGGGACCCGGCGCTCGACCGGGTCTGGGACGCGGCCCGCGCCGCCGGCGCGCAGATCTTCTTCCACACCCAGACCGGTGGCGTGAAGATGAAGAACCCGTCGTCCTCGACGATGCGGGTCGTCAAGGAGAACGCCCGGCAGGTGAACCAGCCGGTGACCGCGAAGTCCGCCGCCGAGCGGCTCTACACCCAGTCGGTCCTGTCGACGCTCACGCCGCAGAAGGTGATCTGCGACCTGATCGGCGCCGGCGTGGCCGAGCGGTACCCCGAGCTGCACTTCAACCTGATCGAGTTCAACGCGCACTGGCTGTCCTCGCTCGTCGGCGCCATGGACAAGGCGTGGACCACCGGCATCGGCCAGGACACCGACTGGTGGATCGGCTCCTGGAACGACGAGGCCCCGCCGACCCTCGAGGGCCAGGACACGATGGCGCGGATCTTCCTGCTCAACGAGAAGTGGCCCTACCCGCTCATGCCGAGCGAGTACGTGCAGCGCCAGTTCCACGTCTCGTTCTCCGACGACCTGGCCGCGGTCGCCGCCCGGCACATCACCGGCGTGAGCTCGATCATCTGGGGCAACGACTACCCGCACGCCGAGGGCACGTTCCGGGGCAGCCAGGAGCTGCTCGCCCAGCAGTTCGCCGGCGTCCCGGACGCGGAGCGCAAGGCGATCGTCGGCGGCACGCTCGCCGACGTGATGGGCTTCAAGCAGCCCGCGACAGTCTGAGCCGAGACGAGCCGAACTGACGTGCCCAAGCAATGGAACCGCGATCCGATCCAGGCCGCGTACGACCTGTGGGTCGACAAGGGCTGGGACGACACCGCCGACGGCATGATCGCGGTTACCTCACTGCTGCGGGTACACCAGCTCCTCATGGCGCGCGCCGACGAGATCCTCGCTCCCGTCGAGCTGTCGTTCGCGCGCTATGAGGTGCTCGTCGTCCTGTACTTCAACGAGGACGCGGTGCCGCTGTCGTACCTCGCGAAGGCACTGCAGCTGCACCAGGCGAGCATCACGAACCTCGTCAACAAGCTGGAGAAGCAGGGCTACCTGGAGCGGCGGCCGCATCCGTCGGACCGTCGGGTCACTCTCGCCCAGGCCACCCGCACCGGCCGGGCCCGCACCCGCACCGCCATCCGGCGGCTGAACTCCGAGCTGTTCTCCCAGCTCGGGCTTACCACCGAGGAGACGCGAGCGCTGGTCTCGGTCTTCGCGAAGATGCGCCACGCCTGGGGAGACGCCCAGGAGGACGGAGGAACCGATGCCGCTGGCGCTCTGCTGCATGTCGCACAGTCCCCTGCTTGACATCACCACGCAGCGCCCGGAGCTGGAGGCGGACGTGGCGGGGGCACTCGGCGCGGCCCGCGACTTCGCCGCCGCCGTCGACCCCGACGTCGTCGTCATCTTCGTGCCGGACCACTTCAACGGGTTCTTCTACCGGCAGCTGCCGCCGTTCTGCCTGGGCGTCGCCGCCAGGGCGATCGGCGACTACTCCAGCCTCGCCGGGGACCTGGCGGTGCCGACCGGGCTCGCGCGCGAGCTCGCCGGCGCCGTCCTCGACGCGGGCGTAGACCTGTCGATCTCGCACCGGATGGAGGTCGACCACTCCACCGCGCAGCCGCTGCGTGAGCTCTTCGGCGCCCTGGACGCGCGACCGGTCATCCCGGTCTTCATCAACGCGGCCGCGCCGCCGCTCGGGCCGTTGTCGCGGTCGCGGGCGCTGGGCACGGCGATCGGGCGGTTCTTCGCGGCCCGCGACGAGCGGGTGCTGTTCGTCGGCTCGGGCGGTATCTCGCATGACCCGCCGGTGCCCGCGCTCGACACCGCTCCCGCACCCGTGGCCGAGCGGCTCGTCTCCGGTCGCCCGCTCACCGCCGAGGAGGCGGAGCGCAAGCACATCGGCGCCGCCGCCGAGGGCGAGCGGCTGGCCGCCGGGACGAGCGACCGGCTGCCGCTGACCCCGGACTGGGACGAGGCGTTCCTCGACCTGCTCGGGGCGGGCAAGCTCACCGAGCTCGACGGCTGGAGCAACAACGAGGTCGGTGCCCACGGCGGGGGCGCGCACGAGATCCGCACCTGGATCGCCGCCTACGCGGCGCTGGCCGTCGCCGGACCGTACGAGGTCGGCTACCGCTACTACCGCGCGATCCCCGAGTACATCGCCGGCTTCGCCGTGACCACCGCGCTGCCCACCGGCTGAGCTGACGGCCAGGCTGACGAGCCCTTGCCTCGGTCCGACCACCAAAGGTAATCTCCGTCTGCTGCACTATTAGAACGGGACCGTGCATTATCTGCACAAGCAGATGCCGCGCAGGATCTCCCACGAGATCTCGTGTGCAGGGTCCGCGGCAGTAGGGGCGTGCGATGCACAACAGATACGACGTCGTGGTTCTCGGCTCGGGCGCGGCGGGGCTGACCGCCGCGCTCGCCGCGGCGGTCGAGGGTGCTGCGCGCGTCGCCGTCTTCGAGAAGGCCGAGCTGGTCGGCGGCACGACCGCCCTGTCCGGCGGGACCGTCTGGATCCCCGGCAACCAGCCCGCCCGCGAGCTGGGCGTCGAGGACTCGCTGGCGCGGGGCCGCGAATACCTGGCCAGCCTGTCCAACGGGATGATCCTGCCGGAGCTCGCCGAGGCGCTGGTCGACGGCGGTCCCGAGTACGTCGACTTCATCCACCAGCACACCGAGTTACGGTTCCAGCTCGTCGAGGGCTATCCCGACTACCACCCCGAGCGGCCGGGCGGCCTGCCCGGCGGCGGGCGGTCGATCGAGGTCGGCCTCGTCAGCCTGGCCGACCTCGGCGAGTGGGCGGACCGCATCGCCGGCACCCCGAGCCGGCTGCTCATCCGGGAGACGCCGCTCGGCGGCGGCACCGGAGTGCTCCCGGCCGGCGAGCTCGCGAGGCGCGACCAGGCGGGCGCCGAAGGGCTCGGCCGCGGCCTCGTCGCGGGCCTGCTGGGGGCCTGCCTGCGCCACGGGGTCGAGGTCTTCACCGGCTCCCGCGGGCTGCGGCTGCTGACCACCGACGGCGCCGTCACCGGCGTCGAGATCCAGACTCCCGCGGGTGTCCAAGCGGTCTCGGCCGGCGCGGTCGTGCTCGCCACCGGCGGCTTCGAGTACGACCCGGCGCTGGTCCGCGACTTCCTGCGGGGGCCGCTCACCCGGCCGCTCGGGGCGCCGACGAACACCGGTGACGGGCTGCGGATGGCGATGCGCGTCGGCGCCCAGCTCGGCAACATGCGCGAGGCCTGGTGGGCGCCGGCGGTGAGCTTCCCCGGCCTGCGCCGCGACGGCGGCGCGAACGGGCTGCTCGCCTCGCGCGAGCGGGCGCTGCCCGGGTCGGTCATGGTGAACGGGTACGGCCGCCGGTTCGCGAACGAGGCCGCCAACTACAACGCCTTCGGCGGCGCCTTCCACGAGCTGGACGCGTCCCGTTTCGAGTACCCGAACCTGCCCAGCTACCTGATCTTCGATCAGTCGACGGTCGACCGCTTCGGCGTCCTGGGCGGCGCACCCGGCGCCGCGGTGCCGGCGTGGGTGACCCGCGCGGACACCCTCGGCGAACTGGCGGGAAGCCTCGGCCTGCCGGCCGAGCAGGTCGAGACGACCGTCGCGGCGTTCAACGAGCAGGCCCGCGCCGGTGTCGACCCCGACTTCGGCCGCGGCGAGAGCGCGTTCGACCGGTTTCCCGGCGGCCGCACGACGCTGGACCCCGACTCGACCCACTCGACGCTGGGACCGGTCGAGACCGCGCCCTTCTACGGCGTCCGGGTCGAGTCGTCCCTGCTCGGCACGAAGGGCGGCCCACGCACGGACGGCGCGGGCCGCGTCCTGGACGTCGATGGCGACGTGATCGGCGGGCTCTACGCCGCCGGCAACGTCATGGCGAACCCCACCGGCATGGTCTACGGCGGCGCCGGCGCGACGCTGGCGGTCGCCGGGGTGTGGGGCCGAAATGCCGGCCGCGCCGCCGTGCGCGACCGCGCCGTAGTTCCCATGCGCAACCGCGCCGTTGTTCCCAGCGGCGCGACCGACTCTGTCGGCACTGGCTGAGATCGGCACTGGCTGAGTAGGAGAGACGATGACGCAGACGGTTGACCGCGCCTTCGGGGAGGTCACGGCGCAGGAAGCCGCGCAGATCTTCGCCGGCTGGGTGTCCGACCTGGCGACGGCGGTGCGGGACGGTTCCGAGCCCGCGCTGTCGGACCTGTTCGCCGAGGACGCGACCTGGCGCGACTTCATGGCCTTCCCCTGGGACTTCCATCACACCGTCGGGCGGGACGAGACGGTGCCGCGGTTCCTGGAGCTCGCCAAGGAATGGCGCGCCGCCGACTTCGCGCCCAGCGGGGAGCAGGCGCCCGTCGTCTCCGACGCCKGCATCAACGCCTTCTTCGACTTCACCACCTCCGACCGCGTCGACCGCGCATACGTCCTGCTCGTCGCGAACGGGGAGAAGTTCCGCGCGATGACCCTGCAGACGCAGGTCATCGGCCTGGCCGACCACCCGGAGCGGATCCGGCACCACCGCAAGGAGGGGAAGGTCTACGGCATCGTCGAGGGCCGCACCCGGTGGACGAAGGACCGCGCCCGGGAGGCCGCCTTCGAGGGCGAGGACCCGGCGGTGCTGGTGCTCGGCGCGGGCCACAACGGCCTGGCGATCGCGGCACGCCTCGGTGCCCTCGACGTCCCGACGCTCGTCATCGACAAGGACGCCCGCGTCGGTGACCAGTGGCGGCGGCGCTACGCGTCGCTCGCGCTGCACAGCACCGTCTACGGCGACCACCTGCCGTACATGTCGCTGCCGCCGAACTGGCCCGCGCACACCCCGAAGGACAAGTTCGCGGACTTCATCGAGTCCTACGCGACGCTGATGGACATCAACGTCTGGACGTCCACCACCTTCCTGCGGGGCCGGTACGACGAACAGACGCAGCGCTGGTCCATCCACGTCCGGCGCGGCGACGGGTCGATCCAGGAGCTGCGGCCGCGGCACTTCGTCGTCGCGGGCGGCATGTTCGGCGCTCCGAGGGTTCCCCAGATCAAGGGACTGGAGACCTACCAGGGCATCTGGACGCACTCGGACGAGTTCCAGAACGGCGCCGACTTCCCCGGCAAGAAGGTCCTCGTCGTCGGCGCCGCCGTGTCCGGCCACGAGCTCGCCCACGACCTCTACGAGCACGGCGCCGACGTCACCATGGTCCAGCGCGGCGCGACCTACGTCGTCACCTACGAGTCGTACCACCGCTACTGGTCGACGCTGTTCACCGAGGACATGCCGTACACCCCGGACTTCGCCGACCAGATGACCTACTCGCTGCCCAACGTGCGGGTGGACGAGCTGAACAAACGGCTGGTGAAGGAGGCCGCCGCCGCCGACCGCCCGCTGCTCGACCGGCTCGAGGCCCAGGGCTTCAAGCTCGAGTGGGGACCCGACGGCACCGGCATCATCGGCGCGCACATGTCCGGCCGGGACGCCTACCAGATCGACATCGGCGCCTCCGAACTGATCGCCGACGGCCGGGTGAAGCTCAAACAGGGCGTCGAACTGGCCGAGATCAACGGCAAGACGGTCACCTTCACCGACGGCTCGACCATGGACGACGTCGAGCTCATCGTCTTCGCGACCGGCTACCACCAGTTCTGGGGCCACCTGCAGCCCGTCCTCGGCGCGGCCGCCGAGAAGATCGACAAGGCCTACGGCCGCGCCGCCGACGGCGAGTACGCCAACACCTGGCGCCGCTCCGCCCAGCCCGGCCTCTGGTTCGGCACCGGCTTCATCCGGATGGCCCGCTTCTACACCCGCTTCATGGCCCTGCTCATCAAGGCCATCGAGGAGGGCATCGAACCAGTCGACCCGGAGACGGAGAGCCGACCGGCTCCGGACGGGTCAACCGCGACCTGACGGCGAAACCATTCCGGCAGCCAAGGCCATCCTGACGGGTAGGCCCGTCCTGACGGCCGAAACGTCGGCCTCGCACCGCGGCAGCCGTAGTGATCATCAGGACCGTGTCGCCGTGGTCGTGTTCCAGCCCCGAACCCGACCACGGCGACACGTAAGTCACGATCACCMACCGACGGGAGGACACCCGTGTCTGAGGACTCCGTGCCCGCAGATGCCGCCCCGGTGGGGCCGCCGGAGCCTGCCATCGACGTGAACGCGCGCGTGGAGCCCGGGACCGTGGTGGTCCTCGACCGGCTGGCCCGCTGGGACCTGACCTCGGTCGACACGATCCGCACCTCCTACGGGGCGGTCGCCGCTCCCCCGGCGCCGCCGAAACCACAGGTCACCCGGCTCGACGAGAAGATCCCCGGCGTCGACGGCCGTCCCGACGTGACGGTGCGCTGGTACCGCCCGGCCGGCTCCGACCCCGGTCCCGGGAGCGCCCCGCTTCCCTGCCTGCTCTGGCTGCATGGCGGCGCCTACATCATGGGCAACCTGGACGAGAACGACGACCGCCTCGACCGGATGGTGATCGAGCTCGGCTGCGCGGTCGTCTCGGTCGACTGGCGGCTGGCCCCGGAGCACCCGTACCCGGAGGGTCTGGACGACGCCGAGACGGTCTGGCGCCGGCTCGTCGAGGACCCGGCGGCGTACGGCGTCGACCCGGAACGCCTGGTGATCGGCGGCGCGAGCGCCGGCGCCGGCGTGGCCGCCGGGCTCTGCCTGCGGCTGCGCGAGACCGGCCAGGCACAGCCTGCGCTGCAGCTGCTCATCTACCCGATGCTCGACGACCGCGAGCTCACCCCGTCGATCCGCGCGATCGAGGATCCGGGCCACTGGGGCCTCTGGCACCTGCGCGCCAATCGGCTGTCCTGGGAGGCGTACCTGGGCGGCCTCGCGGGCGACGACGTCCCGCCGACCGCGGCGCCGTCCCGCGCGACCGACCTCTCGGGCCTCGCTCCCGCCTTCCTGAGCATCGGCGACGTCGACGCCTTCCTCGACGAGAACCTCGACTACGCGGCCCGGCTGTCCCGTGCCGGCGTCCCGACCGAGCTGCACGTCTACCCCGGCGTCATCCACGGCGGCTTCGGCGCCATCCCCCGCACCCCCCGCACCGCCCAGCTCCTGCGCGACGTCTACGCCGCCCTGGCAGCCGCCTTCACCGCTGCGGAGTAGTGCCGACCCACGGAGAAGGTCAGGTCGCCGATGACAGCCAGGTACAGGCGTGTCCCGTGATCGGCGTTTCCGGCAGTTTTGACAGATCAGTAGGTCTCGGCGGACGGCCAGCGGTCACGGAAGGTGATCGCCACGGCGTCGATCACGGGCTTCCAGCGGACGGCCCACCGGGCGCGGCCGGTCCCGGTCGGGCTTATCACCAGCATGCGCGGCAATCGGGCCGCCTCTGATCCGATTCTGGGCATCGAAGGTCTCGGCGTCCAGATTGGAGAAAATTATCCTTTGCCGGATCGTCGGCGGGCCATCCGGATGCGCTCGAGTTCCTTGGCGTTCCGCATCTCGACCACCTGACCAACCAAAAAGACAACTACCCCGACCATCACTATTGGCAGACCAACAACGAAAGCGTCGGAGCTGGCGCTTTCCTTGCGATGCGCCATCTCATCGTAATCGGCCCTGCTGGTCGATCCGTTGTAGGTAACGATACACGTWTCACCGCGATTCATGAGTTTGCCGTCGCAGGTGACCGGGGAGTTCTGATCAGCCTGACTCTTGAGGCCGATCGCGATGAAAAAGAGCCCAAGAAGTACGATACCCACGGCGAGCATCTTGATGGGAGAACGTTCCTTGGTTCTAATTTCCGCCCCCTCGATGCTGACCGACCGGTAGCCCATGATCATACCGGGCCGGCAGAGTGGGCGGGTGGGGAACGGGCTCGACGAATGCCCGAGCCTCGGGCGTCCTGACCCGGCCCGACGCCCAGGGCGGCGAGTCGACCGAGGCTCAGGTAAGCGTCTACGGGCCCTTGGCCGCAAATCCTGACCCCGCGGCCGGCGGACCGCTGACGCATGTCTGGACGGCGGCTCCAGCTCGAAGGACGCTGGCAATGACACGTGGTGCCGTGCCCGTTCCGGCAGGTGATTCATGCGAACAGCGATGGTTGGCGTCGCCCTGGCCGAGGCCGCGGGGCACTCTTCGCACGGAGGCGCGGCCCGGTTCGTGGATTCCTCGTGCTGTTGGCGGCGGCCTCGGTGGCTTTCTTGGGCGGCCTGGGCCGGGACGTGACCTCCACGTGGGGGTGGTGGTGGGCCACCGCATGGCTGCTGTCCGGAGGCGCCATCGCGCTGCTGTCGGTCGACGTCGCCTTCTGGTATCTGGTCGTCTCCGTCGAGATCGCGCCGGATGCCCGGGTGCTGTACGCGGACAACGACCCAATCGTGTTGGCGTAGGTTGCGCGTCTCACCAGGAGCTTTTCTCAGTCAGGCCAGGTTCTGGTCCAACCCCGCGTCGCACATGGCGCACCGCTTGGCCGCAGTACACCGGAGGTCACGCCGCCTAGATGAGTAAGTCCGAAGTCTGGTCAGTGGTCGTAGGCGATCAGGGAGCGGGTGATGGGTGCGGCGGTCTTGTTGTTGTGCCAGATCGCCGCGGCCATCGCCAACAGTCGCTGGGCGACCCGGACCCCGACGCCCTCGGGCGTGCGTCCGCCAGTTGTTCCAGGTCGAGCTGCCCTTTGAGGGTGTCGTTGATCGACTCCATAAGCTGGCGGACTTTCTTGAGCATCGGTTCGCCGGGACGGATGTCCTCGTCCTTGCGGTGGGGGCGAAGCAGAGGTCGATGTCTCGCTCGCGAGGGCCTTCTCGAGATCCTTCGAGGCGAGTCCCTTATCGGCGATCAGCAGGATCCGGCCCCGCCCGGTGATCAGGGCGGCGTCGCGGTCGAGCATCGCGGCGAGGACCTCACGTTCCCCGATCTTCGGGGTGGCCAGTGCCCACAGGATCGGCATGCCGGTCGGGGTGCAGACCAGGTAGAGCTTGAGTCCCCAGTAGAACCGCGAGTGCGACGCGCAGTAGCCGTAGCCGGCCAAGCCAGCCAGTTGCGACCGCTGCACGGTCGGGCGGGACATCCCGCAGGGAACCGGAGTCGCGTCCGTGATCCAGTGGTTGTCGAACCAGAAGTCGCTGTCCGCGGCAACCGTCCGGATCACATCCTTGACCAGGGGCAACGCCGCCCTCAGTCGCCGGTTGTAGCCGGACTGGACCGGCAGGTAGGGAAGCCTCCCCGCCAGATGCTTACGGGCGTGGCGCAACCAGCGCGCCTCCGAGCGGTGACCGAGCAACGCCTGAGCGACCGCGAGACAGACGAGTTCGGAGTCGCTCAGCCTCGGTGGCCGCCCGGCCCGCCGCCTCGCTCCAATCCGGTCATCGATCTTCACGTACAGTGCGGTCAAGAGGGTCTCCATGCCTTGCGTCACAACTCGACCTTGGAGGCCCTCTCTCCATGCCCGGCCACAGCCCGCCCAGAGTTAGGACTTACTCGTCTAGGCGTGGCCCGCCGGGCGTCAAGCGCGAAAGCACGCGAGGTCCTGGGCTGGCCGCCCCAGCCGATCGAGGAGACGATCCTGGACACCGCGGCCAGCCTGGCCGACCTGGGCCTGCTCCGAGACGCGTAGCCGGCCCTTCATCCGGTTGCCACGCCGGTCTGCGTCTCGAGATCGGCCAGGAACCTCTCGGCGCGGCGGGCGAAGAGGTGGGCCCCCCGTTCGCCGGATCGCACCCGGGCTTCGGCGGCGGCGGCTCGTACGACGTCGACGGGTTCGCCGCGGGCGTGCAGCAGGCGCGCGCGCAGCAACAGGAGAAGTCCTTCGGCATAGCGCTGGCCGTGGGCCCTGATGGCCTGGTCGGCCCGGTCGAGGGCGGTCGCGGCCTTGTCGGGCATCTCGGCTGCCAGCCACATCTCGGCGATCAGTCCGTACCAGTAGGCGAGGCCCCATCGTGGCGGGTCGTCCAGGGTCGCGGCCAGGAGATGTTCGGCCTTGGCCGCGTTGCCGGCCGGGTCGTCGCCGGTGAGGGCACGGGCCCAGTACCAGTCCAGCCGTATGTAGGCTTCCTGCGCGACGCCGGGAAGGTCGGCGTCGGCCGCGACCCACCGCTCGGTCGCGTGCATCGCCCAGGCCGCGTCACCGGCCATCGAGGCGGCCATGGTTTGGTAGCGGGTCCAGCCCGACATCTCAAAGGTGTCTCCCTCGGCCTGGTACACCGTGCCGAGCAGGGACCGCGCCGTCTCGACATCGCCCTGCAGCGCGGTGATCACGGCCAGATAACCGAACCACTCGTCCGGGATCCGCCAACGCCCGAGGTCGTGGCGGCGTCGAATCGGGGCACCCCCGACCTGGCCGGCGAGGTGATACAGGCTTTCCTGAGCCGGCCCTGGGTGCGGGTCGGCCGAGTTCGCGAGCAGCGAGGCAACGCCGTCCACAGTCGTATGACCTAGCCAGCTGAAACACTGATACGCCGAGCCGATGTCGCCGATGTCCCAATTGTGCAGGCCCCAGGCCTGCCGGCCGTACGCCTGGATGATCGGGTCCGCGGACGCCTGGCCTTGCTCATGCAGCCGGCGAGCCCACATCCCACGGTCTTTCTCGGTGTTGACGTAGGCCCCGGTCATTCGAAAAAAGAGAAACTCGGCGGCGGCCGTCTCGCGGCCGAGTTTGCCGGCAAGATATGCGCCCCGTTCCAACAGATCGTACGTCGAGCCACCCATTCCCGGGGGCTCGACGGCGAGGAGGTTGTGCAGCGACAGGACGGACAGTTCCAGCTCCAGCAGCCCTGCCGTCCGGGCGATCTGGACGGCCGATTCCAGGTTCCGATAGGCGGCTGCGAACGCGAGCTTGGTCGCCGCGCGGCGACCGGCGCGCGCCAGTGCCTTCGCGGTGCGCCCCGGGTCGGCCAGGGGACCGGCGCCCCGCAGGTGGTAGGCGAGGCGTTCGGCGACGGACTCGTCGTCCGCATGGATGTCTTCGAGGGCGTCGGCGACGCGCAGATGCAGCTGGACGGCCTGCTGCCGCGCAGTGGTCTCGGTGACCGACTCGCGGACCAGGTCGTGCGCGAAGCGCCACGAGAAAGGGTCTTCCGGCTTGGTCTCCAGGAGACCGAGTGCTTGCAGYGGTTCGAGGCGTTCGAGGCAGTCCGCGATGTCGACGCCGATCGCGCGGGCGAGCAGGTCGAGGCCCACGTCGCGGCCGATGACCGCGGCGATGCGCAGCAGGCCGTGAGCGCTGTCGTCGAGACCGGTCATCCGATCACGGACGACGTCTCGCACGGTGCCCGGCACTCCGGTCCGTGGCGATGCGCCGCCGTCGCCGAGCGAGCCGCCGTCGCCGAGCAGCCGGGACAGCTCCTGGACGAAGAACGGATTGCCAGCGGTGCGGACATGGATGTCGCGGGCGACCTCGGCACCGGGATCGTGGCCGGTTTCGCGGCGGATGAGCTCGGTCACGTCGGTCAAGCCGAGCGGGCCGAGCCGGATCCTGCGGTGGCCGGGCTGCCGGCTGGCCTCAGCCAGCACCCGCGACAGGCTGGAGCCGGGTGTGGGTGCGCGATCGCGCAGCGCACCGATGATCACCGTGCCGGCCGGCAGGCGGCCCGCCAGGTGGCCGAACAGCTGGAGCGAGGCGGCATCGGCCCACTGCAGGTCATCGACGATCAGCAGCATGGGCCGTGGCGCCGAGGCCTGCCCGACGACGGTGACGACCTGCTCGAACAGACGGAACTGCGCACCGCTGTCGAGAATCGCCGGCGCGGCCGCATAATCGTCGTCTCGCGATTCGAGGAGGTCGCCGACCTCACTGGCGAGCCACTTCTCCCGCAACGGCGCGGGCAGGCTGTCGAGAATCGGGCGGAGCGTCTGTTCCCAGGGCCACATCGACGGTGTTCCGTCGCCTTCCAGACACGAACCCCACACGACCAGCGCGCCCCGCCGGCTCGCTTCGGTGGCGATCTCTCGCACCAGGCGGGTCTTGCCCACGCCCGGCTCRCCTTCGACGATGCGGAGCGCTGGGCTGCCGGTGAATGCCATCTCGACGGATTGGCGCAGTAGGGCGAGTTCCTCGGCTCGGCCGACCAGCCCAGCTGCCGTTCGCACCGACGCRCCGTCACCCCCACCGTCCGTACGCGCCACGAGCGGCGACGCCGAGGGCTGYGACAGCACTCGCAGGTGTGCGGCTTGCAGTTCCGGGCCAGGATCGATACCGAGCTCGTCGGCAAGGCGGGCGCGGACCTCGCGGAACAACGACGTTGCCTCCGCCTGACGTCCCGCCGCCCCGAGGGTGGAGATGAGGCTGGTCTGGACGGGTTCGTGGAACGGCGCCATCGATGCGGCCAGCTGCAACGCCGTCAGCACCCGTGCCGGTCGGCGCAGCGACACGGCCAGTTCGGCCGCTTCAGTGCACGCGGCGTAGAACTCGTCGTCGATGGCGGCGAAGATCGGCAGCGCGGTTGACCTGTGCGTGAAACCGTCGCCCGCACGGCCCCGCCAGAGGCCGAGCGATTCAACATAGCGATCGAGCGCCAATTCAAGGCGTTGCTGTGCGAGGGCCTCCTTGGCCGTCTCGACGAGTTCCCGGAAGGTGACGAGATCAAGGGTGCCGGGGGCTGCGGTGAACAGGTAGGCGTTTCCGCGGCGGTGCAGGTAGGAACCGTTTGTACGGGCGGGGACCGCGGGTTCGAGCAGTCGCCGCAACGCGCCGACGTATTTATGGATGACGTTGAGCGCACTGCCGGGGACCTCGTCGTCCCAGATCAGGTCCATCAGCTCGCTCGTGCTGACCGGCCTGCCCACCCGGGCCAGCAGCAAGGCCAGCAGATAAGCCTGTTGCCGGGGACCGGCATTCACTTCGACACCGTCGCACCACACCCGCAACGGACCAAGGACCTGAAGGCGTACGAGAGTCCCACCGGCCAGCCGATCTTCGTTGCCCGGCCGGACAGGATGAACGGGCAGGGCCACGCCGACTCCCGGGTGAAACGACAGATTGTGAAACGACAGATTGCCAGCTAACAAGCCGCCAATATCATCATCTTAGCAGTACGAAATCTGCCAGGTCCACAGTCGATGTCGCTTGCGTCGTTTGATCGGCGGCGCGATGATCCCGGCGCCCTAGCCAGCCGCGCTCGTCGAGGCCGAGATCCCTGCACGGAGGACCGTCCAACCTGACCTTCCTCGACGAGGACCTTTGTCTACCCGGTAGCGTTCGCGCCGAACCCGCCTGTCTCATCTAATCTTGGCAGGTAGGGACGGCCCCGTCGTCCGCCGATCCGCCCGGGCGCGCCGCTGAGAGGTGACGGCGGCTCGGACTCGGTGGCGGTCGTTCGGAGTCGGCAGCAGGCCCACGGTGGTCAGAACGCTGTCACAGGGCCATCCGGCAGTACAGATGGTCACCCGCTGAGTGCGCCCGGCTGGCCAGGGCGGCCAGCTGGAGTAGCACCGCCAGTGCGCCTTCAGGGGTGAGACCCGGGTGCCCGTAGTCGTCCGACCAGGCGAACGCGAGCTCGGGCAGATCTTCGGGAACCACCGCGGCCAAGGCGTCACGCAGGCTGTCCGTCACGGTCACGACCCACTGTCCCTCGTCATCCGGCGACGAAATCAACTGGCAGAAACGGGGTCGGTGTCTTACCTCTTCATGGGTGCAGCCGGTCAGGACGGCTTCCAAGCTGCCCACCGCGAGATGCGGGTCGAGGTTCTTGAGATCGAGCGCGTCAAACAACACCGGGTCCGGTCCGCCCAGCTGATCCAGCACCCGAAGAGCTGTCGCGTCATCGGGAGCCGAGAAGTAGTCGTCCAGAGGCACCGACCAATCCTGGCACCAGACCGATCCCCGGAGTGGATCTCTGCCAGCCCGAGACCGCGTCTCCTTCAACGGTCGGCTGTGGAGCCGTTCTCGCGTGTGCAACCCAGGGGTGGTACCGATCGTGCTGGCGAAGGCCCGGCGCGCCAGCCCGCCAACGCCGTTCCTGCCGCCAATCGGAGGACGCCGCACGAGTTGAATGCTCGTGGGTGCCACCGAACCGAACTGCCTGGCTAGAGTCCGATCCGTGCGCACTGTGTTCGCCTTCCCGGCGGGTAAGCGAGCAGAGACCATCGCCTTACTCGATCGACTCCTGAACCAGCAACGCCATCCGTGGACGCTGGACGGCAACCTCTACATCAACATCGATGACGAGCAGACTGGACACCTCTTCATCGACTGGTAGCCCGACGACGTCGCCGTCGTCGAAGGGGCTGTCGGATACCACCCCACCTGGGCCGTGACGATCGACATCTCCAGCCGAATCGACGGCACCGCCGAGGTCCACAAGATGATCTCACTACTACTACTTGACCACGGCGGCGTGGCGGTGGACGACTACTCCGCCCACCCCTGGACCCAGCAGGAGATCCAGTCTGGCGCCGTGATCGACGGCCTGCGTTTCTTCGACTTCCGAACCTGCCACGAGCTCAACCGCGAACCCGGCCGCTCCTGAGGAAAACCCGCAGGTCGTAGTCGCCGCCAACGCGCAGGTGGAGGCCTTGCCCAAAATCGAGGGTGGCGTTTGGTGTGGTTGCGCAGACCAAGTGTTGATCTCTACCACACCAGGCCGCTTCTTCCCGATTGAAGAGCGCTGCGTTGACCATGACAAGCCTGCCGGCAGCGGTGGCCACCCTGAACAGTCGATGATCTGGTGGGATTTTCGGAGCCGGGACTCCGAAAATCCCACCAGATCATGAACGGCCCAACGATCTGGTGAGATCTTGAGTGGGGCTGGCGCGCTGCTACCGGTTCATGTTCCGGCCTGACCAGCAATCGCGCGCGTGTCGCGATCTTCGCGACGAGGGAGTCGCCGGTACGGCGCTGCCCGTGCGGGAGCTTGGCCAGTTCTGACGAGCCGAACCGGGTGACCAGACCATCTTTKGGAGGTGCAGGTCCGCCGTCACGACGGKCCAGCTGCTGGACGTGTCACGCGGGGCAAKGGCCGCGCTTCCGCCGACCGCGCGAATCCGGCACCCAGTCGATCTGGTCGTCGCTGAAGCCAAGACTCGCTGTCGCGTCGCCTCGTCAGCGCTGTCCCGTGTCTTTCCGTTGGTGTTCAGTGGTCTGACGACCGCTCGCGGCACTTCACGCTCCGACGGCGGATCGTTCGGCGGCCAGGTGTCTCGCGGGCAAATACCGGGGTCAGGTGGTACGCCGGAAAGCCAAGCGCTGACGGTCTTCCCGACGCCGGCTAGGGCGAGGTCGGGCTGCTCGGCCTGCCGCGCCAAGTGCCACAGCCGAGTGCTATAAGTGTCATCTCTGCGGCGTACCGTAAATATCGGGCGCCCATTTTTAGGTGGGGCGGTCAACGGCCAATGGTCGAGTTCGAGAGGGCGTCAGAACCAGACGAGGGCGACGCGACGCGCCTTGCCTCGCCGCCTGGTCGGCCCGGGCCCCGGCAGGATCCTCCCGCTGAGCCCACCGGCCCTCGGCGGCACGATCTCGGCTCGGGCGTCCGCCTCGGCGACGGCTCGCGACCGTCCAGGCGCAGGCGACTCGCCCTGTCGACCGCCGGGACCGTGACGTCGCTGGTCCTGCTGGCCGGCGTCGGCATGACGCTGACCTCCTGTAGCCAGGACGCCGAACTGACCTCGTCAGAGGTCCCGGCGACCACGCCCGCCGAGTCCCTTGCTTCCACCACGGCCACGGACCCCGGTACTGCCCCGGCCCCAAGCACGGCCCCCTCATCGAGCGCGGCCTCGGCCCCAAGCGCTGTCCCGACGACAAGGGCTGTCCCGACCCGACGCGTTACCCCCACCCCCCGCGCGACCCGGCCAGCCGTCGCCGCCGCGGCCACCCCGAGCAGGGCCAGGCCGACCACGGCCGCCGCGGCCGCTCCCAACCAGCCACAACCGCGGCCGACCACCGCCGCCGCGGCAGCCGCGGCCGCCCCAGCCGCGCCCAACCAGCCACAGCCACAGCCGACCACGGCCGCTCCAGCGGCCGCCGCCAACCAGCCACAACCGCAGCCGACCACCGCCGCCGCGGCAGCCGCCCCCAGCCAGCCACCGCCACCGCCGACCACCGCCGCCCCTGCCGGCGGATCGCAGCCGTCACTCGGAGGCTTCGTGTCAAGTTGCATCAACGTCGGCGGCAACAGCCCGGACTGGTGCAACTGCGTCCTGGCGGGTCTTCAGCAGCGGTACTCCGCGGCGGCGTGGGCGGCGTTGTCGACCAGGGAGGCGCAGGACGCCACCGTGGCCGCCGCGGGGAGCTGCTCGCAGTACTACTAGTAGCCGGCGGTCGTCCCACCTGGGACGACCGCCGACCGCCGACCGCCGAGGCGGGGGCGGTTCCGCGATCTCGACAGGGGCGTTCCTTGGGCGGGCGGTGGTCGCGGGCCGCCCCGGCTCACGCCTGGCGGCGTAGCGAGTGGGCGACCTTGTCGGCGGCGCGGCGCATCTCCGGGCCGGCGGCCTCCGCGACGTCCTCGCGGTAGGTGATGAGGTTCAGGCAGGCGCGGGTCGTGGTCCCGGTCATCGGGATCCAGGCCGCGACGGCGTACTGGCCGGCCTCGACCTCCGCGTGACTGCGGGCGAAGCCGCGATCGCGCGCCACCGCGACCTCCTCGGGCTCGCCCACGGCGGGCGGGTCGGACGCCAGGATGGCGTAGCCGGCCGCGCCCAGGGTGAGCGKTGTGCGCATGCCCGGCCGGAAGGCCAGGTGGTGCGACGCCGTCGTCGGCTCCGTCATCGCGATCGCGACCGCGTCCTCGCCCTGCGCGACGAAGAGCATGACCGTCGACTGCAGCCGGTCGGCGAGCGACCGCATGACCGGGCCGGTCGCGTCGCGCAGGGTGGGCAGGAACGCCTCGGCCAGGGTCGCGAGGCGGGCGCCCGGGATGTAGGTGCCCTCGCTGCTGCGGGCGGCGAGGTCGAAGTCGACCAGGGTCTGCAGCACCCGGTAGGCGATCGACCGGTGCACGCCGAGCATGTCGCCGACYTGCTGCACGGTCATCCCCTGCTTTGAGTCGGCGATCGCGAGCAGCACCCGCAGCCCCCTGGCCAGGGTCTGGTTCCCGTCGCGCACCTTGCTCGGCGTGCTCGCCGTCAACTCCGGCACGCTGTTCAGCATAGTTTCGGCCGCGGCGCCGCCCTGCCGGCGCGCGCTGTGACGATGCCGATGCTCAGGATGCCCGGGCCTGCAGGGTGAGCGCGATGTCGGTGAGCATGTCCTCCTGGCCGCCGACGAGCTTGCGCCGGCCGGCCTCCAGGAGGATCTCGCGGGCGTCCACCCCGTACGTCGCCGCGGCGATCTCGGCGTGGCGCAGGAAGCTGCCGTACACCCCGGCGTAGCCGATGGTCAGCGTCTCACGGTCGACGCGCACCGGCCGGTCCTGCAGCGGGCGGACGATGTCCTCCGCGGCGTCCTGCAGCGCGAACAGGTCGCAGCCGGTCTCCCAGCCCAGGATGTTCGCCACCGCGATCAACGCCTCGATCGGGGCGTTGCCGGCCCCGGCGCCGAGGCCGGTCAGCGAGGCGTCGACCCGGAAGGCGCCCTCCTCCACGGCGGCCACCGAGTTCGCGACCGCGAGCGAGAGGTTCTCGTGCGCGTGGATGCCGATCTGCGTGTCGGGCCGCAGCGCCTCGCGGTAGGCACGGACCCGCTCACGGATGTCGTTGACCGTGAGCCGCCCGCTGGAGTCGGTGATGTAGACGCAGTGCGCGCCGTAGGACTCCATCAGCAGCGCCTGCTCGGCCAGCTCCTTCGAGCCGATCATGTGCGCCATCATGAGGAAGCCCGAGACGTCCATGCCGAGGTTGCGGGCCTCGGCGATGTGCTGCGCGGCCACGTCGGCCTCGGTGCAGTGCGTGGCGATCCGGACCGAGCGGACGCCCATGTCGTGGGCGCGGCGCAGGTCGTGGATCGTGCCGACGCCGGGGAGCAGCAGCGTGGTGAGGACGGCGTCCTTCACGTGCGCGGCGGCCGCCTCGATCCACTCCCAGTCGGTGTTGCTGCCCGGGCCGTAGTTCAGGCTCGCGCCGCCGAGGCCGTCGCCGTGCGCGATCTCGATCGCGCCGACGCCAGCGGCCTCGAGGTTGTCGACGATGCGGCCGACCAGCTCCGGCGTGATCCGGTGCCGGAGCGCGTGCATGCCGTCCCGCAGCGTCACGTCCTGGATGTAGGGCTTCGCGGTGGGGGCCGGCGTCGTGGTGCCGGTAGTCGCGGAGTCAGTCATCACGCCGCCGCCTTCGCGCGCTGGGCAATCCGTTCCGCCACGCGCATCGCGGCGGAGGTCATGATGTCGAGGTTGCCCGCGTAGGCGGGCAGGTAGTGGGCCGCGCCCTCGACCTCCAGGAACACGGAGACCTTGGTGTCGACCGGCCCGGCGCCCGCGGGCAGCAGGGTCGCCACCTCGGCCGGGTCGACGGGCGTGAACTGGACCTTCTGCACGAGCCGGTAGCCCGGGACGTAGGTCGCCACCGAGGCGACCATCTCCTCGATCGAGGCCCGCACCCGCTCGTGGTCGGCGCCGCCGATGAGGCACAGGACGGTGTCGCGCATGATGAGCGGCGGCTCGGCCGGGTTGAGGATGATGATCGCCTTGCCGCGCCGGGCCTTGCCGACCTGCTCGATGCCGTGCGCGGTGGTCTCGGTGAACTCGTCGATGTTGGCCCGGGTCCCCGGCCCGGCCGACTTCGACGAGACCGAGGCGACGATCTCGGCGTAGGGCACCTCGGTCACCCGGGACACCGCCGCCACGATCGGGATCGTGGCCTGGCCACCGCAGGTGACCATGTTGATGTTCGGGGCGTCGAGGTGGTCCTCGAAGTTCACCGCGGGGATCACGAAGGGGCCGATCGCGGCCGGGGTGAGGTCGACGAGGCGCAGGTTGTAGGGCTCCAGCAGCTTGGCGTTCGCGATGTGCGCGCCGGCGCTGGTGGCGTCGAGGACGATCTCCACCTCGCCGAACTCGGGCATCTTGATCAGCCCGGCCACGCCCTCGGCCGTCGTGGCGACGCCGAGGCGGCCCGCGCGGGCGAGGCCGTCCGAGTTCGGGTCGATGCCGACCATCGCGACCACGCGCAGGTTCGTCGACCCACGCAGAATCTTGATCATCAGGTCGGTGCCGATGTTGCCGGAGCCGACGATCGCGACCCCCGTCTTCTCCGTCATCCCTCGTCCTTTCTTGAGAACCGGGCCGTCACCGCGCCGAGCGGCGCGATGTCGGCGACGAAGACGTCGCCGGGCGAGACGGAGACCATTGGGCCGAGCGCACCCGAGAGGACGAGGTCGCCCGCGCGCAGCGGCGTCCCGACCTCGATCAGGGTCGCGGCGAGCCAGGCCAGCGCGTTCAGCGGGTCACCCAGGYAGTCGCGGCCGGTGCCGGTCGAGACGACCTCGTCGCCGCGGCGCATCGTCATCGTCACGTCGATGGGCGCCACCTCGTCGAGCGGCGTTCCCGCCGCGCCGACCACGAAGACGCCGGAGGACGCGTTGTCGGCGACCGTGTCGGTGATGCCGATCTTCCAGTCCGCGATCCGGCTGTCCACGATCTCCAGCGCGGGAAACGCCAGCTCCACCGCGGCGCGGACCGCCGCCGGGTCGGAGGCGTCGTCGATGTCGCGCCCGAGCAGGAAGGCGACCTCCGCCTCGGCCTTCGGCTGCAACAGCCGGCCGACGGGGATCAGCTCGCCGTCGRCGTAGCTCATGTCGTCGAACAGGACGCCGAAGTCGGGCCGGTCGACGCCGATCTGGGTCTGCACCGCGACCGACGTGAGGCCGATCTTGCGCCCGATGATCCGCGCCCCCGCCGCGAGCCGGCGCTCGGTGAGCCGCCGCTGCACCTGGTAGCCGGCGTCGATGTCGCCGGCGGGGACCAGGTCGGTGATCGGGGCGCAGGGGATGCCGGACGCGGTCGCGAGCTCCAGCCGGTCGGCGGCGGCCTCGACGGACGTCGTGGTGGCGGTCATCGGTCCCGCCCCAGGAAGCTGTCCCGCCCGAGGAACTCCAGCGCGATCGTGTCGAACTCCTCCTGCTGCTCCCACTGGGGCCAGTGGCCGGCGTTCTTGATGAGGCGGAACTCCCCGGCTGGGATGCGCTCGGCCATGTCGAGGCCGGCCTTCGCCGGGCCGGAGGGGTCGTCGCTGGTCCAGACCACCAGCGTCGGCGCGGTGATCGCGGCCAGCTCCTCGTCGGCGACGAGGTTGCGGCGGCGGACCTCCGGGTCCTGCAGGCAAAGGATGTGTCGCATCGACTCGGCGAAGCCGGGCCGGCTGTAGACGCCACGGCGGATCGCGACGAGCTCGTCGGTGACCGAGGCGGYCGGGTCGGCCATCAGCCACGACAGCCGGGCGCGGATGCGCTCCTCGCTCGGGTCGTCGGCCGCGGCCTGGGACAGCGACCGGATGCGCTCCATCACCTCGGGCGTAGCCATCGTCCCGCCGGGGGTATTGAGGACGAGCCGACCGACGCGCTCGGGATAGCGGGCGGCGAACTTGACCGCGACCCAGCCCCCGAGCGACTCACCCGACAGGTGAACGCGCTCCAGGCCGAGGACATCCAGCAGCCCGACCAGGTGATCGATGTAGTCGTCGATCTCCAGGTCCTTGGTCGTGGTCGTCGTCCACCCGTGCCCCGGGTAGTCGTAGGCGATGACCCGGTACTTGGCGCTGAGGGCGCGCAGGTTACGGGTGAAGGCCTCCAGATGCCCGCCGGTGCCATGCATGAAGACGAACGGCTCCCCGGCACCGCACTCCAGCACCCGGGTCGACCAGTGCCCTACGTCAACATGGCGGACCGTGTAGTCCAGGCCGGCCAGGTCCGTCCACAGCGTCATGCGTTCTCCTTCAGCGCGGGCTCCGTCGCCGCCGAGGCGGGCGCCGCCTCGGGCGGCGCGGCCACCGCGTCGCTCAGCGCGGCCACAGCGGGCACCGCCTCGGGCACCTCCGGCACCGCCGCGGCCACCGCCTCGGGGATGCCGATGGTGGCCCCGAACGCCCTGACCATGTCAGAGGCGGCGTGCGCGGCGCTCGCGCCCGCCACGATGCGGTCTGGACGCAACAACAGCACGGATTCCGGGTGCGCGTCGAACCAGCGCTTGAGCGCGCCGTCCAGGTCGCCGACGACCAGCACCGAGTCGTCGGGCTCGCCGCCGTCCGGCGTCGGGACGTTCCAGCGCAGCTGCACGGCCGGGCGGGCCTCCACCAGGCGGACACCGGCGCCGGCCAGCCTGCGCTGCGCGTCGTCGTCCAGGATCTGACGCGGGTCGTTGTTCCACGCGACGAGGGCGAACCAGGGGCCGAGGGCGTCGTCGAGCTTGGCCGACGGGGTGGCGCGCGTGCTCACGGTCGGCTGGATGAACAGCCGCCCCACCGGGCTGGGCTCGCTCACCGAGCCGACCCGGGTCAGCGCGCCCTCGCGCATCGTCGGCATCGGCTTGAACTTCATCGTCACGATGTAGGTCTTCGCCTTGGGGATGGCGGAGAGTCCCCGGAAGAACAGGTCGCGCGCGAACGCGGCGAACCGGTTGGTCACGGAGACCGCCTGGCCCACCCGGCGGGACAGGTCGATCATCGCGCGGGCGTGGTCGCGCCGCTCGGACTCGTAGGTGTCGAGCAGGTGGTCTCCCGCCAGCCCCTGGCGCACCATCGCGATCTTCCAGGACAGATTGAGCGCGTCGCGGATGCCGCTGTTGTAGCCCTGCCCCTGCCAGACCGGCATGATGTGCGCCGCGTCGCCGACGAGGAAGATCCGCCCGACGCGGAAGTGCTCCGCGAGCCGGGCGTGGTGGTTGTAGACCCGGCGGCGGATGACGTCGACCTTCGCGGTCGGCGGGATGATCGGCGCGAGCAGCCGGGTGAGGAACTCGTCGGCCATCGCGTCCGCCTCGGTCTCGCCGGGCTTGAGCATGAACTCGAACCGGCGGATGCCGTGCGGGATGCTGATCGAGACGTAGGGCCGCTTCGGGTCGCAGCAGACGTACGCGCCGGGGCGGCCGAGCGGGTCGTTGCGGATGTCGATGACGAACCACTGCGCGTCGGCGGTGCTGCCGTCGAAGCGCAGACCGAGCAGCGTCTCGCGGGTCACGCTGGCGCCGCCGTCCGCGCCGACGGCGTAGGCGGCCCGCACCGTCCGCTCGCCGTCCGGCGTCTCGACGGTGATGGTCACGCCGTCGGCGTCCTGCGCGTAGCCCGTGACCCGGGACGAGAAGCGCACGTCGACGTTGTCGAAGCGCCCAAGGCCCTCGAACAGCACCCGGTCGGCCAGCGGCTGGACGAAGCCGTTGCGCCGCGGCCAGCCGAACTCCGCGGTCGGCGGCGCGAGCCGGGCCAGGTCGCGCTGCTTCGCGTCGACGAAGGCGAGCACCTGGTGCGGGATCGTGTGCGGCAGGACGTCGTCGGCCAGGCCCACCGCCTGGAAGGTCCGCAGCGTCTCGTCGTCCATCCCGACGCCGCGGGGGAAGTCGATGAGCGCCGGGCCCGCCTCGAGGACCACGACGCGCAGCCCATAGAGGCCGAGAAGGTTGGCGGTCATCAGCCCGGAGGGGCCCGCGCCGACGACGGCGACGTCGACGTCCGCCGAGCCCGCGGGCAGCGGCGAGCCAGGCTGTGCCGTGCCGACCTGAGTGGACACCTCGACTCCTCGGGTAGGCGGGTGCCGGGTGCGGCGGGTGTCGCGCAGCGCGCTCACCCGCCGCCGTGATCGGCACCGTGCTGATCATCGCCGATCGGCAACTGTGTCAGTAGATGACGCCGTTGTGTCGGTAGACGACGCTGTGCAGTAGGTGCCCTAGCGCGGCAGACGACGTCGTGCAGTCGACGACGCCGCACAGCGGGCAACCGCGTGCAGTATATGCAACCAGATATTCAATAACTGCGAAAAATCTAGTAACGTGCGCCCGACGCGTCAACCCTGCCCGGGCGTCCCAGCCGGTGCGTCMCCCGATGACCCCGCGGGCCGGACGCACGGACGAGGCTCCCCCTCACCGAGGACGTGATCGATGTCGACCGGTCCCCTGCCTGTCTGGCTGGCCCTGTACCCGGCGCGGGTCGACCCCTCGCCGGAGATCACCCACGGGTCGGTCGTCGAGGCGTGGCGGGCCCGGGTCGCCGCGAACCCCGAGCGGGCCGCGGTGCGCTACTTCGACGGCTCGCTGTCCGCGGCCGAGCTGGACGCGCACGCCGACGCGCTGGCCGCCGAACTCCAGGCCCGGGGCATCAGGCGGGGCGACCGGGTCGGCATCTACCTGCAGAACGTGCCCTACTACCCGATCAGCCTGCTCGCGATCTGGAAGGCCGGCGCCACCGCCGTCCCACTCAACCCGATGTACCGCGGGCCGGAGCTGCGCCGCCTGATCGACGACTCGGGCACCACCGGGGTCATCGCGGCCCGGGGCACGGACGCCGAGGTCCGCGAGACGCTCGCCGGCGGCACGGTCGGCTGGGTGCTCTCCGCCTCGTCGCGCGACTTCCAGACCCGCGACGATCCACGCGCCTTCCCGGACCCGGTGGAGCCGGCGCCTTCGCCGGAGGGCGACCTCGGCGCCATCCTCGCCGCGCGGCGCGGGCAGCGCCCCGAACCGGTCGCGGTGGAGCTCGACGACACCGCGTTCATCACCTACACGTCGGGGACCACCGGCCCGCCGAAGGGCGCGCTGAACACCCACCGCAACTACCTGCACGCGGTGCTGAACTACGGCGACTGGCTCGGCCTGGAACCCGGCGACGTCTCGTTCGCCATCGCGCCGCTGTTCCACATCACCGGCCTCTCGCTCAACGCCGGCATCGCGCTGCTGAACGACGCCACCCTCAGCATGAGCGGGCGCTTCGACCCCGCGGTCGTCCTCGACGCCTTCCGCGAGCACGGGGTCACCACGACGATCGGCTCGATCACCGCCTTCAACGCCTTCTTCCAGGTGCCGGCGGCCGGCCCCGAGCACTTCCGGACGATCAGGCTGCTCTACTCCGGCGGAGCGCCGATCCCGCCGTCGACGATCGAGGCGTTCCGCGCCCGCTTCGGCCCCTACCTGCACAACATCTGGGGCATGACGGAGACGACGGGCGGCGGCATCGCCGTGCCGCCCGGCGCCACCGCCCCCGTGCACCAGCCGAGCGGCACGCTCTCGATCGGCGTCCCGGCGCCGAACGTGACGGTCGAGATCATCGATGCCGAGGACAGGTCCCAGCCGCCCGGCGCCGAGGGCGAGCTCGTCTTCACCGCGCCGCAGGTGGTTCCCGGGTACTGGCGCAACCCCGAGGCGACCGCGCACGCGTTGCCTGGTGGCCGGCTGCACACCGGCGACGTGGCCGTGATGGACGCCGAGGGCTGGATCTACCTCGTCGACCGGATCAAGGACCAGATCAACACCTCCGGCTTCAAGGTCTGGCCGCGCGAGGTGGAGGACGTCCTCTACGAGCACCCGGCGGTCTTCGAGGCCGCGGTGGTCGGCCTCCCGGACGAGTACCGCGGCGAGCAGGTGGCCGCCTACGTCTCGCTGCGCCCCGGCGCGACGGCCAGCGAGGACGAGCTCATCGCCTTCACGAAGGAGCGCCTGGCGGCGTACAAGCGGCCGCGGCGCGTCGTCATCATCCCGGCGCTGCCGAAGACCGCGACCGGAAAGATCCAGCGGGCGGTGCTGCGCGAGCAGCCGGGCCCGCGGCTGACGGAGCGGCGCTGACCTGCGCCTTTCCCGCATGTGTTGAAAGTCCTGTTCTTGCGCGCGTCGAGAGCGCGGTGCGGTAGGAGGGTAACTCGTGGTGGCGTATGTCCTGATCTGCTCGGCGTTCCACTCCGGAGGTCGGGATGCTGTCTGAGTTCAACGAGGATCAACGGCTATGGCAGAGCACCGTCCGTGACGTGCTCACCAAGGAGTGCACACCCGCGCTGGTCCGCGCCGTCGCCGACACGGGGGCCGACACCGATGGCCTGTGGCGGACCTACGCCAGCCTCGGCTGGACCCAGCTCGTCGATCCCAGCGAGACCGTCGAGCTCGGGATCGTCCTGGAGGAGCTGGGCCGGGCCGTCGACCCGACGCCGTTCCTGGCGACGATGAGCCAGTTCGTGCCGCTGGCACCCGACGTCGCCGAGCCGACGCAGACCGGCACCGCGGTCCACGAGGGGATCACGGCCCGCCGCGACGGCGACGGCTGGGTGCTCGACGGCACCGCGCACCGCGTGCTCGACGGCGACCGGGCCGACTGGCTCGCCGTCGTCACCACCGAGGGAGTCTTCGCCGTCCCCGCCGCGTCGGTGACGACCCGGCGGGCCGCGATCTTCGACCCGTTGCTGCACGTCGCCGAGGTCACGCTGACCGGCATCCGGGTCACCGCCGACGCGCGGACCGGCGCCGACCCGGCGAAGGCCCGCGAGCACGCCCTCACCGGCCTGGCGATGACCATGGTCGGCGCCAGCCAGCGCGTGCTCGACCTGGTGCTGGACCATGCCAGGACCCGCCAGCAGTTCGGCGTGCCGATCGGCTCGTTCCAGGCGGTCAAGCACAAGGCGGCCGACATGCACGTGGCGATCGAGCGCGCCCGGGCCCTGGCCTACTTCGCGGCACTGACCATCGCGGAAGACGACCCGCGGCGCCGGCTCGCGGCCTCGATGGCGAAGGCGGCGGCCGGCGAATGCCAGTCGCTTGTGTTCCGCCACGGCCTGCAGCTGTTCGGCGGCATGGGCTACACCTGGGAGAACGACCTCCAGTTCGCCCTCAAGCGGGCCAAGGCCGGCGAGGCCCTCCTCGGCGGGGCGGACGAGCACCGATCTCTGATCGCCGAGGAGCACCGATCCCTGGTCGCCGAGGGAAGCCTGTCAGTGACTCCGGGGACGGGGGCCGCCGGAGGTGCGAAAGAAGATCATTCGCATACCTCCGTCAGCGCTCCTGAGAAGGGTGGCGAGCACCGTGCGGCTCACGTTTGACGACGACGTCGAGGAGTTCCGCGCCGAGTTCGTGGCGTTCCTCGATGCGAACGCGCCCAGCGCCGACGAGGCCGACCGCGCGTCGCGCTCCAGCGCCGACGTGCCGGAGTGGGCCCGGCGCTGGCAGCGCCTCCAGTTCGACGCCGGCTGGCTGCTGCCCGGCAACCCGCCCGAGTTCGGCGGCCGGAGCGCGACCATCCTCCAGCAGTACGTCCACCGCGAGGAGCTGTCGAAGCGGCGGATCACCCACAGCTTCAACCCGCAGGGCGTCGGCATCATCGCGGCCTCCGTACTGACCTTCGGCACGCCGGAGCAGAAGCGCCGCTGGGCGGTGCCGCTCCTGCGCGCCGAGATCACCGGTGCCCTCGGGATGAGCGAGCCGGGCGCCGGCTCCGACCTCGCCGGGCTGCGAACCCGGGCGATCCTGGACGGCGACCACTTCGTCGTCAACGGGCAGAAGGTGTGGACGTCGGGCGCGCACGACGCGGATGTCCTGCTGGCCTTCGTGCGCACCGACCCGGACGCGCCCAAGCACAAGGGCATCAGCGTCCTGCTGATCCCGACCGACACCCCCGGGGTGACCCGACGGCCGTTTGGGTCGATCACCAGCCCGGACGACCTTGACTTCAACGAGGTCTTCTTCGACAACGCCCGCGTGCCGGCGGAGAACCTGATCGGCGAGCTGGGCGGCGGCTGGAAGGTCGCCAACGGCTCGCTCGGGCATGAGCGCACCCTGCTGTGGATGCTGTTCGCCGAGCGACTGGCGGACCTGGTCGAGGACTTCCACCCGGTCACGACGCTCGACAAGGACCGCTACGCCACCCTGGTGATGGACGCCCACGCGCTGCGTTGGATGGGGTCGGCGGCGCTCTCCAGGGAGGACCGCGGCGAGCAGGACGTCGCCGCCCTGTCGGTGCTGAAGCTGTTCGGGTCCGAGGCGGCGCAGGCAGGCACGGAGGCGGCGTTCGAGGCGGCGGGCATCGCGGCGCTCGACCACCCGACACGCACCGGCCCGGAGTCGCACCTGACCGCGATGGACTATCTCGGCAGCTGGTTCGAGCGGTACGCCCGCACGTTCGGGGGCACGATCGCCGGCGGCACGTCGGAGATCCAGCGGAACGTCATCGCCGAGCGGGTGCTCGGCCTGCCCCGCGGCTGAGGGCCAAAGGAGGTGTGAAAATGCCCCTCCTTCGCACCTCCGGCGGCCCCTACCCTCGGAAGCACTGAGGAGCCTCATGACCATCGACCTCTCCCCCGAACCGGCCGTCGCCGACCTCGCCGAGCGGACCGCGCGGTTCGTCCGCGAGGTGGTGCTCCCGGTCGAGGCGCGCCACCCGGCCGGCACGCCGTCGGAGGCGGTGCGCCGCGAGCTGCAGGACGCGGCCCGCGGCGCGGGCCTGTTCGCCCCGCACGTCGCCGCCGAGTACGGCGGTCACGGGCTCGACATGCGCGGCCGGGCCGCCGTGTTCGAGGAGGCCGGGTACGCCCTGCTCGGCCCGCTCGCCCTCAACATCGCCGCTCCCGACGAGGGCAACATGCACATGCTGGAGCTGATCGCGACGCCGGAGCAGAAGGAGCGCTACCTTCGCCCGCTGGCGACCGGCGAGATCAGGTCCTGCTTCGCGATGACCGAGCCCGCGCCGGGAGCCGGCTCGGACCCCCGCGCGCTGGCCACCCGTGCCGAGCGGATCAGCGGCGGGTGGCGCATCAACGGTCGCAAGTGGTTCATCACCGGTGCCGACGGCACGGGGTTCGCGATCTGCATGGCCCGCACGTCGGGCGAGCCTGGGGCCGAGGGCGGCGCGACGATGTTCCTGGTCGACGCGGACAACCCCGGCATGAAGATCGTGCGGCACATCGAGACCCTCGACCAGACCTTCTACGGCGGCCACGCCGAGGTGCTCTTCGACAACTGCGACGTGCCCGACGACGCCGTGCTCGGCGAGGTCGACGAGGGATTCCGCTACGCGCAGGTCCGCCTCGGCCCGGCCAGGATGACGCACTGCATGCGCTGGCTCGGCATCGCCAACCATGCCCGCGACATCGCGGTCCGCCGGGCCGGCGAGCGCGAGCTGTTCGGCTCCCGGCTGGGCGAGCTGGGCATGGTGCAGCAGATGATCGCCGACAGCGAGATCGACATCGCCGCCGCGCGGGGCCTCATCCTGCAGGCGAGCTGGGAGCTGGACCAGGGCCGCTCGGGCGCCCAGTCGACGGCGATAGCCAAGACGTTCTGCGCCGAGGCGATCTGGCGGGTGGTGGACCGCTCGCTGCAGATCTGCGGTTCGCTCGGGGTCTCGGGCGACATCCCGCTCGGCCGGTTCCTGCGTGAGGTTCGCCCGTTCCGGATCTACGACGGGCCGTCCGAGACGCACCGGTGGGCCATCGCCCGCCGGGTCCTGCGCCGGCACACCCCGGCGGCGGCCCGATGAGCCCCACCGCCGTCGAAGGGCTCGACCTTCCCGCGCTTGAGCGGTTCCTCGCCCTTCAGGTGCCTGAGTTCCAGGGCAACCTGGACGCCAGGCTCCTGGCCGGAGGCCGGTCGAACCTGACCTACCTGCTCACCGACGGGACGTCGCGCTGGGTGCTGCGCCGGCCGCCGCTGGGCGGGCTCACCCCGTCGGCGCACGACGTGCTGCGCGAGTACCGGGTGATGGCGGCGCTGTCCGGGACCGACGTCCCCGTGGCCAACGCCGTCGCCCATGACGAGGGCGAGACGCTGGGCGTGCCCTTCGCCCTCGTCGAGTACGTCACCGGACCGGTCATCCGCACCGAGGACGAGCTGCACGCCCTGCCCCAGGCGGACATCGACCGCTGCGCGTACGCGCTGATCGACGTGCTGGCCCGGCTGCACGCCCTCGACCCCGAGGCGATCGGCCTGGGGGCGTTCGGCCGCCCGCAGGGCTATCTGGGCCGCCAGATCCGGCGGTGGAACGACCAGTGGCGACGGGTCGGCACCCGGGAACTGCCCGACATCGACGCCCTGCACGCGGGGCTCGCCGCGACCCAGCCGGTGGAGTCCGGCGCGTCGGTCCTGCACGGCGACTTCCGCGTCGACAACGTGATCCTGTCCCCCGACGACCCGGCCGTCATCCGAGCGGTCGTCGACTGGGAGATGGCCGCGCTCGGCGACCCGCTCGCCGACCTGGGCGTGCACATCGCCTACTCGGACCCGGCGTTCGCCCCGGTGCTCGCCGGCTCCGCGGCGTCGACCAGCCCGCGGCTGCCCGGCGCGGACGCCCTGCTCGACCGCTACGCCACGCTCACCGGCCGGGACCTGAGCAACTTCGCGTTCTACCTCGCGCTGGGCTACTTCAAGGTGGCGGTCATCGCGGAGGGCATCTACGCCCGCTACCTGCAAGGTGTGACCCGCGGCGACGGGTTCGAGCTGGTCGGCGAGGCGACGGCGCCGCTGGCCGCGGCCGGCCTTCGCGCGCTCGGAAGGGAACCAGCCAAGTCATGATCAACGTTCTGGACCTGTTCCGGCTGGACGGCCGGGTCGCCGTCGTCACCGGCGCGAGCTCCGGTCTCGGCGCCGGTTTCGCCCGCGCGCTCGGCCAGGCCGGCGCCGACGTCGTCCTCGCGGCCCGCCGGGCCGACCGGCTCGACAAGATCGCCGAGGAGGTGCGGGCGACGGGGCGGCGAGCGCTCACGGTCGCCACCGACGTCAGCGACCCCGACCAGTGCACCGCCCTCGCCGAGGCGGCGGTCGCCGAGTTCGGCCGGGTCGACATCCTGGTCAACAACGCCGGCATCGGCACCGCGGTGCCCGCCCTGCGCGAAAAGCCCGACGAGTTCCGCCAGGTCATCGACGTGAACCTCAACGGCGCCTACTGGGCCGCGCAGGCGTGCGCCCGGGTGATGCGACCAGGCTCCAGCATCATCAACATCTCCAGCGTCCTCGGACTCGTCAAGTCCTACGCCCCGCAGGCCGCCTACGCCGCCAGCAAGGCCGGGCTGATCGGCCTGACCCGCGACCTGGCGCAGCAGTGGTCCGGCCGCAAGGGAATCCGGGTCAACGCCATCGCGCCTGGCTACTTCGCCAGCGAGATGACCGCGGACATCCCGCAGGACCAGCTGATGACGTTCATCACCAACACCAGCCCGCTGGGCCGGCTCGGCGAGCAGCACGAGCTCGACGCCGCCGTCGTGTTCCTCGCCGGCGACGGCGCCTCGTTCATCACCGGAACGACCCTGGCGGTAGACGGCGGCATGAGCGGCCACTGACCGAGCCCACGACCGCCGTGGCCCTGGTCAGCGCACGTCGGCCGGCTTGTTGACGAACCAGACGAGCTTCTCGGTGAGCTTCTCGCTCTTCCAGCCGTCCGGCGTGCGCACGAAGTCATGGAAGTAGTAGCCGCCGCAGAAGCTCGGCTCGGCCAGGCCKGGCAGCTGCATCGGGTTGTAGAACTGGGCGATCACCTTGGCGCGGTCGCCGTCGAGGTCGATCTCCACGTTGGTGACGTAGTGGATCTTCCAGGGTGTCTGGCCGAGGCCCCGCTCGAGCCAGGCCGCCATCTCGTCGCGCTTGCCGACGGGCAGCGTGCTCGACGTCGACGTGTAGTCGATGACCGCCTCGGGGGTGAACACCGACTTCCACAGGTCGAAGTCGTTCGTGTCCACGCCACGGGCATACCGCGCCAGCTGCTCCTGGATCTCGAGCTTGTCGGCGAGCGCCTGCAGGTCCATCGATGCTCCTCGTAATGTTCGCCAGAGGCGCGAGGAAGAGCGTTTTCGCMCCTCCTCCGCCCCTCCGGCCGACGGTCAGCTGACGGTCAGKCCGTTGTCGACGGCGTAGACGGCGCCGGTGATCGACTTCGCCTCGCCCGACGCGAGGAAGGCGAACAGCGCCGCGATCTCCTCGGGCATGGCGACGCCGCGGTAGCCGGCCATCCGGCGGGCGAGGTCCGGGTCCCGGTCCTCGGGGAACGTCACGGTTCTGGCGATGTTGGTCAGGGTGCCGGCCGGCGCGATCGCGTTCACCCGCAGCGGCGTCTTGATGAACTCGACCGCGAGCGACTTCGTCAGCTGGATGAGGCCGCCCTTGCTCGCGGCGTAGGCCGCCGAGTAGGGAACGCCCTGGACCCCGGCGTTGGACGCGATGTTGATGATCGTGCCGCCGGCCGCCAGCAGGTGCGGGATCGCGGCCTGCGACAGGAAGAACGGGCCGTCGAGGTTCACCGCCAGCGTCCGCCGGTACAGCTCGACCGACGTCTCGGTGGTGTGCGCCGGGCGGTAGATCCCGGCGACGTTGCCCAGTACGTCGAGGCGCCCGAACTCCGACACCGCCGCCGCCACCGCCTCGGCGCACGCGGCCGGGTCCGCGACGTCGACGACCCGGACCGACACCGTCCCGCTCGCCAACCCCTTGGTCTCGGCCAGTGAGCCCTCGTCGATGTCGACCGCGAGCACCGACGCGCCCTCGCTCGCCAGCCGGATGGTGATGGCGCGGCCCATGCCGGACCCAGCGCCGGTGATGAGCGTCACCTTGCCGTCGAACCGTCCCGTCATGGCCGTGTTCTACCTCACGAAGTCCGACGGGCGCACCCGTTGGCGAAGTTTGACGTCGAAGTCGACACTTTGCGAACCTGTCGCTGGCGCCACGCAACGATGCTGCTCAGGACCGTCGTGGCCCGACGAGCGGATCGAGGTACTGGACCATGCTGCTGGAGCTGACCCCTGACCAGGAGGTCTTCCGGGAGGCGACCGCGCGCTTCCTGACCGACCGGGTGCCCCCGGACGTGATCCGCCGGCTGCGTGACGATCCGGCCGGCTTCTCGGCGGACTACTGGAGCGCCGGGGCGGAGCTCGGCTGGACCTCCCTGCTCGTCAGCGAGGAGCAGGGCGGCGGCTCGATCAGCGGCGGACCGCTCGTCGACCTGTCCATCCTCGCCCACGAGTTCGGCGCCCGTGCCGCCCCCGGGCCGCTCGCCGCGGCCAACGTCGTCGCGCTCGCGCTGTCGACCTGGGGCGGCGACGCGCACGCGGAGACGCTGGACGCTGTCCTGTCCGGCGCGTCGCTGGCCACCTGCGCGCTCGGCGAGCCCGGGGTGCCCGGCGAGCCGGCTGGCGTGACGGTCCAGGTCCGCGCCGACGGCGGCGACGTCGTCCTCGACGGCACCGCCCGCCCGGTCGAGTCGGCCGCGCGGGCCGCCCACATCCTCGTCACCGCGCGGGTCGCCGGCACCGCCGGCTTCGCCCAGGTGCTGGTACCGGCCGACGCCACCGGGATGACCGTCACCCCGATGCGCTCCGCCGATCTCACCCGCCGGTTCGGGGTCGTCCAGTTCGAGGGGGTCCGGCTGCCCGCCGCGGCTGTCGTCGGTGAGTTCGGCGAGGTCGGCGAGCAGGTCGAGCGCCAGTTCCAGGCCGTCCTGGCGCTGAGCTGCGCGGAGAGCGTCGGCGCGATGCAGACCGCGTTCGACCTGGCCGTGCGGTGGGCGTTCGAGCGGTACTCGTTCGGCCGGCCGCTCGCGTCCTACCAGGAACTCAAGCACCGGTTCGCCGACATGAAGACGTGGCTGGAGGCGTCGCACGCGATCACCGACCGGGCGACGGCCGCGATCGACGCCGGCGCGCCCGAGGCGGCCGAGCTGGTCAGCGCCGCGAAGGCCTACATCGGCGACTACGGCGCCGAGCTGGTCCAGGACTGCGTCCAGATCCATGGCGGTATCGGCCTGACCTTCGAGCACGACCTGCACTTCTATCTGCGCCGGGTCACGCTGAACCGCGCGCTGCACGGCAACCCGGCGAGCCACCGGGCCCGCGTCACCGGCATCTTCGAGAACCTCAAGGAGCTCGCGTGAGCACGTCCGCCGCCGCAGGCGCGGCCAAAGGCACAGCCGCAGCCGCAGGCGAGAGCGTCGAAGACTTCCGGGCCAGGGCGCGCGTCTGGATCCGTGCCAACCTGCGGCCGCTGGAGGTGCACGAGGAGGTCGGCATTCTGCGGGTGACGCGGACCGACGAGGAGGAGCTGGCCGCCGCCGCCCGGGAGCGGGAGGTGCAGCGGATGCTCTTCGACAACGGCCTCGCTGGCATCTGCTTCCCGGCCGAGTACGGCGGGCTGGGCCTCACCGTCGCCCATCAGCGGGCGTTCGACGAGGAGATCGACGGCTATGAGTACCCGCAGCGCATCCAGGTGCCGACGCTGACGCCGTGCGCGGCGGTGCTGCTGGAGTTCGGCACCGAGGAGCAGAAGCTCGCCCACATCCCCGCCATGCTGAAGGGCGAGGAGATCTGGATGCAGTTCCTGTCCGAGCCGTCCAGCGGCTCGGACGTGGCGGCGGCGCTCACCTCCGCGGTCCGCGACGGCGACGACTGGCTGCTCAACGGCTCGAAGATCTGGACGACCGGCGCCTGGTGGTCCGACTGGGCCCTGTGCCTGGCCCGGACGAACTGGGACGTCCCCAAGCACCGCGGCCTCACGGTCTTCATCCTGCCGCTCACCGCCCAGGGCGTCGACGTGCAGCGGATCGAGATGCTCAACGGGCTGAAGGAGTTCTGCCAGGAGTTCATGACCGACGTCCGGGTGCCCGACTCCGACCGCATCGGAGCCGTCGACGACGGCTGGACGATCGGCACCCGCTGGATGTTCCACGAGCGGATGGCCAGCAACTCGCCGTACGTCACCAGCCCCGGCACGAGCGCGCACCACCGGATCGGGCCCGACTGGCTGCTCGACATCGCCCGCGACGCCGGCCGGCTCGAGGACCCGGTGGTGCGGGACCTGATCGGCGAGAGCCGGGTGCTGGACCTGGTCGGGAGCGCGCTGCAGCCGCGGCTCGCCGTCGGCATGACGACCGGCAAGCTGTCGGACCAGTCGGCGGCGATCGCGCGGCTGTTCGCCGGCGTCACCGCGACCCAGCACATGACCAACGCGTTCGACATCGTCGGCGACCGGGGCGCGGCCTGGGTGGAGAGTGACGGCGCCGTGTTCGACGTTGGCCAGGACTTCCTGATGCGCCAGACCGCGACGATCGGCGGCGGCACCACCGAGATGGCCCGCAACGTCATCAGCGAGCGGGTTCTCGGCATGCCCCGCGAGGCCGCGCTCGACCGGGGCCTGGCGTTCCGCGACGTCCCCCGCGGCGCCCGCAACAGCTGAGGCGGGGAAAGGCGAGGCGGGGGCGCGAAACACGCCCCCGCCCGTCAGCGGATCCTGGCCATCTCCCAGCCGGTCGGCTGCTTCCCGGTTAGTCGATCGCGGTGACCGCCGCGACCTGCTCCGCGGCCGTCCGCTCGGACGCGACCCGCGGCGCGGGCATGGCCGAGACGCCCGGGGCCGGGACAACCTGAGCCGGGACAGCCGGGACAGCCGGGGCCGGGGCGTCCGCGATCCTGCGCGGGAGGGCGAGGGCGATGACGCAGCTCGCCAGCGCCGCCCCGCCACCGATCAGCAGGCCGACCCGCAGGCCGCTCTCCGACGGGAGAACCGCCGAGCCGACCGTGGTCGTCATGCTCGACATCACCGTGCCAAGCACCGCGCTCGCGCCGGAGGTGCCGATCGAGCGCATCAGCGTGTTCAGGCCGTTCGCGGCCGCGCCCTCCTCGGCCGGCACCGACCGCATGATCAGGGTGGGCATCGCCGCGTACGAGAGGCCGACGCCGGCGCTGATCACGGCGCAGAACGCGAGCACCCCGGCGGGGCTGCCCATCAGCGGGAGCGCGAGCACGTAGCCGGCGGCCACGACGACGGCGCCGGCGGCCAGGGCGACCCGCGGGCCGCGCCCGGAGATCAGCCGACCGGCGAACGGCGAGACGACCATCATCGCGAGGCCCGCCGGCGCCATCCACAGTCCGGTGGCGAGCAGCGACTGGCCGAGGCCGTAGCCCGTGGCCTTCGGCAGCTGCATCAGCTGCGGAGCGATCAGCGACTGCGCGTACATCCCGAAGCCCAGCGCCACGGAAGCGATGTTGGTGAGCAGCACGGGGCGCCGGCTCATGGTGCGCAGGTCGATCAGCGGGCTGTCGACGCGCAGCTCGAACGCGCCCCAGGCGAGCAGGACGACGACGCCACCGGCGAGCAGGCCCAGCGTGGTGAGGCTCGCCCAGCCCCAGTCGCCGCCCTTCGACACGGCGAGCAGCACGCCGACCAGACCGACCGACAGCAGGACCGTGCCCGGCACGTCGAAGCCACCGACGCCGCGCACCGGCGACTCGGGGACCAGGACGGCGACGAGGGCGCCCAGCAGCAGGCCGATCACGGCGGAGCCCCAGAACAGCACGTGCCAGTCGGCGTTCTGGGCGACCACCGCGCCGATCGGCAGGCCGAGCGCGCCGCCGACGCCGAGCGAGGAGCTCATGATCGCCATCGCGGAGACCATCCGCTTGGGCGGCAGCAGGTCGCGCAGGATGCTCACGCCGAGCGGGATGGTGGCGAAGCCGATGCCCTGCAGCCCGCGGCCCACGACCATCGGCACGATCGACGAGCTCAGCGCGCAGATCAGCGCGCCCACGGTCTGGGTGCCCAGGGCGATCAGCAACAGCCGCCGCTTGCCGAACAGGTCGCCGAGGCGGCCGAACAGCGGGTTGGCGATCGCCCCGACGAGCAGGGTGGCGGTGATCGCCCAGAAGGCGTTGGAGGACGAGGTGTGCAGCAGCGTCGGCAGCTTCGGGATCAGCGGCACCATCAGCGTCTGCATCAGCGACATCGCGGTGCCCGCGGCCGCGAGGACCGCGACGAGGGTGTTCGCCCGCGCCGTGCGACCCGCCACGCTGGCCGGGGCGGTGCCGGTGGTCTTGCTGGCGCTCATGGGCCCTCCCGTTGGTGCGGCACCATAGATATGCACGATGCACATAATATGTATCACGCACATTCGAGAAGCGAAAGCGCCACCGGCCGCGACATGGGGTGACTTCGCCCACCCGACATGCCAGAATCCTGTTCTGATGACGCAGAACGCAGATCGGCTCCTGGCGGTGACGCCGGGTTCCCCGCCTTCCGAGGCGCCGGGCGGCACGCCCGCGGCGACACCGGGCGACCCGTCCGTGGCGGCACCGGGTATCCAGTCCCAGCCGGCCGGCGACGTCGCCGCCCGCACGGCGGCGCGCACGCTCGCCGCGCGCACCGCCGGCTACACGAACGAGGTGCGCCGGCTGCTCGACGCCGGTTTAGAGGTGATCCGGCGCAACGGCATCTCATCACGCCCCCGGGTCGCCGACATCGTCGCCGAGGCGGGACTGTCCAACGACGCGTTCTACCGCCACTTCCCGTCCAAGGACGCGCTGGTCACCGCGCTGATCGAGGACGGGAGCGAGCGGCTGGCCAGCTACACCGCCCACCAGATGAGCAAGGAGCCGACGCCCGCGGGCCAGGTGCGCCGCTGGGTGGAGGCCGTGCTCGGGCAGGCCAGGGGCGAGGTGGCCGCGTCGACGCTGGCCGTGATGTGGAACGGGAGCAGCACCAGGAACGCCACTCCCGGCCTCCACCCGGCCGCCGGGTCGATGTCGGTGCTGCTGCGCGCGCCGTTCGCCGCGCTGGGCAGCGGGCACCCCGAGCCGGACGCGACGCTGGCCGCGTTCGCCGTCTTCGGCGCGTTGTCGGACTTCCTGTGGCGACGGAACGAACCCACCGACGCCGAGATCGACCAGGTCACCGCCTTCTGCCTGCGGGCGGCCCAACCACCGATTCCCCAGCCCAGTCAGGGAGCGCACTCATGAAGGCTGTCCGTTCGGCGGGCGGCGCCGTGTCGGTCATCGACGTCGACCTACCGCCAGGCGAGGGCGACGAGCTGTTGACGATGAAGTCCGCGAGCATCTGCAGCTCGGACCTCATGTACCTCAGATACGGCCTGAGCCAGGTCGTCGGCCACGAGCTCGCCGGAGTCCGCGCCGACGGCACGCCGGTCATCGTCGAGGCGGTGTTCGGCTGCGGCACGTGCGACCAGTGCCAGATCGGCCGGTACAACCTCTGCCCAGTCCATTTCACCCGAGCGCTGGGCGCCAACGCCGACGGCGGCATGGCCGAGCAGTTCCGCGCCCCGAGCCCCCGGCTCGTGCCGGTCCCCGACGGGCTCGCCGTCACGGACGCCTCCCTCGCCGAGCCGGCCGCCGTCTCCTGGCACGCGCTGCGCCTCGCCGGCACCGGCAAGGACACCAGCGTGGCGGTCGTCGGCGCGGGCGCTCTCGGCCTGCTGGCCGTCGCCGGTGCCCGCAGGCTCGGCGCCCCCGAGGTCACGCTCGACGCGCGCCACCGCCACCAGGCCGAGGCGGGTGAGCGCCTGGGTGCGCGGATCGGCGCGGACGGCCGCTACGACGTCGTCCTCGACGCCGCCGGCACCACGGAGAGCCTCGCCCGCGCGATCGAGCTCGTCGGCCCGCGCGGAACCGTGGTCTCGGTCGCCGTCCACATGGGCCCGGTCGAGATCGCCTGGAGCACCCTGTTCCACCTGGAGGCCCGCGTCATCCCGTCCGTGGGCTACTGCACGCACGACGACGGCGCTGGCGGTAGCGTGACCGAGCTGGCGGAGGTCGCGGCAATGCTGGCGGAGAATCCCGAAATCCCCAAGACGCTGATCACGCACCGGTTTCCGCTCGAGGACGCCGCCGAGGCGTTCCGGGTGGCGGGCGACAAGACGACAGGCGCTATCCGAGTGGTGGTGGAGCTGTGACGACGCTACGGCCAGAGGACCAGTTCCACGCCGGGGTCATCGTCGAGGACTTCGAGGGCACCCTCGACCGGCTGACGAAGCTGTTCGGCTTCGAGTGGTGCGACGAGCTGGTGAGCGACGTGGCGGTACGGATCATCACCCCGGACGGCCCCGTGGACACCACCGTCACGACGCGTTTCTCCTACTCGGTGAACGAGCCCCGCCTCGAGGTCATCCGGCCCATTCCCGGGACCGTCTGGGTGCCCGCCGACTCGGGCGTGCACCACCTCGGCTACTGGTCGGACGACGTGCCGGGCGACTCCGCGGCGCTCGCCGCGCTGGGAATGCCGCTGGAGGTCGCCGGCATCGGCCCGGACGGGCAGCCCTACTGGGCTTACCACCGGGGCACCGACGGTCCGCGGATCGAGCTGGTGAGCCGGAGCATCAAGCCGGGGCTGGAGCAGTACTGGGCGCACAGCCGGCGCCCGGCGTGAGCCTGGCGGCGCCGACCGAGCTGGTCGGGCTGACCGGCGGCAAGGGGGTCATGCTCGCCTCGCCGGTACCGGCCGACGTCGCGGCCGTCGGCTACGTCGAGCACGAGCTCGCCGCGGCAGGGACGGCGACCGCCTACCGGGCCGTCGGCGAACTCTCGGCGGACGGCCGCTGGACGTTCGGGCCCGCCGGCTCGGCGCCCTACCGCACCCGGGTCGTCGTGCGCCGCCCGGTCGCGGCCGAGCGCTTCAGCGGCACCGCGGTCGTCGAGTGGCTCAACGTCAGCTCCGGCCACGACGCCGACGTCATCTGGGCGACCAACCACGAGGAGATCACCCGCCGCGGCCACGCCTGGGTCGGCGTGTCGGCCCAGCTCATCGGAGTCGCGGGCGGCCCCGTGCTCGCCTCGCCCGTCGAGGGCGCCGACGCGCCCGGACTCGTGGGCACCGACCCGGAGCGCTACGGCTCGCTCGTCCACCCCGGCGACGGGTTCGCGTTCGACCTGTTCACCCAGACGGCCCGCTCGGTCCGCGACGGGACGCTGCTGGGGGGTCTCACCCCGCGGCTCGTGCTCGCCGCCGGCCAGTCCCAGTCCGCCTACGCGATGGTCACCTACGTCAACGGGGTCGAGCCGCTCGTCCGCGGGCTGTTCGACGGCTACCTGCTGCACAGCCGCGGGCTGGGCGCGCTGAACCTCGCCGCTCCTGGTCAGCCGGCGGGCCTGCACGCGCTGACCGCGACCAGCCCGGTGCTCGTCCGGGAGGACACCACCACCCCGGTACTCATCGTCCAGGCCGAGGGCGACCTGAACCAGGTGCTGCACTCGCTCGGCTCCCGCCAGGACGACCTCGAGCACGTCCGCACGTGGGAGGTCGCCGGCGCCGCCCACGCCGACCAGCACACCGTCGGCCCGTTCGCCGACCTGCTCGGCTGCGGCGTCGACGTCAACGACGCCCCGATGCACGTCGTCGTCAAGGCCGCGCTGCGCGCGCTGGAGACCTGGGCGCGCGGCGGCACTCCGCCGCCCGCCTCGCCGCGGATAACGACCGCGGGCGGCGAGATCGTCCGCGACGGCGACGGCATCGCGCTCGGCGGGATCCGCACGCCACCGGTCGACGTGCCGGTCGACGTGCTGTCCGGCATCCCCGGCCCGAACCCGTCGGTGATCTGCCAGCTGTTCGGCTCGACGATCGCGCTGCCGGCCGCGCGGGTCGCCGAGCTCTACCCGTCGCGCGCGCACTACCTGGCGCGTTACACCGCCGCCGTCGACCGGCTCGTCGCCGACGGCTTCGCCCTCGCCGAGGACCGCGAGGCCCTCCTCGCCTACGCCCAGCCCGACCGGATCTCGTAGCCGCGGGCTTTCCGGGGCCCCGTCGAGCGAGGAGTGATCCGCGCATGAGCACGTCAGC
This sequence comes from Pseudofrankia sp. EUN1h, assembly GCF_001854645.1. Lineage (NCBI taxonomy): Bacteria > Bacillati > Actinomycetota > Actinomycetes > Frankiales > Frankiaceae > Pseudofrankia > Pseudofrankia sp. EUN1h. The sequence continues at coordinate 130,348 of NZ_MBLN01000042.1, read as the reverse complement.
CCAGCCGAACGGCCGCGCGATGACCGGCCCGGCGTCGCCCACCGGCCCGGCGCTCTCGACGCCGCCGCCACGGCCAGGGCTCGTGCGCCGGACGACGACGCACGACTCGCTGCGGCCCGCCGGCCTGTCCGGTCCCGTGATGCTGGACGCGCGTGGCCGGGACGTGCGTGTCGAGGCCGACGGCGCCCTGACCGTCCTGGACGCGGCGCGCCTCGACGCCGAGATCGCCTTCCCCCGCCGGGAGGTCACCCGGATCGGCTTCGACCCGGACGAGCCACGGCTCGCGGCGCTCGTCGGCGTCCGGGCGGCTTCGGGCTTCCGGCAGGCGGTCTACGCCGCCCTGCCCGACGAGCGCGCCAGCCACTCGGTCCGCTTCCAGCTGCTCGACGACCTGCCTACGGCGGTGCTGGTCAGCGGCTACGCCACCCAGTGGGTGGCGCCTGGGCCCTTCCCGCAGTGGCGGCAGGGAATGGCCTCGCAGTACCCGGACCTGTGCGCCGGCTGGGTCACCGACGGCACGATCATCCGCGGGATCGAGGCCACCGGGCGGGTGCCGGCCCCGTTCGGGCCGCCGGTGCCGCCGATCGAGGGCGACGACCCGGACGGCTGGCACGAGGTGGCGCCGCTGCCGGCGCACGGGATGCGCCGGCGCCGTCGGCTCGACGTCTGGCGGGCGGGCGCCGAGGCGCGGGCCGAGTGCTTCTTCCGCGACAGCCACGTCGATCCGGACGGCGTCGAGACCGCGGTGCACGAGTACACCGTGCACGCCACGCTCGACCCGGCGACGACGACGTTCACGGCGTGCACGGCGGAGTTCGGCGCGCTGCCGTGGCCGGAGTGCCCGCTCGCGCTGGCCAGCGCTGGCCGCCTGGTGGGACAGCGCCCGGACGGGTTGCGCCGCGAGGTGCGGGACACCTTCACCGGGGTCACGACGTGCACGCACCTCAACGACACTCTGCGCTCGCTCGAGGACGTCGGCGCGCTGCTCGCCCGCCTACCGGTCTGAGGCGGCCCGCCTCGGCCATGGCCGAGGATCTTCGTTCCGGCAGGCGTTCCGAAGATCCAAACTTGTGTTCGGCATTGTCAGAATCGTATTCTGGCGAAGACGACCAGGAAGGACACACCGTGGCGTGGGACTTCGAGACCGATCCCGAGTACCAGAAGAAGCTGGACTGGGCGAACGAGTTCGTCCGCAGCGAGGTCGAGCCGCTTGACCTCGCGTTCCCGGACCTGCAGTTCGTACCGCTCACCGACAAGCGCCGGGAGCTCATCGACCCGCTCAAGCAGCAGGTCCGCGACCAGGGCCTGTGGGCGACCCACCTGAGCCCCGAGCTCGGCGGCCAGGGCTTCGGCCAGCAGAAGCTGGGGCTGCTCAACGAGATCCTCGGCCGCTCCTCCTGGGCGCCGATCGTCTTCGGCTGCCAGGCGCCGGACACCGGCAACGCCGAGATCATCGCCCACTACGGCACGCCGGAGCAGAAGGAGAAGTACCTCCGGCCGCTGCTCGACGGCGAGATGTTCTCCAGCTACTCGATGACCGAGCCGCAGGCCGGCGCGGACCCGACGCAGTTCACCTGCCGCGCCCACAAGGAGGGCGGCGAGTGGATCATCAACGGGTGGAAGTACTTCTCGTCGAACGCCAAGACCGCGAGCTTCTTCATCGTCATGGTGGTCACGAACCCCGACGTGAGCGCGTACCGAGGCATGTCGATGTTCCTGGTGCCGGCCGACACGCCGGGCATCAACATCGTCCGTAACGTCGGCCTTTTCGGCGAGCCACTGGGCGAGGGCTTCCACGCGCTCATCCACTACGAGGACGTGCGGGTGCCCGAGTCCGCGCTGCTCGGCGGCGAGGGCCAGGCGTTCGCCATCGCCCAGACCCGGCTCGGCGGCGGGCGCATCCACCACGCGATGCGCACCATCGGCCAGGCGCAGCGGCTGCTGGACATGACCTGCGAGCGCGCGCTGTCGCGCACCACCGCGGGCAGCAAGCTCGCGGAGAAGCAGTTCGTCCAGGGCTTCATCGCCGACTCGTACGCGCAGCTGCTGCAGTTCCGGCTGCTCGTCATGTACGTCGCCTGGGAGATCGACAAGTACCAGGACTACAAGCGCGTCCGCAAGGACATCGCCACGGCGAAGATCGTCATGCCGACCATCCTGCACGACATCGCCTGGCGGGCGATGCAGATCCACGGCGCGCTCGGCACCACGAACGAGATGCCGTTCTTCCGGTACATCCACGGCGCCGCCGTGATGGGCCTGGCCGACGGGCCGACCGAGGTCCACAAGATGACCGTCGCCAAGCAGGTCCTGCGCGACTACAAGCCGGCCGAGGGCATGTGGCCGACCGAGTGGATCCCGGGCAAGCTCGACGCCTCCCGGGCCAAGTACGCCAAGTTCCTTGAGCACGAGGTGGGAAACCTGTGAGCGCCGAGACCGAGACCGAAACCACGCTCGACTTCGAGCGGCTCGCCGCCTGGATGGACGCCCAGGGGCTGCCCGGCGCGGGCGCCCCGCTGGAGCACAAGTTCCTCTCCGGCGGCACGCAGAACGAGATCTACCTGCTGACCCGCGGCGACTTCCAGTGCGTCATCCGGATCCCACCGGCCACGGCGCCGGCCGACCGGGACAACGGCATCGTGCGGGAATGGCGGATCATCGAGGCGCTCGACGGCACCGACGTCCCGCACACCGCCGCCGTGGCGGTCTGCACCGACTCGTCGGTGCTCGGCCGGACCTTCTACCTCATGGGCTTCGTCGACGGCTGGTCGCCGATGAGCATGAAGGACCGCAAGTGGCCCGAGCCGTTCAACAGCGACCTGGAGCTGCGCAAGGGCCTGGGCTATCAGCTGGCCGAGGGCATCGCGCTGCTGTCGAAGGTCGACTGGCAGGCCAAGGGGCTGCAGACCCTGGGCCGTCCGGACGGCTTCCACGAGCGCCAGGTCGACCGCTGGCTGCGTTTCTTCAACAGGATCAAGGCCCGTGAGCTCGACGGCATGGACACGGTCACCGAGTGGCTGCGGGGCCACCGGCCGCTCGACTACATCCCCGGCCTGATGCACGGCGACTACCAGTTCGCCAACGTCATGTTCAAGAACGAGGTCCCGGCGAAGCTGGCCGCGCTGGTCGACTGGGAGATGGGTACCGTCGGTGACCCGAAGCTGGACCTGGCCTGGATGATCATGAGTTGGCCGGACGACACGTCTGAACCCACGTCGGGTTACGTCGACCTGCAGGGCATGCCCACCCGCGACCAGATCGTCGAGCACTACGCCAAGGTCTCCGGTCGCCAGGTCGACGACCTTGACTACTACCTCGTCCTGGCCCGGTGGAAGATGGCGATCGTCCTGGAGCAGGGCTTCCAGCGCGCGGGCAGCGACCCGAAGCTGCTCGCGTTCGGGCCGGTCATCGAGAAGTCCATGACGGAGGCGGCCGAGTTCGCCTCGACCACCGACTACAGCTACACGGGGCGCTGACATGCTGGCGGCGGTGTGTGCGGAGAACGGCGCGCCGGAGGTCATCCAGGTCAAGGAGATCGACACGCCGCCGGTAGGCCCGGGCCAGGTCCGGGTCGGCGTCCGGGCGGCGGCGGTCAACTTCCCCGACGTGCTCGTCATCGCGGGCACCTACCAGGTGAAGGCGCCCGTGCCCTTCGTGCCGGGAAGCGAGTTCGCCGGCATCGTCGAGGAGGTCGGCGACGGTGTCACCGGCCTCGCCCCCGGCGACCGGGTGGCGGGGACGGTGTTCGTCGGCGCCTTCGCGCAGCAGGTCGTGTGCGCCGCCGACTCGGTGCGGCCCGTCCCGGACGGGGTGGACGACCGGTCGGCCGCGGCCTTCTCCGTCGGGCACCGCACGTCGTATCACGTGCTGCGCTCGATGGCCCGGGTGCAGCCGGGTGACCGGGTCGTGGTGCTCGGCGCGGGTGGCGGCGTCGGTCTCGCCGCCGTCCAGCTCGCCGTCGCCCTCGGGGCCGAGGTGACCGCGGTGGCGAACTCGTCGGACAAGCTGCAGGCGGCCGCGGCGAACGGCGCGACGACGCTGATCGACAACGAGGCCGAGGACCTGCGGAAGGCGTTGAAGGTCGCGCACCCGGCGGGCGTCGACGTCGTCGTCGACATGGTCGGCGGAGATCTCTCGGAGGCGGCGCTGCGGGCGCTGCGCTTCGACGGCCGCTTCGTGACCATCGGCTACGCCTCGGGGACCATCCCGCGGATCCCGCTCAACCTGGTGCTGCTCAAGGGCGCGCACATCATGGGCTTCCAGATGCGCGACTTCGCCACCCACCGGCCGGACGAGCTGGCCCGTGACGAGCGGGAGCTCATGGAGCTGCTCTCCTCGGGGAAGGTGCGTCCGCACATCGGCGCGGTGTTCGCACTCGCCGACACGGCCGACGCGCTGCGGTTCGTCACCGACGGCAAGGCGATCGGCAAGGTCGTCCTCGACGTCGCGCCCTGAGCGGGACCGGTAGCCCTGTGTCCCCGGTGCGTCCGGCGTGGTGACACCCGGAACCGAGCTTGTCGCCGGGCAACCGGCGCGGCCTTTCTCGGTGTCGCGGTCTGAACCGTTTCCGTGGCATCGGGTTCGGTGGCATCGTGCGCCGCGACATTAAGCACATATCATTTGCGCGCGACTACCCGTGACGGGATGAGGGCGCCCGGCATTCGCCGGGCGCCCCTTTCCGTTGCCTGACAGCGCGGTCGATAGCATCGACTCCGATATCGACGTCAATAGGAGATCCGGGGCCGCGTCATTCCGTGCCGCGCGCTCCGCCGTGACGCGGGGAACACCGCTCTCGGCGCCGGGCCTCCAGGGTGACGGGCGCGAGGCTCACAAGGCCGAGCGGCCGCCATATCTCCAGAGGAGTTTCCCCGCAATGTCGCTACCTCTTCGTCGACGAGCGTTGAGGGCCGCAGCGCTTGCGGCCAGCGCCAGCAGCCTGGCGGCCGGCCTGGTGGCCTGCGGCGGCTCGAGCGACAACGCAGCCGCCGGCACCTGCACCACCACGGCGCCGGGTATCACGCCCACCGAGGTCAAGGCCGGCATGATCTGGAGCGACACCGGCCCGTCCGCCAGCAGCATGCGGGCCTTCCGGGCCGGCGTGGACGCCCGGTTGGAAAGCGCCAACGACGAGGAGGGCGGCGTCTTCGGCCGCAAGCTCAAATACGCTTGGCGGGACGACCGGGCGGACCAGGCGCTCAACCTGAGCGGCACCCAGGATCTCATCAACAATGAGCATGTCTTCGGGCTCATCGCGATGCCCAGCGCGAGCGGCTCCGCCTCGGTGGACTGGCTCAGCCGGCAGAAGATCCCGGTCATGGGCCTGGCCAGCGACCCGAGCTGGCTGGGCAAGACCAACATGTTCTCCTGGTTCTACCTGGGCACCGGCTCCGCCACCACCTGGGGCAAGTACATCCATGACCAGGGCGGGACCCGCGCGGCCGTGTTCGCCGTCGCCTCGAGCGCGTCCAACAACGACTTCAACCAGCAGTACATCGCAAGCCTGAAGGCCAGCGGCGTCCAGGTCGTCAGGACGTTCCAGACCGCCAGCGCGGTCATCAGCTACCCGAACGTCGCGCAGCAGATCAAGGCGGAGGACATCGACGCCATCGGCGGCGTCCTGCTCCCGGAGATGGCGGCGAACCTGCTGCCGGAGCTCCGCAAGGTCGGCCTGGCCCTCGGCGGGAATCTCAAGGTCGCGCTGATGCCGCTCGGCTACGACGGCAGCAGCCTGGCGACGTATGGCACGTCGCTCGCCGGCGCGTCGATCTTCACAGCCGTCAAACCCTTCGAGGTCAACACTCCCGGGCAGCAGAAGTTCAGGCAGGCGATGAACACCTACTCTCCGGAGATCCAGCCGTCGACGCAGGACAGCGCGGTCGACGGCTGGCTCTCGGCCGACCTGTTTATCCGCGGCCTCAAGGAGGCCGGGCAGTGCCCGACCAGGGAGTCGTTCATCACCGGACTGCGCGCCGTGAAGGACTACGACGGCGCCGGAATGACACCACAGGACGCCAACGACCTGTCAACGAACTACCGGGATATCTCGGTCTGCTACTACGCCATCAAGGTCAGCCAGGACGGAAGCCGGTTCGAGGCCGACAGCCAGCCCGAATGCGGCGCCCCGATCAGCCAGGAGCAGATGAACGCCCTGAACCAGCAGCCCTGACGGAGTTACCAGACCGGTGCCGATCGGTCACTCCGCGCGCCGCCCACGGGCGGATCCAGGGAAATTCCGCGTAACGAATCCGAAACGCAGGCATTTGTTTGCACTTCGGCCTCATGTGGATTAAGAGTTCACTACTATCAGCCTCGCCGGGAAGGGCCAGTCACGCCCGAACCGTCGCGCCGGATCCCCCTCCACTGGCGCAAGACAGCGGCTGCTATGGCGCGCGACCCTACCCACGCGGCAGATGCCCRCCCACCCAGACCAGTATCGCCACGACACGTCAAAGGAGACGCGACATGAGGTCGCCAGTCAGATATCGATTAGTGAGAGCGACGGCGCTCGCGATGAGCGCCGGCGGTCTGGCCGCATCCCTGGTCGCCTGCGGCGACCAGTCGGCCGCGGAGGGGGCGGGTGGGGCGTGCTCGACCACGACGCCCGGCATAACCCCCACCGAGATCAAGGCCGGGATGGTCTGGAGCGACACTGGGCCGGCGGCGGGGACCATGCGTTCCTTCCGCGCCGGCGTGGACGCCCGCCTCCACGTCGCCAACGAGGAGGACGGCGGCGTCTTCGGCCGCAAGATCACGTACGCCTGGCGTGACGACCAGGCGGACCAGCAGCTCAACCTCAGCATGGTTCAGGAGCTCCTCGACCAGGAGAAGATCTTCGGGCTCATCTACTCCCCCGGCGCCGGCACCCAGTCGGCAAAGCTCCTGCAGGAACGCAACATCCCCGTCACGGGCCTGGGCAGCGACCCAGTCTGGCTGGGGATGAACAACATGTTCTCGTGGGTGTATCTCGGAGACGGCTCCAGCACGACCTGGGGCAAGTACGTCCACGACCAGGGCGGCACCCGCGCGGGCGTCTTCGCGATCGACACGAACGCCACGAACGGGGACTTCACCCAACAGATCGTGGCGAGCCTGAAGGCGAGCGACGTCAAGGTCGTCAAGATGTTCTACACCGGCGAGATCACCAGCTGGCAGACCGTCGCCCAGCAGATCAAGGCGAACAACATCGACGCCCTCGCCGGCGTCCTGCTGCCGGACGCGGCCTCGAAGCTGCTGCCCGAGCTCGCCAAGATCGGCGTCGCCTTCGGCGGCAGCCTCAAGGTCGCTCAGATGCCCCTGGGCTATGACAACAGCAACCTCGACCAGTTCGGCCGGTCGCTCGCCGGCGCTTCCATCTTCACCGCCATCCAGCCCTTCGAGCTGAACACCCCCGGCCAGCAGAAGTTCGAGCAGGCGATGAGCGACTACGCCCCCGAGATCCAGCCACCGACCCAGGACATGGCCGTCGACGGCTGGATCTCCGCCGATCTTTTCATCCGCGGCCTCGAAGTGGCCGGAAAATGYCCCACCCGGGAGTCCTTCATCGCCGGCCTGCGCGCCGTCAAGGACTACGACGGCGCCGGCATGACCCCCAACGCTCACAACGACCTCTCCACCAACTTCCGGCAGACCTCGACCTGCTACTACGCCATCAAGATCAGCAAGGACGGCTCGAAGTTCGAGCCGACCAGCGACGCGGCGATGTGCGGAAACGTCATCAGCCCGGAGCAGATGGCCGCCCTGAACCAGCAGCCCTGACGACCGCGAAGGCGAGCCGGCCAGCCCCTTGGTGGGGGCTGGCCGGAAAAATTCCGTGTACATCTTTTGAGGGCCGGCACCTTCCGGCATCCCGACGGCCCAGTGAGTACCCGTTCACCGGTACTGGCGTATACAAGAGGAGTAAGCCGCCTCGGAACTGACGTAACGTCGCGCCTGGATCATCGCTCTAGGCGCAAAACGAAGATTACGTCAGCGCGCGGCTCTCCCTGTACGGCGGACACCCGCCCGTCCGAGCGGGTACCGCCGCGATACGCCGAAGGAGCCGCGGCATGTTATCGCCGGCGAATAGCCGATTAATAAGAGCAGCCACCCTCGCCGTCAGCGCCGGTGGCCTGGCCGCGTCGCTGGTGGCCTGCGGCCGCGGGGACGCGAGCGCGGCGGGCGGGGCGTGCTCGACCGCGGTGCCCGGCATAACCCCCACCGGGGTCAAGGCGGGAATGGTGTTCAGCGACACCGGGCCGGGAGCCGCGACCCTGCACGCGTTCAGGGCCGGGGTGGACGCCCGTTTCCACTTCGCCAACGAGGAGGACGGCGGCGTCTACGGCCGCAAGATCACCTATGCCTGGCGTGACGACGGAGCAGACCCGGCACTCAACGTGCCCAGGGTGCAGGAGCTCCTCGACCAGGAGAAGATCTTCGGGCTCATCTACGCCCCCGGCGGGGGCAGGGACTCCGCCAAGCTCCTGCAGCAGCGCAACGTGCCGGTCACGGGCCTCGCCAGCGACCCGGTCTGGCTTGGGTTGAACAACATGTTCTCGTGGTTCTACCTCGGGGACGGCTCCAGCACGACGATGGGCAAGTACATCCACGACCAGGGCGGCTCCCGCGCGGCCGTCTTCGCCATCGGCAGCACCTCCTCCAGCGGGGACTACACCCAGCAGGTCGTGGCAAGCCTGAAGGCGAACAACGTCCAGGTCGTCAAGACCTTCGCCACCAGCCAGATCACCAGCTTTCAGACCGTCGCCGCGCAGATCAAGGCCGCCGGCATCGACACCCTCGCCGGCGTCCTGCTACCGGACGCGGCCGCCAAGCTGCTCCCCGAGCTCGCCAAGATCGGCGTCACCATCGGCGGCAGTCTCAAGGTCGCCGTGATGCCCCTCGGGTACGACAACAACGTCCTCACCCAGTACGGCCCCGCGCTCGCCGGCGCCTCCATCATCACCTCCGTCCAGCCCTTCGAGCTGAACACCCCCGGCCAGCAGAAGTTCGAGCAGGCGATGAGCAACTACGCCCCCGAGATCCAGCCACCGACCCAGGACCAGGCGGTGAACGGCTGGATCTCCGCCGACCTGTTCATCCGTGGCCTGCAGGCGGCGGGACAATGCCCGAGCAGGGAGTCGTTCATCGCGGGCCTGCGCGCCGTCAAGGACTACGACGGCGCGGGCATGACCCCCGACGCCAGCAACGACCTGTCCACCAACTTCCGCCAGACCTCCACCTGCTACTACGCAATCAAGATCAGTAAGGACGGCTCGAAGTTCGAGCCCGTCAGCTCTGCCGCCCTGTGCGGCGACGTCATCAGCCCGGAGCAGCTGGCTGCCCTGAACCAGCAATCCTGACGGCTCGGAGCAGCGCCCGGCCGGCCCCTTGACGGGACGGTCCGGCAAAGACACACGCGGACACTCGGGACGCCGGCGACCACCGGCGTCCCGAGTGTCCGCGGCCCAGCGGCGCGGCGCCCGATGGCGACTCCCCGCGGCCCGGGTACGCCGGGCACCCGCGGGGTGAGGCTCACTACTATCGCTCGACAAGAAGAACCAGCTGTGCGCGAGCCGACGCATCTGTCGCGCTGGCCCCACCTCCGGTGCAGTATCGAGGCCGCGTCGGCGGGCGACTCTCCCGTACAGCGGGCGCTCGCCATTCGGGCGGGCAGCGCCGCGATGATGCCGAAGGAGCCGCGGCATGCTGCCACCCGTCAGGAAACGATTAACCAGAAGCGCCGCGCTCGCGGCCAGTGTGGGCAGCCTGGCCGCCTCCCTCTCGCTGGCCGCCTGCGGCCAGGGAGGCGCGAACGGGGCGGGCGGGGCCTGCTCACCCACGGTGCCCGGCATCACGCCCACCGGGGTCAAGGCCGGGATGGTCTGGACCGACACCGGGCCGGGGGCGGCCACCATGCGATCCTTCCGGGCCGGCGTGGACGCCCGCCTCCACGTCGCCAACGAGGAGGACGGCGGCGTCTACGGCCGCAAGATCACCTATGCCTGGCGTGACGACATGGGCGACCCGGCGCTCAACGTGCCGAGGGTCCAGGAGCTCCTCGACCAGGAGAAGATCTTCGGCCTCATCTACGCTCCCGGCGGCGGCCGTGACTCGGCCAAACTCCTGGAGCAGCGCAACGTCCCCGTCACCGGCATAGCCAGCGACCCGGTCTGGCTGGGGCTGAACAACATGTTCTCGTGGTTCTACCTGGGCGACGGCTCCAGCACCACCTGGGGAAAATACGTCCATGACCAGGGCGGAACCCGCGCGGCCCTCTTCGCCACGGCCCAGACCGCCGGGAACGGAGACTTCGCCTCGCAGATCACGGCGAGCCTGAAGGCCAGTGGCGTCAAGGTCGTCAAGACCTTCTACATCGGCCAGATCACCAGCTACCAGACCCTCGCCGAGCAGATCAAGGCGAACAACATCGACGCCCTCACCGGCGTCCTGCTCCCGGACGCGGCCGCCAAGCTGCTCCCCGAGCTGGCCAAGCTCGGCATCACCCTCGGCGGGGGCCTCAAGGTCGCGGTGATGCCCCTGGGCTACGACGACAACAACCTCACCCAGTTCGGCCGCTCGATCGCCGGCGTGACCGTTCTGACGGCCACCCAGCCCTTCGAGCTGAACACCGCGGGCCAGCAGACGTTCAAGAAGGCGATGAGCGAGTACGCCCCCGAGATCCAGCCGCCGACCCAGGACCTGGCCGTGGACGGATGGATCTCGGCCGACCTGTTCATTCGGGGCCTCGAAGCGGCCGGAAAATGCCCGACTCGGGAGTCCTTCATCGCCGGCCTGCGTGCCGTGAAGGACTACGACGGTGCCGGCCTGACTCCCGACGCCAGCATCGACCTGTCCACCAACCTCCGCGAGACCTCGACCTGCTATTACGCCATCAAGATCAGCAAGGATGGCTCCAGGTTCGAGCCCACCAGCGAGACAGCCATCTGCGGAGATGTCATCAGCCCAGAGCAGATGACCGCCCTGAACCAGCAGCCCTGACGGACCAATGGTCCTGAAGGAGCCAACAGCCAGCCGGTTCCGGAACAGCCCGGCCGGCTCCTTGGTGGTGGCGGTCCGACGAAACTACGCACATCTGGCCCGGGGCACCGGCAAACGCCGGCGCTCCGGGCGCCCCGCGGGGTGAGTGCTCATTACTATCCACGTCCATGACAGGACCCAGCGACGCCCGGGCCGACAGGTCGGCGCAGAGGACTCACCTTTTCCGGCGCAGGACCGTGACCACGTCAACGCGCGCATCCTCCGCGCACTGTGAGCGCTTACCCGCCCAGGCGGCCACGGCCGCTATATGCCCGCGAAACCGCGGCCCGCTGTTACCGCCCAGCAATCGATTAATGCGGGCCGCGGCGGCCGCGTTCAGCGCGGGTGGGCTGGCCGCCTCCCTGGTCGCCTGCGGTGGCGGCGGCTCGAACGCGGCGGGCGGGGCCTGCTCGGCCACGGTGCCCGGCATCACGCCCACCGAGGTCAAGGCCGGCATGGTCTGGAGCGACACCGGACCGGGAGCCGCCACCCTGCGCGCCTTCCGGGCCGGCGTGGATGCCCGTCTCCACGTCCTCAACGAGGAGGAAGGCGGCGTCTACGGCCGCAAGGTCACCTACGCCTGGCGCGACGACCGGGCCGACCCCACCCTCAACGTTTCCATGGTCCAGGAGCTCCTTGACCAGGAGAAGATCTTCGGACTCATCTACGCTCCCGGCGGCGGCAGGGACTCGGCCAAACTCCTGCAGGAACGCAACATCCCCGTCACGGGCATCGCCAGCGACCCGGTCTGGCTCGGGATGAACAACATGTTTTCGTGGTTCTACCTCGGAGACGGCTCCAGCACCACCTGGGGCAAGTATGTCCGCGAACAGGGCGGCACCCGCGCGGGCGTCTTCGCGATTGGCGCGAGCGCGACGAGTGGGGGCTTCACGCAGCAGGTCGTGGCGAGCCTGAAGGCGAACGACGTCAAGGTCGTCAAGACGTTCAACGTCAGCGAGATCACGAGCTACCAGACCGTCGCCCAGCAGATCAAGGCGAACAACATCGACACCCTCACCGGTGTTCTGCTGCCAGACGCGGCCGCCAAGCTGCTCCCCGAGCTGGCGAAGCTCGGCGTCACCCTCGGCGGCAGCCTCAAGGTCGTTCTGTTGCCGACCGGCTACGACGGCAGCAGCCTGGCGACATACGGCAGGTCGCTCGCCGGCGCGTCCATCTTCACCTCCGTCCAGCCCTTCGAGCTCGACACTCCGGGGCAGCGGAAGTTCGAGCAGGCCATGAGCGACTACACCCCGGAGATTCAGCCCCCGACCCAGGGCCTGGCGGTGAGCGGCTGGATCGCGGCCGACCTGTTCACCCGCGGCCTCGAAGCGGCTGGAAAATGCCCGACGAGGGAGTCGTTCATCTCCGGCCTGCGCGCCGTCAAGGACTACGACGGCGCAGGCCTGACCCCCGACGCCAGCATCGACCTGTCCACCAACTTCCGCCAGACCTCGACCTGCTACTACGCCATCAAGATCAGCCCGGACGGCTCGAAGTTCCAACTGACCGGCTCCACGGCCACCTGCGGGGACAGCATCACCCCGCAGCAGATGACCGCCCTCAACCAGCAGCCCTGACCCGGTAGCCGCCAACCCCCGGGGTTCGCCCGTCACCTCTCGGCGTGGCGGGCGAACCCTCCCGAGCAGAAGTCCCACACCTCGTCCGTCGTGAGCGGGTGCGCGCCCTCGCTCTCCCCCGCGACCGCGGTCGACTGGGCGAGGAACATCACCGACTGCATGACCATCGCGGCCGCCCGGCGCGGGCGCAGGCTCGTCCGCAGCTGGCCGACCGCGTCGACGCGGGTCATCAGCTCCGCGAACACGCTGAGCATCGGCTCGTGCGCGGACCTGACCTCGGCGGGGTAGGTCATCAGCAGCTGCGTGGCGAAGTCCGTGAACAGCGGGTGGCGGGTGGACGGATCCGGCAGCGAGCTCTCGAACAGCATCCGGATGGCGACCTCGAGCCCGGTCAGCGGGTCGACCTCGGCACCCGCCGCGATGCGGATCTCGTCCGCGGAGCGGCGCAGGGCGTTCTCGAACAGCGCCAGCAGCAGCTCGTGCTTGCCGCCGAAGTGCTGGTAGAAGCTGCGCAGCGACTGGTGCGACCGGTCGACGACTTCCTGTACGGTGAAGTCGGTCGACCCCTTCTCCAGAATGATCGCCTGGGCGGCCTCGAGGAACTGCTGGACCTTGCGCTCCGCGCGCAGGCGCGCGGCCTTGGTGGAGCGCTCGACGGCACGCTGCTTCCAAGCCGGTTCCTCGCTCAGCGTGCTCACAGCAAGCTCCTGGTCGTGCGCCATGAGTAGAACGTACTCCCCAGCGTGCGTACAGCCATGTGCACTCCTCGCCCCCCTGGCCCGCGGCGCCCGCGAGACCGATGCTTCCGTCTTCGGAGAATGTTATTCTCCATCGGGTCCGGGCGGAATACCGTCAGGAGGCCCTCCGTGGCGCAGATTCCACCAACCGTCGGGAGCCGGCATGCTCTTTGAGCTGGACTCCGACCAGCAGCTGTGGCGCACGACCGTCCGCGATGTCCTCGCGAAGGAGTGCCCGCCCGCGCTGGTCCGTTCCGTCGCCGACCAGGGCGCGGACCCGGGACCGCTCTGGCGGACCTTCACCGGCCTCGGCTGGACCGAGCTGACCGAGGCGACCGAGGCAGTCGAGCTCGCGATCCTGCTCGAGGAGCTCGGCCGGGCCACCGACCCGACGCCCTACCTCGCGACCATGACCTGGTTCACCCCCCTCGCGCCGGGCGTCATCTCCGGCGAGCAGTCCGGTACCGCCGTCCTCGACGGCGTCAGCGCCCACCGTGACCCGCACGGCGGCGAGGGCTGGATCCTCGACGGCACCGGCCATCACGTCCTCGACGGCGACCGGGCCGACTGGTTCGCCGTGGTCACCGACGCCGGCGTGTTCACCGTTCCCGCCACCGAGGCGACCGTCCACCGCGAGAGCGTCTTCGACCCGCTGCTGCACGTCGCCGACGTCAGCTTCTGGCAGGTCAGGGTTGGTGAGGAGAGCAGGACCGGCGCCGACGTCGACCTCGCCCGCGACATCGCGCTCACCGGCCTCGCGCTGACCATGGCCGGTGCCTGCAAGCGGATCCTGGAGCTCACGCTCGCCCACGTCCGCACCCGCGAGCAGTTCGGCGTCCCGATCGGCTCGTTCCAGGCCGTCAAGCACAAGGCCGTCGACATGCACGTGGCGATCGAGCGCGCGACGGCTCTCGCCTACTTCGCCGCGCTGACGATCGCCGAGCAGGACCCGCGGCGCGCCACCGCCGCCGCGATGGCGAAGGCGGCCGCCGGCGAGTGCACGACGGTCGTGTTCGAGACCGGCTTCCAGCTGTTCGGCGGCATGGGCTTCACCTGGGAGAACGACCTGCAGTTCGCGCTGAAGCGGGCGCTGTCCGGCGAGCTGCTGCTCGGCGGCGCCGACGTACACCGGGCCAGGATCGCAGCCGCGCTGCTCGACGCCCCCGCGGTGACCCCGGCGGCCAGCCCAACCTCGGAGGAGCACCATGCGGCTGCGGTTTGACGACGACGTCGAGGCCTTCCGCGCCGAGTTCGCGGCCTTCCTCGACGCGAACCTGCCAGGCGTCGAGGAGACCACCGAGCGGCCGACCTCCACCGCGCACATGCCGGCGTGGACGAGGCGCTGGCAGCGGCTGCTGTTCGACAACGGCTGGCTGCTGCCGGGCAACCCGCCCGAGTACGGCGGCCGGGGCGCCACGCTGCTGCAGCAGTTCGTCCACCTGGAGGAGCTGGGCAGGCGGCACGTCTACCACAGCTTCAACCCCCAGGGCCTCGGCATCATCGCCGCCTCGCTGCTCACGTTCGGCACCGAGGAGCAGAAGAAGCGCTGGGCGGTGCCGATCCTGCGCGCCGAGATCACGGCGGCGCTCGGCATGAGCGAGCCGGGCGCGGGCTCCGACCTCGCGGGGCTGCGCACCCGGGCGGCGCTCGACGGCGACCACTTCGTGGTCAACGGGCAGAAGATCTGGACCTCGGGCGCACACGACGCGGACATCCTGCTGACGTTCGTGCGTACCGACCCGGACGCGCCCAAGCACAAGGGCATCAGCGTCCTGGTGATCCCGACCGACCTCCCGGGCATCACCCGCCGGCCGTTCGGCTCGATCGTCGGCGCGGACGACCTCGACTTCAACGAGGTCTTCTTCGACGACGTCCGGGTACCGGCGGAGAACCTGATCGGCGAGCTGAACAAGGGCTGGCACGTCGCGAACGGCTCGCTCGGCCACGAGCGCACCATGCTGTGGCTCAGCTTCGCCGACCACCTCGACGAGCTGGTCGACGACTTCCGACCGACGTCGGCGCTGGACCGCGACCGGTACGCCACCCTCGCGATGGACGCCCAGGCGCTGCGGCTGCTCGGCTCCGCGGCCCTGGCCCGAGCGTCGCGCGGGGAGGAGGACGTGGCCTCGATCTCGGTGCTCAAGCTGTTCGGCTCCGAGGCGGTCCGCACGTCCACCCGGCACGCGCTCCTCGCGCAGGGACCGGCCGGGCTGACCCGCGACAAGCCGAGCCGGCCCTTCGAGCACCTGAACCTCGACTGGTTCTTCGCCAGCTGGTTCGACCGGTACGCGCGCAGCTTCTCCGGCACCATCGCTGGCGGGACGTCCGAGATCCAGCGCACGATTGTCGCCGAGCGGGTCCTCGGCCTGCCCCGGGGCTGAACCGTCAGGGGCTGAACCATCGGCCCGAGAACATCGGCCGCCGGGCGCGCGAAGAAAGATCATTTTCGCACGCCCTTCGGCCCACCAGCCGAACGGTCATGGGAGTACTGACTTGTACATTCTCTACGACGTCGCCGACAACATCGCGACGATCACGTTGAACCGGCCGGAAGCCGCCAACGCCCAGAACGGCGCGCTGCTGGAGGAGCTCAACGACGCCTGGGTCAAGGCGGCCGAGGACCCGGATGTGAAGGTCATCATCCTGCGCGGCGAGGGCAAGCACTTCTCCGCCGGCCACGACCTGAAGCCGGACCCCTCCACCCCGGCGCCGGCCAAGATCACACTTGAGGACATCTACCGGATCGAGGCCCGGCGCTACCTGGAGTTCTCGCTGCGCTGGCGCAACGTCCCGAAGCCGTCGATCGCCGCTGTCCAGGGCCGCTGCATCGCCGGCGCGCTGCTGCTGTGCTGGCCGTGCGACCTGATCATCGCGGCGGACGACGCGAAGTTCTCCGACCCCGTCGTCGCGATGGGCATCGGCGGCGTCGAGTACCACGGCCACACCTGGGAGCTCGGGGCGCGCAAGGCCAAGGAGATCCTGTTCACCGGCCGGGCGATCACCGCCGAGGAGGCGGAGAAGGTCGGCATGGTGAACAAGGTCGTCCCCCGGGCCGACCTGGACACCGAGACCCGGGCGCTGGCCGCCCAGATCGCGGCGATGCCGTCGTTCGGTCTTCGCCAGGCCAAGCGCGCCGTCAACCAGACCCTGGACGTCCAGGGCTTCTACGCGGCGATCCAGTCGGTCTTCGACATCCACGAGACCGGCCACGGCAACGCGCTCTCGGTGTCCGGCTTCCCGGTCCTGGTCAACCTCGACCAGATGAAGACCACCATCAAGTCCGCCAGCTAGGCGGTCCTCAGCGGCCGGCTCCGTCACCACAGGGGCGGCCGGGCGCGGGCTACCCCGCGCCCGGCCGCCCCTGGCATGTCCGGCCGCGAGCGTCCGCGGGACGTCGTGGGAGTCCCGTCGGGCGTAGTGGGGCCATGGGAAGGTGCGACGGCCACGGAGGCGGTAGCGTAGAGGTCCGGAAGGCACGCCATGTTGTACGGACTCCTGGCCGACCTCGTGGTGATGATCCACCTCGTTGCCATCGGCTTCATTGCCGCCGGCGGTCTACTCGTCTGGCGATGGCCGCGCGTGCTGTGGTTGCATGTGCCCGCCGTCGGCTGGGGTGTGGCGATCATCTCCATCGGCTTCGCCTGCCCGCTGACCCTGCTGGAGAAATACCTCCGCCGGCTGGGCGGCGAGCACGTGTACCCAGGCCCGTTCATAGATCACTATCTGGCAGGTGTCGTCTATCCCGAGCGGTTCACCTGGCTTGTGCGTGCGCTGGTGGCCGTAGCTGTGCTCGCTGGATATCTGGCCAGCCTGGTCAGGCTGCGTCGCCGACGCCAACAGGCCCAGAAGCGACAGCGGGCGACCCGGGATTCCGCTCGCCGCTCCGGTCGGCCTGCTCGCGGTCGCCGTCCCCTTGGTCCTGCGGGCGACATACGCCGACACACCCGGTGCGCGGGCCTGGTGCACGGTCTTTCTCCTGCTGGCCAGGCGTCTCGCGGGCGGGAGCGTCGGGCCGAAGACCGGTCAGGAGCCGTCGGCGCAGCTGGTGCCGGGCGGGGGCGCGGCGGCGGTGACCAGGTACCGCTGCTCCAGGTCCGCGACGCACCGGGAATTGAAGAAGGCGATGTGGGCGTCGCCGTCATACCTGGCGACGGCCGCGTGCTCGATCTCGTCGGCGACCCGCAGCGCCAGGGTGTAGGGCGCGAGCGGGTTGTGCCGGGTGACGACGAGCAGGATCGGCGGCGTGCCCTGCACGCGCGGTGGCCGCGCGTCGACCCGGGGCGGGTAGGGCCAGCCCAGGCAGCCGGTCAGGTAGTCCCAGGAGTCCGCCGCTCCCCGAGTGTGTGGGGCGAGCGCGCGGATCTCGGTCCGCAGCCGCTGAAGCTCGGCGAAGGCCGCGCCGTCGCCGGCGGGCAGCTCGTTGCGGAAGTCGAGGCAGCCGACGGCCCGGTACGGGTGGTAGTAGGCGGGTCCGAAGTTGTACGGGTAGGCCTGGCCGAACAGGCTGTTGCCCAGCTGGGCCTGCCGAAGCCCGTAGGCGAGGTCGGCCCAGCCGCCGTGGCCAGCCGGAAGGTTGCCGTTCGCCAGCGCGTACATCGTCATGAAGGAGATCTCCTCTCCGGTCACGGGATGGTCGACCCCCGGCGTGGGGATCGGTTCGCGGGTGGCTCGGGCGATCAGCTCGTCGTACACCGCGGCCACGTCCTGGCCATGCAGCGCGCAGTCGGGAGCCCGGTCGCACCACGCGGTGAACCGTCGGAAGCTCTCCTCGACGGCGAGGACCTGTTCACGCACATACCTGGCGGTCGGCACCGAGTGGTCGAGCGGGCTGTCGATGACCATGGCTCGGACCCGGTCCGGGTAGAGGTGGGCGTAGGTCTGCGCGACGAGGCTGGCGTAGGTCCAGGCGAACCAGCTCAGTACCGGCTCGCCGAGGGCGCGCCGGACCGCCTCCGCGTCCCGGGCCTGGCTTACCGCGTCGACCTGTCCGACCAGGGAGGCGCGGCTGGCGCCACCGTCCCCGCCGCCCCGGCAGCTCGCGGCGAGTGCACCGTTGCGGCCGCGTAGCGCGGCGAACGCGGCCTGGTCACTCGGGAAGCGCGTCACGGTGGGGCTGTTGAAGGGCAGCGCGCAGTCGAGGGGAGCGCTGTGCACGGTCGCGTCATGCTCGCCAAGGGTCAGGTCGAGACCGCCGCCACGCGGATCGATGCCGACGAGGTCGAACCGGCGGGCCAGCTCCTCGGCCGGCCCGAGGCCGCCGCTGGACGGGCTGGCGACCTGGTTGACGACCGAGACGCCGGCACCGGGCATGAACAGCAGCGTGCCGATCCGGTGAGCCTGGTCGGTGGCGGGGTGCCGGGCGATCGCGAGCGTCGTCGTGGGTCCGTCGGGGTCGGACCAGTCGAGAGGGACACCGAGCGTCGCGCACCGCGAGGTCGGATCCGTGCGGGGACCGCACGACGTCCACGCCAACGGCGACGCCGCCGCGGCGGCCGGTACGGTGGCCGCCGGCCCGGCCGGGCAGGCACCTGCCAGGATCGGCATGGTCAGCCCCAGCCCCAGCGCCACGCCGAAGGGCGCCATGCGCGTCCGGAACGGGTCCCACCGGCCACCAGCCCCGCCAGACACCCTCCTTCGCGCCGTCGTCGCGGCTGGGCCCTTCGTGGTTCCGCGCCTGGTCCTGGTCCTGGTCCTGGTTTCAGTCTCGGGCACCTGCATGTCGTCCACCTCTCGCGTCCTTCGTGGCATCGCCCTTTCTGGCCATGCGTCGCGAAAGGTAGAAAGCAGCGACGCGACGCGCGTCCCGCCAGCGCGGACGCCGTGATACCGGATTCGCGGTAGGTGCCGCAGCCGCGACGACGGTCGCACGGCGATGCGGAGATCAGGCCTCGGTGGCGGAGACCAGACCGGTCTGGTAGGCGAGTACCACCAGCTGCGCGCGATCCCGCACGTGCAGTTTGACCATCGCCCGGTTGACATGTGTCTTAGCGGTGGCCGGGCTCAGGTGAAGCCGCCCGCCGATCTCCCGGTCGCTCAACCCTTCCGCGACGAGGGCCACCACCTCGGTCTCCCGCGCGGTGAGCACGGCCAGTCGGGCGACATCGGCGCGGTGATGGGCGGGTTGGGCGACGAACGCGGCCACCAGTCGCCGGGTGACCCCTGGCGAGAGCAGGGCGTCGCCCCGGGCCACCACCCGCACGGCGGCGCGCAGGTCGGCCGGCTCGATGTCCTTCACCAGGAAGCCGCTGGCCCCCGCCCGCAGCGCGCCGAACACGTACTCGTCGAGCTCATAAGTGGTGAGCATGATGACGCGGGTCGCCGCCAGCCTGTCGTCCGCGACGATCCGCCGGGTGGCCGCCACCCCGTCCAGCACCGGCATGCGGACGTCCATCAGGACGACGTCCGGCCGGGTCGACACGGCCAGCCCCACGGCCTGCTCGCCGTCGCCGGCCTCACCGACGACCTCGAGGTCGTCGGCCTGTTCCAGCAGGACCCGGAAACCCGCCCGTACGAGGGCCTGGTCGTCGGCAAGCAGCACCCGCACGGTCACGGCCGCTCCAGGGCGGGTAGCCAGGCCCGGACCACGCAGCCAGCCGGATGCCCGGGTCCGACGTCGAGCCGACCGCCGACGGACGCGGCCCGTTCGGCCATCCCGACCAGCCCGTATCCGCCCGCGCTCGGGCCGGTGGACCGCGGGCTCTGCCCATGCCGGGCGCGCCCGGCGGACAACCCTCGGCCATCGTCCGCCACCTCGACCGCCATCCCCTCGCGCTGGTAGTCGATCCTGATCGTCGCGACGCCGGCGCCCGCATGCCGGACCACGTTCGTCAGCGACTCCTGGATGATCCGGTACGCGGCGAGCTCCACCGCCGCCGGCACCGCCCGGGCCTCGCCGACCACGGTCAGATCGACGCGCAGACCGGCGCCGCGCGCGGTGTCGAGAAGCTGCGCGAGCTGATCCAGCCGAGGTGCGGGCGCGGGCGGCGCGTCGAGGGTCTCCCCGCCCGTTGGCGCCGGCCTTCCCGCCGACCAGGCTCCCGATCCGGAGCCCTCCCCCGCGAACGGGGAGCGGGGCGCCGTGCCTGCTCGCGGGTGGCCGGCCGGTTGCCGCAGGACGCCGATCACCACGCGCAGCTCGGCCAGCGCCTGTCGGCAGGTGGCGCGGACCGTCTCGATGGCGGTCCGGGCGACGGCGGGCCGACGGTCCAGCACGTCCGCGGCGACTCCCGCATGCACCGTGATCACACTCACCGTGCTCGCGAGGATGTCGTGCAGGTCCCGGGCTATCCGCAGGCGCTCCTCGTCGACCCGTCGGCAGGCCTCCCACTCCCGCTCCTGCGCTGCCTGTCGGCGCAGGTCGTCGCGCGCCCGGACGGCGTACCCGAGCAGGAACGCGGCGGCCAGCGTGAGACTGCCGTCGGCGCCGGCGTCCAGCAGATAGGCGCCCGGGTGCTCACCGGGATAGGCCCGTCCCGCGAGGTCGGTCGTGAGCAACCAGGCGGCCAGGAGCATGCCGCGACGCATGTTGCCGGACGAGGCCGCGACCGTGAACAGCGCCACCCACAGCGCCGGCGCCGGCGCCCCGCCCGGGAGATCCGCGATGTGGTAGCCGAGCCAGAGAAGCGAGTCCACCAGCAGCACGGTCAGCGGCCAGCGACGCCGTGCCAGCAGCATCGCCGCCATGGTGAGACCGAGCGCGTACGCCGGAGAACCAGGGTTCGTCGTCGCGAGCCCGCCGGGGCCGACCGAGATCCGGTAGGCGATCCACGCGGCGGCGACCGCGGCGACGATGACGTCGGTCAACCAGTCGGGCACGCGGCGTCGCGGCCGGGCCAGCCACCGCCGGCCACCAAGACTCATGGTCACCAACGGTAGAAGAGGTCAGTCCCGGGCACATCGGCCTGCCGCGGGCCCTTCCTGGCACGTCACCTACCGCGGCGGCGGTACTGGCCAACCGGGTACCGCGGCCGCGGTACCCGGTTGGCCGGCCCGCCGGGGTGCGCGCGGGAACGGGCGTCGGCGGCCACCGGCAGCCGGGCTTTGGCCGTTACCCCGCTACAGCTGAGCCAGCCGGGGCGCGACACCCTGGGCACGGATGAGGGCGCCGGCCTGGCGGGTGAGCTCTCGGGAGTTGCCGAGCAGGCCGTCGAGGACCAGGGCGCGGCGGATGTGGTGGTGCAGGGCGTGCTCGGCGGTGAAGCCGATGCCGCCGAGGACCTGTTGGCAGTGACGGGCGGCGTCGAGCGCCGCCTGGCCGGCGGACGCCTTGGCCAGCAGGGAGCCAAGCTCGTCCTCGGCGACCGTGAGCGTGGCCTCGGCGCCCTCCAGGGCGACGTAGGTTTCCGCGAGGCGGTGGCGCACGGCCTGGAACGCCGCGATCGGCTTGCCGAACTGGGCCCGGTCGAGCGCGTGCGTGCGGGCGAGGTCGAGCATCGCCCGGCCGGTGCCGACCAGCCACCAGCCGAGCGCCCGGCGGCCCGCGGCGAGCGCCGCCGGATCGGCGGCCGCCTTCCCGCCGTCGGCCGCGTCCGGATCGACGGCCCGCAGCGGCAGGGCGGCGTCGAGCAGTTCGCCGTCGTCACCCGCGTCCCCGCGCTCCCACACGACGTGGCGGCCGCCGGCATAGGGCAGCGCCACGGCGGCGCCGACGGGCTGGCCCGCGGCGACGAGCAGCACGTCGCCCAGCAGTGAGGCGTGCGCGCCCGTCTCTCCCAGCAGCGAGAAGACCAGCGGGACGGCGACGTCGGGCTCCTCGGCGAGCAGGTCCTCCCAGCCGAGCTCGGCCAGGGCCGCGTCGAGCGCGGCCCCCGCCGGGGTCTCGGTCATGGTCCCGCGCAGCGCCGCGGCGAGCAGCTCCCGTTCCTCCGCGTCCACGGTTACTMCTTGCCCAGGTTGAGGAGCCGGCGGGCGACGATGTTGCGCTGGATCTCGGCGGTGCCGCCGTAGATGGTCGCGGCCCGCGAGTACAGGTACTCGGTGCGCCAGTCACTGTCGGCCAGCTCGATCACCCCGGGCAGCACGTCGCGCGCCGTGTTGGACAGCAGCTGCTCGGCGGTCGCCAGCAGGATCTTGTCCACGGACGTCTCCGGGCCCAGGTTCGCGCCGGCCGCGAGCCGGCGCTGGGTGTTGCGCGAACGGCAGCGGACGGTGTGCAGCGCCAGGTAGGCGGCACCCAGGGCCGCGTCCGTGGTCGCGGTCGGCTCGCTTCCGTCCGTGTCCGCGTCGACGACGAGTCGGTCGAGCCGGGTGAACAGGTAGGTGATCCGGTGCCAGAAGCAGGTGGACCGCTCGTACGGGAGCAGGTCCATCGCGAGGCTCCAGCCGTCGCCTTCCTTGCCGAGCATCCGCTCGTTCGGAATGACGACGTCGTCGAAGAACACCTCGGCGAACTCGTCGACGCCGTGCATGGTGCGCAGCGGGCGGACGGTGATGCCGGGGGTGTCCATGTCGACGAAGAACGCGGTGATGCCGGCGTGGCCGGGCGCGGTGCGGGTGAGCAGCACGCACCGCTGGGCGTACTGGGCGAGGCTCGTCCAGACCTTCTGGCCGTTGATGACCCAGGCGCCGTCCTCGCGCTGGACCGCGCGGGTCGTCAGCGACGCGAGGTCGCTGCCGGAACCGGGCTCGGAGAAGCCCTGGCACCACTGCTCGCGGCCGGACAGCAGCAACGGCAGCATCTGGGCCGCCAACTCCGGCTTCGCGTACGAGATCATCGTCGGGGCGAGGACCTCGACGAGCGAGTAGTTGGTCGCGTCGGTGAGGTCGCGGTTCGCGACCTCCTCTCCTAGCACCGCCCGCAGCACGTCCGGCCCGCCGAGGCCCCCGGCCTCGACCGGCCAGCCGTAGCGCATCCAGCCGGCGTCGAACAGGGCGCGGCGGACCTTGCCGAGCTGGGCGACCTCGGCGTCGAGCGAGTGGTCGGCGGGTTTGGCGAGCTCGGTCGCGCGCTCGTCGAGCCAGGCGCGCACCGCGGCGCGGAACTCCTCGACGGTGACCGTCTCCCCGTCCACCGGCGGGACGAACCCGGCGGGCACCAGCGAGGTCGGGCTCACAGGTTGATCCGCTCGATGACGTGCGGGATGCCGTGGTCGTGCGCGCCGCTGCGGCGGATGAACGTCATGGCCCTGGTGCGCAGCCGCCAGCCGTCGGCGGTGCGCAGGTAGGTGTCCCGGTAGTAGCCGATGCGCATGTCGTGCTTGGAGTGCTCGATGAAGCACAGCGGCTGGGTGCCGGTGGCGTTGATCCCGTCGTCGGCGAAGTCGATGGCGGGCGTTCCGGTCAGGAACAGGCCCTTGGGAGCGGCCGCGACCAGCGCCGGGAAGTCCTTCAGCGCGAAGGTGTCCCCGAAGGCGGTGTAGGTGCCGTCGGGGGTGAAGACCTTGGTCAGGCCGTCGATGTCGCCCTGAGTGATGGTCACCGCGTAGCGGGCGAGGGTCTGCTGGATCTCGACCAGATCCTCGATGCGGTTCGGCTTCACCGTCGCGGTCTCCGGCGCCCGGTTCTCGAACACCGGGCTCTCGGCGACAGGGTTCTCGGCGCCGGAGTTCACGGGCACGGAGTTCTCGGGCACGGGGTTCTCCGCGGCTGGGGTCTCGGACACTGGGGTCTCCGGCGCGCTGGTCTCGGGCTCAGTAGACAAACTGCTTACCACCCTTCATGACGAAGGGGACGCGAGTGAAGACCCGGATGTCCTCGAGCGGGTTGTCGCGGACGGCGATCACGTCGGCGAGCAGGCCCTCGGCCAGCCGGCCCCGGTCGGTGACGTCGATGAGGTCGGCGCCGACGATGGTGGCGGCCTGGATCGCCTGCAGCGGGGTCATGCCACGGTCGACCATGGTGACCAGCTCGTTGCCGTTCTTGCCGTGCGGGATCGCGGGCGCGTCCGAGCCGATGGCGATCTTCACGCCGGCCTCGATCGCGTTGCGGATCGACGCCTTGGCCCTCGGCCAGTCCCGGGCGGCCTTCGCCTGGATCCTCGGGTCGGAGGACTTGAGCACCTCCATGCCGTCGATCAGCGCCTGGGTCGCGACCAGGTAGGTGCCCCGCTTGACCATCAGGTTGATCGTGTCGTCATCGATCATGAAGGCGTGCTCGATGCAGTCGACGCCGCACTCGACCATCTGGGTCACGGCCTCCGAGCCGTGGGTGTGCGCCGCGACCCGCAGGCCGCGCCGGTGCGCCTCGTCGGTGATCGCGAGCACCTCCGCGTCGGAGTAGTGCTTCGCGCCCGCCGGGCCGGTGAGCGTCATGGTGCCGCCGGAACCGCACATCTTGATGACCTGGGCGCCGTGCTTGATCTGGTGGCGGACGGCCTTGATGACCTCGTCGACGCCGTTGGCGAGGCCCTCCTCGACGGTGAGCTGCAGGACGTGCGGGGCGAACTGGCCGAACATCGTCGGGTCGAGGTGGCCGCCGGTCGGGGTGATGGCGTGGCCGGCGGGCACGATCCGCGGGCCGTCGACCCAGCCGGAGTCGATCGCCTTCATCAGCGCCACGTCGAGCAGGTAGCCGCCCGTCTTGCAGAACAGGCCGAGGTTGCGCACGGTGGTGAACCCGGCCCGCAGGGTACGGCGGGCGTTCTGGGTGGCGCGCATCATCCGCAGCGGCGGGTCGTCGCGCATCTGCCCGGTGAACTGGTTCTCGCCGGGGCCGCCCATCAGGAGGTTGAGCTCCATGTCCATCAGGCCGGGCACCAGGATCAGGTCGCCGAGGTCGATGACCTCGCCCTCGGGCTGGCCGCCCAGGCCGACGATGTACTCACCGTCGACCTTCAGGATTCCCGGCCGGATGATCTCGCCGTGGTCGACGTCCAGCAGGCCCGCGGCCTTGAGGGTCAGCATGGAAGTGCTCACCTCTTCCCTTCGAGCCCGGCCAGGATACGACCAGCCAGGTTAGGAGAATCACGTTCTCAGAGTTGAGTGCCAGATTTTCACGTGGTGCGCCGCCGCGTMAAACGTCCCAGCCCGGAGCCCTGACCGCCGTGCAGAAGCCGCGAGCCCTCAACCAGCGCGAATCGGGCCGGGCGCGGGGGCACCCCGACCCCGAAGATCGACTGCACAGTTGATTCTCGCAGGGCGAGAAGCTAGTTTCCCTACAGGAGAACAGAGCCGATCAGCAGTACCTACGGCGGCGCCCGAAACGGTCCACACGCTGGCGCGGGGCGCCTCGGACGCCCGGGCGCCCTCACGGGCAGCCGCGCCGAGGAAGTTCTCACCGTGCCACGGAAGTTCTCACCGTGCCGAGGAGGTTCTCACCGAGGCGAGGAAGTCCTCACCGAGGCGAGGGCACCCGCGACCGTGGAAGGGAAGGTAGCCCGGTGAGCGTCACCGACACCACGAACGCGGCCGCCGGCCCGACGGGGGCCGTCAGCGCGGCCGTCACGGCGCCGCGGCGGCACGAGCACTGGATCAACGGCGTGGCCGCGGCCCCCGCGGGCGGGGCCTACTTCCCCACCCGCAACCCCGCGACCCGCGAGCCGGCCGGCGAGATCGCCGCCGGCACGGCGGCCGACGTCGAGCGCGCCGTCGCCGGGGCGGCGGCCGCCTGGCCCGCGTGGGCGGCGCGGCCCGCCGGCGAGCGCGCCGACGTCCTGCACGCGGTCGCCGACGCGATGGCGGCCGGGGCCGGCGAGCTCACCGAGCTGGAGCGGGCCGACACCGGCAAGACGGACGGTCAGCTCAAGCTCGAGATCGACATGTCGGTCGCGTACTTCCGGTACTACGCCGGGGTGCTGCGCGCGCTGCACGGCCGCACGATCGACCTCGGCGCCGGGGCGCACGCCTACACCCGGCTCGAGCCGTACGGCGTCATCGGGGCGATCACCCCGTGGAACCTGCCGCTGAACCAGGCGAGCCGCGCGCTCGCCCCGGCGCTGGCCGTCGGCAACGCCGTCGTCGCCAAGCCGAGCGAGTTCACCTCGACGTCCACGGTGCGCCTCGCCCGGCTCGCGACCGCCGCCGGGCTGCCGGACGGGCTGCTCAACGTGGTCACCGGCACCGGGCCCGACGTCGGCACCCCGCTCGCCGCTCACCCGCTGGTGCGCAAGGTGGCGTTCACGGGCTCCGTCGCCACCGGGCGCCACCTGGCCCGGGTCGCGGGCGACCGGCTGATCCCGGTGACCCTCGAGCTCGGCGGCAAGTCCCCGGTCGTCGTCTTCGCCGACGCCGACCTCGACCGCGCCGCGGCCGCCGCCGCAGGCGCGATCCAGGCGAACTCCGGCCAGGTCTGCTCGGCCACGACCCGCCTGCTCGTCGAGGACGCGGTCCACGACGAGGTGGTCGCGCGCGTCGTCGAGAGACTCGAGCGGCTCCAGCCGGGGGCCGACTTCGGCCCGATCATCACCGAGGCGCAGTTCACCAGGGTGCTCGCCGCCTTCACCCAGGCCGCGCGGGACGGCATCCTCCCGGTGACCGGCGGCGCCGCCTACGACGACGGCCCGGGCGCGGCCGGCCAGTACGTGCGCCCGACCGTGTACGCCGACGTGCCGCCGACRCATCCGCTCGCCCGCGAGGAGGTCTTCGGGCCGGTCCTCGTCACCCGCCGGTTCTCCGGCGAGGCGGAGGCGCTCGCCTTCGCGAACGACACCGAGTACGGCCTGGTCGCGAGCGTCTGGAGCGGTGACGTCGCCCGCGGGCTGCGGCTCGCCGAGGGGATCCAGGCCGGCCAGGTAGCCGTCAACGGCGGCCCGCTGAACATCGAGACGCCGTTCGGCGGCTACAAGAACAGCGGCTACGGCCGCGAGAAGGGCGTCGAGGCCCTGCACGACTACGCCCAGACCAAGACCATCAGCCTCTCCCTGGGCTAGAGCGAAGGAGCACGGACCGTGGACGATGCGCTGAGCGCCGCGTACGCGCTGCGCAGGGCCATGCTGGGCGACGCCTACGTCGATCGGCAGACCGGCGAGACCGACCCGGTCRCCCGGGATTTCCAGGACCACATCACCCGCCAGGCCTGGGGTGTCTGGACCCGCGGCGGAGCCCTCTCCAACCGGGACCGCAGCCTGCTGGTGCTGGCGATGACCGCGGCTCTCGGCCGGATGGAGGAGTTCCGGCTGCACGCCAGCGCGCAGGCGCGCACCGGCGTGACCGACGCCGAACTCGACGAGCTGCTCTTCCAGGTCGCCGCCTACTGCGGCGCGCCCGCGGCGATCTCCGCTCGCCGCGCCCTGCGCGAGGTACGCGCCGGCCGCGCCGCTCAGGAGGCCGCCCAGGAGACGGCCACCGCCGCGGACAGCGGGTCCGCGCCCGGCGAAGGGGCGTGACGATGACCTCCCCGACGGTTGGCTTCGTCGGCCTCGGCAACATGGGCGCCGCACTCGCCGAAAACCTCGTCAGGTATGGCTTCGACGTCGTCGCCTTCGACGTGGCCGGCCCGGACCGGGCACCCGAGCGTTCCCGGTTCGCGGCCGACCTGGCCGAGGTGGCACGCGAGGCCGACATCGTCGTGTTCAGCCTCCCGGACGGCACCGTCTCCGAGAAGGTCGCCACCGAGGTGGCCGGCGCGGCCGACCGCCGCGTCACCCACATCATCGACACGTCGACGATCGGTGTCGCCGCGGCCGGCCGTATCACCGAGCTGCTCACCGCCGCCGGCATCGGCTATGTCGACGCGCCCGTGTCGGGCGGTGTGGCCGGCGCCAGGGCCCGCAGGCTGGCGGTCATGTACGCGGGCACCGACGACGCCGTCGAGGCCGTCTACTCGGTGCTCGCCGGGCTGTCGGACAAGATCCGCCGCGTCGGTGACCGCGCTGGCCTCGGCCAGGCGCTGAAGCTCGCGAACAACTTCCTGTCCGCCACGGCGCTGGCCGCCACCAGCGAGGCCGTCGCGTTCGGCGTCCAGGCGGGCCTCGACATGAAGACCATGATCGAGGTCCTCAACACCTCCAGTGGCCGCAGCGCCGCCACCGACGACAAGTTCCCGAACGACGTCCTCACCGGCCGCTACGGCTCCGGCTTCGCCAACACCCTCATGGCCAAGGACGTCCGCCTCTACCTGGCCGAGGTCCGCGAGGCCGCCGCTCCGGACACCGTGGGGGCGACGACCGAGGACATCTGGAAGCGCTTCGCCGAAGCCGAGCCAGGGGTCGACTTCACCCGTATCTACCCCTTCGTGGAGGGCTCGGCCTGACCGGAGGCCGAGCCGGCCCGGGTCTCGGGTCCCGGGTCATGGCCTCCTGAATCCATGCCTCCCGTATCCCCTCCGGGTCCGTTAGGGAAGATCTCGTGCCGAACCGTGGCCGTCCGCTTCCTGACACGGCAGGGATGCCCGTTCGCCTTCCCAGTGTTGCGCCACATACGGGACGATATGTGCGCGTAACGGAGCGGCCGGATCGCCAGCGAGGGGACCATGGATCTGCCTGAGCGGACCGACCCGTCGACTGGTATCGGAGACGGCGGCCGCCCGGGTGCCGCTCCGGCGGGCGCCGCCGCCGACCCGCGCGGCTCCTTACCCCTCAACCGCCATCCGCTGGCCGTCGCGATCGGGAACGCCTCCCTGCTGTGCGTCGGGTACGTGATGCTGGGCTGGCGGCGGCGGGCGGTCGCCGTCGGCCTGGTGACGTTCGTGCTCGTCATCGTCCTCGCCACGGCGGTGCGGACCGGGTGGTTCGAGGTCGTCTTCGCCGCGTGGTGGCTGGCTCTCGTCGTGCACGGCTGGCTCCTGGCCGGCGGATGGCCGCGGCGCCGGCGGCGGGCCGGCGGGCGGGCCCGGCTGGTCACCGCGCTCGCGTTCGCGCTTCCGATGCTCGCGGCCGTCGCCCTGCTCCGCCTCGACGTCGCCGGGATCAACTCGGACCTGGCGGGGGCGGTCCGGGACGGCGACTGCCCACGAGCGACGGCGGCCCTGGACGAGAGGTCCGCGGCCCACTACCTGGCCGACCCGCCCGGAGCGGCCCAGGGCGACGTCACCGGGCGGGCCTGCGCCCAGATCCAGAACGCGGACGCCCAGTTCGACGCGGCTCTGGGCGCCGACGATGGCGCGCTGACGCAGGGCTTCAGCGACCTGTCGGGAGTTCTCGCGGACATGCCCGGCCACGAGCGCATGGTCGACAGGGTCCTCGACGGGTTCCTCGACCGCCTGCCCGTGTCGGATGCCTGCGACACCGTGAAGATCCTCGACGGCCTGCGAGCGAGGAAACCGACCGGCGACAGGCTGGACCGCGCCGCCGGCGTCGTCCCCCGGCTGGCGCCCGCGGCCATCGTCGGCTGCGGCGACAGCCTCCTGGCCGCGAGCGACTGGGAGCCGGCACGCACCGAGTACCAGCGGCTGCTCGACCAGTACCCGGGCGACAAGCTCGCGAGCAAGGCCACCGACGGGATCCGCAAGGCGGGCCAGCAGATCGAGCTGGCGCACGTCCGCGACCTGCTGGGAACCGGGACCGGCGGCACACAGCCCGCCTACTGCTCCGGCCCGGCGCCCTACAGCGGCGCCGCCCCGTACCGCGGTGGCAGCCCGAACCGGGCCCTGGTACGCGGCGACAACACGTACGTCGGCAAGCTGCCCCCCGAGTGGTTCACGAACGACGTCGCCGACGCGGTGGTCGTCGTCTGCGCGGGTGACAAGGAGTACGGAGACACGGTCCGCAGCTGCTCCTACGAGTCCACGTTCAGTCCCTTCGGGCAGAGTGTGGCGTTCAAGAAGATCGCGATTCCGATCAAGGTCATCGAAGTCCAGACGGGTCGCGTCGTGTCGGACCTGCGGGTGCAGATCAACGGCGCGAGCTGCCCCGCGTCGATCAGCTACACCACCTCCGGCTACATCGACACCGGCCCGCCCTCGCAGATGTACGTCGACGCCTCGGATGACGCCATCGCAGGCGGGGTGCGGGCAGCGCTCGGGCCCGTGATCGCTCCGTGACCGCCGACCCGGATGGGTCGGCAACTCCTGAGCGCAGTCCGTTGGCCATCGCGGTGGCCAACGCATCCCTGCTGTGCGTCGGGTACGTCAGGCTGGGCTGGCGGAAGCGGGCGCTCGCCGTCGGCCTGGTGACGCTGACGCTCGTCATCCTGCTCGGCACGGCGTTCCGCACGGTCTGGTTCGAGATCGTCTTCGTCGTGTGGTGGTTCGCCCAGGTCGCGCACGGCTGGTTCCTCGCGGGCGGGTGGCCACGGCGCCGACCGCGGGCACGCGTGCGGGCGGGGCTGAGGCCGGCGCTCGCCCTGGCCCTCCCGCTGCTCCTGTTCGTCAGCCTGCTGCGCCTCGACGTCGCGCGGATCAACGGCGACGTCGCGGCGGCGGTCCGGGACGGCGACTGCGCCCGGGCGACGAAGGCCCTGGACCGCCGAACGTGGGCCCACTATCTCGTGGACGGGCCCGGAGCGGTCCGCAGCGACTCCACCGGGCCCGTCTGCAGCCGGATCGAGATCGCCGACGGCCAGTTCGACGCGGTCCTGCGCGGCGACGAAGCGGCCCTGACGCTGGGCTTCGACGGGCTGGCGGACGTACTCGCGGACGCGCCCGGTCACGAGCACATGGTCGACGCAGTCCTCGACAGATTCCTCGACCGCCTGCCACTGCGGGACTCCTGCTACACCGTGACGATCCTCGACAGACTGCGCGCCCGGAAACCCACCGGCGACCTGCTGGACCGCGCGGGCGGCACCGTGCCCCGACTCGCACCCGCGGCGATCGTCGACTGCGGTGACAGTCTCCTGGCCTCCCAGAAGTGGGAGCCCGCGCGTACCACGTACCAGCGGCTGCTCGACGAGTACCCGGGCGACAAGCTCGCGGGCAGGGCCACCGACGGGGCCCGCAAGGCGGGCCAGCAGATCGAGCTGGCGCACGTCCGCGAGCTGCTGAAGACAGGGGCGCAGGGCACGCCGTCCGGCTATTGCGCCGGCCCGGCGCCCTATAGCGGTGCCGCGCCGTACGGCGGCGACGGTCCATACCGCACGCTTTTCATYGGCGGCAGCAAGTACCTCAACGGACTGCCCGCCGAATGGTCGACGCACGACATCGCCGACGCTGTACTCGCGGTCTGCGCCGGGGGAAAGGGCTACGGCGACGCCACGCGGAGCTGCTCGTACGAGTCCCGACCCGGGTCCGACGGCCCCTTCACCGTCACGTTCCACAAGATCGCAATATCCGTCAAGGTGTACGAGGTGCGGACCGCACGCCTCGTGTCGGACATCCGGTTGCAGGTCGACGGCGTGAGCTGCCCGAGCAACATCTTCTGGGGCAGCTTCAGCTACGAGGAGAGCAGGGCACCCGGCGACATGTTCGTCCGTGTGTCGGATGACGAGATCGCCGCCACCGTGCGCGACGCCCTGAAACCGGTGATCGATCCCTGACGGGGACCGGGCGGCGCAGGACGACGGAGGCCGCCCGGTCCAGACGGACGGACGGCCTCCCAGACCGGCACGGGCTGGACTACAGCCCGAGGTCCTTGGCGATGATGGTCTTCATGATCTCGCTGGAGCCGCCGTAGATGCGGCCGACCCGCGCGTCGGCCCAGGCCCGGGCGACCGGGTACTCGGTCATGTAGCCGTAGCCGCCGAACAGCTGCAGGCAGGCGTCGGTGACCCGGCCCTGCATCTCGGTGACGAACAGCTTGACCTTCGCCGCGTCCGTCGGCGTCAGCTCGCCGGCGTCGAGCGCGGTCAGCGCCCGGTCGAGCATCGCCCAGCCGGCCTCGACCTCGGTCGCGCAGCCGGCCAGGACGAACTTGGTGTTCTGGAAGTGGCCGATCGTCTTGCCGAACGCCTTGCGGCCGTTCACGTAGTCGACGGTCTGCCCGACGACGGACGCGGCCGAGGCCTGGGCGTTGACGGAGATGGACATCCGCTCCTGCGGCAGGTGGGAGGTCAGGTAGGTGAACCCCTGGCCCACCTCCCCCAGCAGGTTGGCCACCGGCACCCGGACGTCGTCGAAGAAGATCTCGCAGGCCTCCTGGATGTGCAGGCCGATCTTCTTCATGGGCGCGCCCCGGGAGACGCCGGGCGCGTCCGCGTCGATGACCAGGAGCGACAGCCCGGCGTGCCGCTGGGTCGGGTCGGTCTTCACCGCGGTGAGGAAGACGTCGGCGTTCAGGCCGCCGGTGATGAACGTCTTCGAGCCGTTCACCACGTACTCGTCACCGTCGAGCCGGGCGCTGGCCGACAGGCCCGCGAGGTCGGAGCCCGCGCCCGGCTCGGTGAGGGCCAGGGCGCAGACCAGCTCGCCGCTGGCCAGGCCCGGCAGCCAGCGTGCCTTCTGCTCGTCGTTCGCGTGGTCCACGAAGTACGGCACGCTGATGTCGCAGTGGATGCGCAGCGGGCCGAGGCCGAGACCCAGGCGGCCGGCCTCCTCGGCGACGACAGCGTTGAACAGGTACGAGGCGCCGCCGCCGCCGTACTCCTCCGGGATTCCGAGCCCCAGGATGCCGAGGTCGCCGCACTTGTCGTAGAAGTCGCGCGGCGGCATGCCGCGCTCCTCCCACTCGTCGAAGTGGGCGACGACCTCCTTCTCGAAGAAGGTCCGGACCGCCGCCCGGAAGGCCTCGTGCTCTGGACCGTAGACCGTGCGTCGCATCGGCCGTCCCCTCCGAACCGGTCAGGACTTGCTGGTGAGCTTCTTGACGATGGTGGCGAAGTCCTCCGTTTTGAAGGACTGCTCCTCGGCGTTCGTCGCGTAGTCGAGGCTCGCCATCACCGCCCGTTCCAGGTGGATGTTCAGCAGCCGCTTCGTCGACTCGACGGCCTGGCGGGGCAGGCCGGCGATCTTCTTCGCGCACTCGAGGGCCTCGGCGAACGGGTCGGCGACGATGTGGTTCGCCAGGCCCATCTGCAGCGCCCGCTCGGCGGGGATCTTCGCGCCGGTGAGGGCGTACTCCTTGGCCCAGTGCAGGCTCGTGTGCAGCGGCCAGGTGAGCGGGCCGCCGTCGGCCGCGACCAGGCCGACCTGCACGTGCGGGTCGAGCAGGTACGCCCGCTCGGCCAGGTAGACGATGTCGGACAGCGCCACCAGGCTGCATCCGAGGCCGGCCGCCGGGCCGTTGACCGCGGCCACGACCGGCACCCGGCAGCGCGCCATGCCGAGCACGAGCTCCCGGCCATGCATGATGGTCAGCCGCTGCAGGTCGGGGTCCTGGCGCAGCCGGTCCAGGTAGGCGAAGTCGCCGCCGGCCGAGAACGCCCGCCCGGCGCCGGTGATCACCGCGGCCCGGGCCTCCAGGTCCTCCGACAGCAGCGTCCACACCTTGGCGAGCCCGAGGTGCAGCTCGTGGTTCACCGCGTTGAGGTGGTCCGGTCGGTTCAGCGTGATGATCCGGATCGGGCCGTCGGCCCGGACCTGGATCTCGTCCGGCAGGTCGTAGAGGTTGTCCGACACTGTGTTCCCTTCAGGCCTGGCGGCCGTTTCCCTTCAGGCCTGGCGGCGCCGGAGACCGCCCGCCGCCAGCCACCAGCAGCGTGGCCGCGCGGCTAGCTCGTCGGCAGGCCGAGGATGCGGCCCGCGATGATGTTCTTCTGGATCTGGGACGTGCCACCCATGACGCTCTGCGCCCGGCTGTACAGGTAGGCCTCGAGGTTCTCCCGGTCCCTGGTGCCGGTGACGGCCAGCGCCGCGTGGCCGACGGACTGCTCGACCCAGGTCATGAGCAGCTTGTCCAGCGAGCCGTCCGAGGTGTGCGTGACGCCGTCGAGCTGCTCGGACAGCCGCCGGCGCACGTGCAGCCGCAGCATCTCGGCCTGCACCGCCGCCCAGCGCAGGTCGTCGGGCACCTTCCCGCCGGAGGCGTCGGCCGTCTTCGCGAGCGACCGGACGAGTTTGCCGTAGCGGGCGGAGAAGCCMAGCGTCGAGGGCTCGCGCTCGTGGCCGACGACGGTCATCGCGAGCTTCCAGCCGTCGCCGGGCTTGCCGACCATGTTGGCGGCCGGCACCCGGGCGCCGTCGAAGACCACCTGGCCGAACTCGGCCGACACCCCATTGATCATCTTCAGGGGCCGCTGCTCGACGCCCGGCTGGTGCATCGAGACGATGAAGCCGGAGATGCCCTTGTGCCGGGGCACGTCCGGGTCGGTGCGGGCGAGCACCAGGCACAGGTCCGCGACGTCGGAGTAGCTCGTCCAGATCTTGTGGCCATGGATGACGTACTCGTCGCCGTCGAGCTCGGCCCGGGTGGTCAGCGAGGCGAGGTCCGAGCCGGCGCCCGGCTCGCTGAAGCCCTGGCACCAGCGCTCGGTCCCGTTGATCATTCCCGGCAGGAAGCGCTGCTGGACCTCCTCGCTCGCGTGCCGRCCGAGGCCGTGCGCGAGGTAGCCGAGGCTCGGGCGCGGYGGGGCGCCGGCGATGGCCAGCTCCTCGTCCAGGATGACGTCGTAGACCGGCGGCTGGTCGTGGCCGCCGAACCGCTTCGGCCAGGACAGGCCGAAGAAGCCGCCCTCGTAGAGCGCGGTGTGCCAGCGCCCGGCCTGGTGCCAGTAGTCGTCGCCGGACGCCTTGAACTCGCCGGCGTGCTCGGCCAGCCATGCCCGCAGCCGCGCGCGGAACGCGGCCTCTTCCGGGGAGTCACGAAAGTCCAAGGTCGATCTCCTCAAGACTGGCCGGGATCAGCTCCGCGGACGTCAGCACGCGCCGCAGGAAGACATGCGCGAGGCACTCCCAGGTGTTGCCGATGCCGCCGTGCACCTGGATGGAGGTCTCGCAGATGGTGCGGGCGGCGCGCTCGATGTAGACCTTCGCGACGAGCGCGGCCTGGACGGCCTCGGCCGCCGACAGCTCGTCGACCGCCCACGCCGCGTGCCGCAGCACGCTCACCGAGCCCTCGACGAGCGCGAGCGCCTCGGCGAGCAGATGGGCGATCGCCTGGTACGAGCCGATGGCGTGGCCGTACTGCTGGCGCACCTTGGCGTACTCGACGGCGAGGTTCTGCGCGCCGCGGGCGGCACCCAGCATGTCGGCCGTGGCCGCGACGAGCGCGAGCGCGCGCCACCGCAGCACGGCCTCGTCGTCGAGCTCGCCGACCACCGTGAGCGGGCCGGCCGGCTCGCCGGTCAGCCTGGTCAGGTCGACGCCCTCGGCGGTCGCTCCGACGGCGCCGACGAGCACCTGGGTGCCCTCCAGCGCGAGCAGGCCGCGCAGGCCCTTGGCGTCGACGGCGACGCCGTCCAGGGCGACCGTGGCCGCGCCGGCCGCCGCGGCCTCGAGACCGTCGGGAACGGGCCCATCCGCCGCCGTGAGCCGCGTGTACAGGTCGTCGGCCAGCACCGGGCCGAGGAACGGCACATCGATCAGGCCGCGGGCGAACTCCTCGACGACCAGGGCGACCTCGACGCCGGAGGCGCCGTCGGACCGCAGGGTCCGCCAGCCGGTCGCCGCGATCGCCTTCTCCAGCCTGGCCGCGCGGTCGTCGTCGGCCAGGTCGAGCACGGACCCGGGTCCTAGATCATCCGCCAGCCGGGCGGCCGCGCCCCGCAGCTCACGCTGCTCAGTCGTCAGACGAACGTCCATGCTGCTCCTTGTTTCTGGTTCGCTCCGTGCGGGCGCCGCGCTCCGGCCCCGTCCCTTGCTTCGCTGCGGGACGGGACCTCCGCGCGGCGTCCTCCTCCGCTCACGTGCCCTCCGGCGACCTCCGCTGCGGTCCAACCACGTCGCTTCGCTCGTGGCCGGGCCTCCGCGGAGGCGCGCCTCCGGGCCAGCTCGGTCGCGGTCCGCCGAACCTCACTAAACCGAAGCTGCATCTCCGCGGGGCCACGTCGCTTCGCTCGTGGCCGGGCCCCTGCTGTGGCACGCCTGCGGGCCAGCTTCGTTGCGAGCCGCTCGAGCGTCACGGACTGGGGCTGGCCCTTGCGGAAAGGGCCACATCGCTTCGCTCGTGGTCGGGGCGACGCGGGGGCGCGGCGCTTGAATGTCCTGGGCGGAGGCGGGCCCGCGGTCATCCGGCACTCCGAAGGGACTCTGACGTGAGGGACTCCGGGGCGAGAGCTGCGTCGCGTAAGACGCGGCGCAGCACCTTCCCGGACGGCAGCCGCGGGATCTCGGGGACGAACACCACCTGGCGCGGCCGCTTGTAGGACGCGAGCCGCGTACCGACCAGGGTGAGCAGTTCGGCGGCCAACGTGTCGTCCGACGTGGCGGGCCCCACATCCGCCGCCT
Organism: Pseudofrankia sp. EUN1h; assembly: GCF_001854645.1. Classification (NCBI taxonomy): domain Bacteria; kingdom Bacillati; phylum Actinomycetota; class Actinomycetes; order Frankiales; family Frankiaceae; genus Pseudofrankia; species Pseudofrankia sp. EUN1h. The sequence continues at coordinate 93,951 of NZ_MBLN01000042.1, read as the reverse complement.
GGCCGGCGGCGGACGAGACCGGGGCGGTAGTGGCGGGAGTGGAGGTGGAGGCAGGCGCGGGGGCGGGGGCCGGGGCCACGCGGGTGACGGCGGCGACGATCGCCTCGCCGGCCGCCGCGTCCGGCACGCCGAACACCGCGCAGTCGGCGACGGCCGGGTGGCCGTACAGCACCGCCTCGACCTCGGCGGGCGCGACCTGGAAGCCGCGCACTTTGATCATTTCCTTGCGCCGGTCGGTGAGCCGCACCCAGCCGTCGGCGTCGATGGTGCCGACGTCGCCGGTGCGGTACCAGCCATCGTCGAAGGCGTCCGCGTTCGCCTCCTGGGGCAGGTAGCCGGCCATCAGCGACGGCGATCGGGCCTGGATCTCGCCGGTCTCCCCCGGGCCGGCCGGCTTGCCGGTCTCCAGGTCGACGACGCGCAGCGCCACTCCCGGCGCGGCCTTCCCGACGCTGTCCAGCCGGGCGCCCTCGAGCGGGTTGCAGGCGAGGACGGGCAGCTCGCTCGCGCCGTAGGCGGGCAGCCACCGGACCCCGGCTCGGCGGGTGACGGTCTCGGCGACGCTGGCCGTGACGGGGGTCGCGCCCCACATGATGAAGCGCAGCGACGAGAGGTCGAACGACTCCAGGTCCGGGTGCGAGGCCATCGCGAGCGCGATCGGGGCGACCGCCATCTCGATGGTGATCCGGTCATCCTGGATCGAGCGCAGCAGCGCGTCCAGGTCGAAGCGGCGGTGCAGCCGCATCCAGGTGCCGGTCTCGAGCGCGGTGACGATGTTGAGGATGCCAAGGATGTGCGACGGCGGGGTCGCGACCTGGATACGGTCCGCCGCCGTCATCCCGAGCACGTCGCGCCAGTGGCCGACGGCGGCGGCGAACGAGCCGTGGGTGTGCCGCACGGCTTTCGGAAGCCCGGTCGTGCCTGAGCTGAACACGAACAGCGCGTCCGCGCCGGGGTCTGGGCCAGGGTCGGAGCCGGGAGCGGGAGCCGCTGCCTCGCCGGGAGCGGCCGCGTCGTCGGCGGCGGCGGCGACGGGCTTGGCGGGCTGGGTAAGCTCGACGGGCTCGTCCAGGTGCAGCATCGGCATCAGCTCGGCGAGCACCGGGTGGTCGCCGACGGCGTGTGCCGGCTTGCTGACGGCCAGGGCATGCTCGACGTCACCGCGCTTCCACGCGGGGCTGAGCAGCACGACGGRAGCACCCAGGCGCCAGATGGCCCGGACGGCGATGATGAATTCAGGACGGGTCGACGACATCAGCGCCACGCGGTCACCGGCACGGACCCCACCAGCAGCGAGCCGGTGGGCCAACCCGCCGGTCAGAGCGTCCAGCTGGGCCTGACTGTATGCCTGCTCCTCGAAGACGAGGACCACCATGGAGAGGCTCCCGTCTCGTCGGTGGAAACTGTATTCTCGTCTAGTTAGAACCTTAATACCAGAGGATGTCGTCACATGCCGAGACCTCCGCTGTTCCAGCGTGCGACCGTCACCCGGGTGATCGAGGAGACGGCCGACGCGCGAACGTTCGCGCTCGCCCCGGTCGCGGGCCCGTGGGAGTACCGCGCCGGCCAGTTCTGCACGTTCAAGGTCACGGTCGCCGGCGAGGAGCTGCTGCGCAGCTATTCCATGTCGAGCGCGCCGGAGACCGACGGCGAACTCGCGGTGACCGTCAAGCGCGTCCCGGCCGGCCAGGTGTCGAACTGGATGATCGACAACCTGGCCAAGGGCGACGAGGTCGAGCTGACGAGGCCGCACGGCGTCTTCTGCCTGCGCGAGACCGACGCGCCGCTGATCGGCTTCTGCGGCGGCAGCGGGATCACCCCGGTCATCTCCCTGGCCAAGAGCGCGCTCGCCTCGACGAACCGCCGGGTCCGGCTGCTGTGCGCCGATCGCGACCAGCCGGCCGCGATCTTCTGGCAGGCGCTGACCGACCTGGCCGAGCAGTACCCGGACCGGCTGTCGGTCACCCGCCACCTGGACGTCGAGAAGGGCTTCCTCGACGCGGAGGCCGTCCGCGCCTTCCTCGGCGAGGACACCGGCGCCGACGTCTACATCTGCGGCCCGACGCCGTTCATGGACCTGGTCGAGGCCGCCATCCCCGCGGTGGGGAAGGTCTTCATCGAGCGGTTCGGGGCGACGGCGCCGCTGCCTCCGGAGGAGGACGAAGCCACCGGAGCGCAGGCCGGGGGCACGGGCTCGGCGGCGGCGGCCAGCAAGGTGGTCGAGGGCTCGGTCACGATCATCCTGGGCCGCAAGAAGGTCACGCTCCCCCGCCGGCCTGGCGAGACGTTCCTGGAGAGCGCGCGCCGCGGCGGGCTCACCCCACCGTTCTCCTGCGAGTCCGGCACCTGCGCGACCTGCATGGCCCACGTCGAGGAGGGCGAGGTCTCGATGCGGGTGAACGACGCGCTGACCGACGACGAGGTCGCCGAGGGCTACGTGCTCACCTGCCAGGGCCTGCCCGAGTCGGACAAGGTCGTCGTCAAGTACGAATAGCCAGGCCCAGACACGAACCGAACGCGCCCGGTCGCCCAGCGGCCGGGCGCGTCGCGTTTTGGGTGCCGCGCGGGCTATGCCGCACCGTGTTCACCGAGAGCGGGGGGCGGGCCGTAGACCGGCTCGTAGCCGGCGATGCGGATGGGGCTGCCGATCAGACGGAAGYCGCCGCCCGCGTCGACGACGGTTTCGGGGGCCTCGGCCAGCGCCTCGGGCAGGGAACGCACCGCCGCGATCGGGATGCCCTGGGGCCGCAGCCGCGCCTCCCAGCCGCGCGCGGTGTCGGCCGCCAGCGCTCTGATGACGACCGCCAGCACCTCCTCGCGGTGCGCGGCCCGGTCGGCCATCGTCGGGAAGGCCGCGACCTCCTGTTCGGGTATGCCGGCCTCCGCCACGAACGTCCGCCAGGAGCGGTCGTGCGTCAGGAACATGGCGACGAAGCCGTCCGCGGTCGGGAACAGCTGTGCCGGCACGTAGTACGAGTGCGCGCCGAACGGGTGGCGCACCGGCTCCGCGCCCTCGTTCAGGTACGCCGACACCTTGTAGTTGAGCTGGGAGAGCATGACGTCGCGCAGCGACACCTCGACCTGCCCGCCCCGGCCGGAGATGATCTGCGCGAGCAGGCCCAGCGCGGCGGTCAGGCCGGCGGAGTTGTCCGCCGCCGTGTAGCCGGGCAGCGTCGGCGGGCCGTCCGGTTCGCCGGTGAGCGCCGCGACGCCGGTGGCCGCCTGGATGATGTAGTCGAACGCCGGGTCGTCGTCGGCCCGCAGGCCGTAGCCGGTGATCGCGACGCAGACGAGCTTCTCGTTGTACGGCCGGAGCGCCTCATAGGTCAGCCCGAGCTTGCGGATCGCGGACGGCCGCTGGTTGACGATCAGCGCGTGCGCGCCCGCGGCCAGCTCGTGCAGCCGGTCCTGCCCTTCCCGGGTGGTCAGGTCGGCGACGACGCTGCGCTTGCCGCGGTTGAGGCTGGCGAAGTAGGCGTCGCCGACCTGCCGCGACATGTCGCCCGTCGGCGGCTCGATCTTGGTGACCTCGGCGCCGAGGTCCGACAGCACCATCGAGGCGTACGGGCCGGTCAGTATGTGGCCGGCCTCGAGAATCCTGATTCCCGCCAGCGGCCCCTGGCCGAAGGTCATGCGACCATGTTCCTCGGTCGCATGACCTTCGGCCACCGGCGGCCCCTGGCCGAAGGTCATGCGGTCATGTTCCTCGGTCGCATGGCCTTCGGCCACCGGCGGCACGGGCCCGGTGCCGTCCGCCCCGGTCATCAATCTCGAAGGTCGGCGGCGATCTGGGCGTAGACCTCGCGGGTGCGGCGCTTGGAGGCCACCAGCTCGTCGCGGTTGTCGCCGATCGGCAGGAGGCGCGCCGAGAGGTCGGTGACGCCGGCGTCGAGGAACTGCCTGATCCTGGCGGCGATCATCTCCTCGTCACCGACAGCCGCGAGGTCGCCGACGCCGGTGGCGTCGCCCTGGTCGAGCAGCCGCTGGTAGTTCGGGGAGACCTCGGCCTCGCCGAGGATCCGGTTGGCGCGCGCCTTGGCCTCGTCGACCTGGTCCGGCTGGCACAGGCACATCGGAATGCCCGCGACGATCCGAGGCGCCGGCCGCCCGGCCTCCTCGGCTGCCTTGGTGATCCGCGGCGCGATGTGCTCGCCGATGGCGCGCTCGTCGGCCAGCCACAGCACGGTGCCGTCCGCCTTCTCGCCGGCGATGCGCAGCATCACCGGGCCGAGGGCGGCGACCAGCACCGGCAGCGGCGCGACCGGGGTGAGGCCGAGCGGGTTGTGCACCGTGAAGGTGTCGTTCTCGACGTCGGCGCCCCCGGTGCCCGCCAGGGCGGCGTTCAGCACCTCGAGGTAGTCGCGGGTGAACGCGGCCGGCTTGTCGTAGGGCAGGCCGAGCATGTCCTTGACGATCCAGTGGTGCGACGGCCCGACGCCGAGCGCCAGCCGGCCGTTCGTCGCGGCGTGCGCCGACATCGCGGACCGCGCCAGCGCGATCGGGTGCTGCGGCTGCAGCGGGACCACCGCGGTCCCCAACTCGATGCGCTCGGTCACCGTGCCCATGAGCGCGACGGTGATCAGCGCGTCGAAGTCCGTCGGGACCTGKGGAATCCAGGCGGTGTCCATCCCGGCGCCCTCGGCCCAGCGCACGTCGTCGAGCATCCGCGCGACCTTGCGCGCGGAGTCCCCGCGCTCGGGCCCGATCATCACGCCGAACCGCGCCATCTTCTCCACCTAACTCTTCAGTGCGACGGTCAACGCAGCTGGTCCTTCATGACCTTGCCCGTCGCGTTCAGCGGAAGGGCGTCGAGGAACTCGACGAAACGCGGCGCCTTGAACCCGGCCATCCGCTCCTTGGACCAGGACATGACCTCCTCGGCGGTCACCTCGGCGCCCGCGCGCCGGACGATGAACGCCTTGCACACCTCGCCGAGGCGCGCGTCGGGCACGCCGATGACGGCGGCCTGAGCCACGGCCGGGTGCTCCAGAAGGTATCCCTCGATCTCGGCGGGATAGGCGTTGAAACCGCCGACGATGAACATGTCCTTCTTGCGGCCGACGATCTTCAGGTAGCCACGCTCGTCGAGCGAGCCGAGGTCGCCGGTGTGCAGCCAGCCGTCGGCATCGACGGTCTCGGCGGTGGCCAACGGGTCGTCGAAGTAGCCCTGCATGACGCTGTAGCCGCGGATGAGCACCTCGCCGTCACCGGCGACCGCGACCTCGATCCCGTCGCAGGGCGCGCCGACGGTCGTCGCGATCGACTCGAACGAGTCGCCGGGACGCGACGCCGTCGCGGTGCCGGCCTCGGTGAGGCCGTAGCCGGTCATGATGTGCTGGAACGGCAGCTCGGCCTTCATCCGGCGGATGAGCTCCACCGGGATGTCGGCCGAGCCGGTGACCGCGCAGCGCAGGGATGACAGGTCGTGCTTGCCGCCGGCCTCGAGCAGCGAGTGGTAGATGGTCGGCGCGCCGGGGAGCATCGTGATCTTCTCCCGCTCGACCAGCTCGCCGACCTTGTCCACATCGAAGACGGCGAGCGGCAGGATCGTCGCGCCACGAATGAGTGACGCGACAAGCCCTGCCTTGTAGCCGAACGTGTGGAAGAACGGGTTGACGATCAGGTACCGGTCACCCTCGCGCAGATCCGCCTGGTAGCACCACTCGGAATACAGCCGCAGCGTCTGCCGGTGGTTCATCGTCACGCCCTTGGGGCGCCCGGTCGTGCCGGACGTGAAGATGATGTCGGCGATGTCGCCGCCGTCGACCTCCCGCTCGAACGGCGAGCCGCTCGCGAGGAAGTCCGACTTCAGGTCGAGGTTCGTGACCCCGTCCGGGACCTCGTAGTCGATACCGAGGAAGCCGGGCTGGGTGAGCACCGCCTTGGCCCCGCTGCGCACGATGATGTCGGCGGCCTCGGCCGCCTTGTAGCGGGTGTTGACGGGAACCAGGACACCGCCGGCGGTCAGCAGCCCGAAGGCCGCGATCGCCCACTCGGCCGAGTTCGGCGCCCAGATAGCCACCCGGTCGCCCTTGCCGACGCCCAGCGCGGCGAACGCGCCGGCGGCCCGGCGGACCCGCTCGACCAGCTCGACGTAGGTCAGGCGCAGGTCACCGTCGACGAGCGCCTCGGCGTCGCCGAACCGCTCCGCGGTACTCGCCACCATCCGCGGGATGGTGTCCCACGGCAGCCCCGTGAACGTCGCGCTCTCGGTGCTCCCGGCAATGGTCAAGTCCCCGGCAACCCGGAGGTTCTCTGTCACCTCGACGTCCTCGTCATTCGGTGTCCGAACTGCTCGGTGTCCTGATCCGCCCCGCGCGGCGCTCAGCCGTCGATCAGCTTGGCGAGGTTRCCGCCCATGACCTTGAACTTGTCATCCTCGCTGAGGTCTCCCAGCTCGCTGACATGGGTCACCGGGTCGCCAAGGCCCTCGGGGTGCGGGTAGTCCGAGCCGAACAGGATCCGCTCGATGCCGAGCAGCTCGCCGAGGTCCGCGTAGCTCTCCTCCCAGAAGGGAGAGATGTTGATGTTGCGGCGCATGACGTCGATCGGGTGCTCGTCGAAGCCCTGCGGGTACTTCTTGTAGGCGTCCTTGAGCGACTTCTGCAGCGGGGCGACCCAGGAGGCGCCGTTCTCGATGACGGCGATCTTCAGCTCCGGGAACCGGGACAGCGCGCCGTGGCAGATCAGCGCGGCCACCGAGTCCTCGATCGGGCGCCACATGCTGACCATCTTGAAGACGTCGGGCTTGAACGGCAGGTACTCGCGCTTGTTGGCGTCCCAGTCGCTCTGGTAGCGGACGTAGCCGCTGTCGGACGAGTGCATGCCGACCAGCACTCCGTGCTCGACGACCTTGGCCCAGAACGGGTCGAACTCCGGCAGGCCGAACGAGCGGGAGCCGGCGTGGCCGGGCACCGGCGCGGGCCGGACCAGGATGACGCGGGCGCCACGGGCGACGACCCACTCCAGCTCCTCGATCGCCTTCTCGACGATCGGCAGCGTGATGACCGGGGTGGAGTAGATCCGGTTCTGGTAGTTGAACGTCCAGGTCTCGTGCATCCACTCGTTGAGGGCGTGGACGACGGCGTGCGTGAGCTCCGGGTCGTCGCGCATCCGCTCCTCGAGCAGGCTGGCGAGCGTCGGGAACATCAGCGTCCGGTCGAGGCCCTGCTCGTCCATGAGGGCCAGGCGCGACTCGGGCTCCCGGAACGCCGGGATGGCGCGCATCGGCTTGCCGATGATCTCGCGGTAGGACTTGCCCTCCGGGTTGCCGATCCGGAAGTAGTCCTCCTGGGCGCCGGGCCTGGCGACCACGTCGAACGTGGGGTTCGGGATGTACTCGCTGATCCGGCCCCGGATCGCGATCTTGGTGCGACCGTCGATCTCGACGTACCGGATCGCGCCCTCGAACTCCTTCGGCAGGAACTTGGTGAAGGCGTCCTTGGTCTCGTACATGTGGTTGTCCGCGTCGAAGACCGGATACGGCGAGCGCGTCGACATGAGATCCCTCCTTGCTGAATGCGAGAATCCTATTCTCCGGCCTGTCCGGCCGCAATGTCCCGCCGCAGGACCACCTTCTGGACCTTGCCACTGGCCGTGCGCGGGAAGTCGTCGACCACGCGGATCTCCTCCGGCCACTTCTGCCTGGCCAGCCCCACCCGCTCCAGGTGCGTCCGCGTGTCCCCCAACGTCGGCACCTCGTGCCCCGGCGCGAGCCGCAGCACCGCCACGGCGTGCTCGCCGAGACGCGGGTCCGGGGCGGCCACGACCGCGGCCTCGGCGACGGCCGGCATCGTCAGCAGTGCCTCCTCCACCTCCAGGGCGCTGATGTTCTCCCCGCCGCGGATGATGAAGTCGGCCAAGCGGTCGACGATCGTGAGGTAGCCGTCCTCGTCCAGCACGCCGACGTCTCCGGTGTGGTACCAGCCCTCGTCGTCGAACGCCTTCGCCGTCAGCTCGTCGTCGAGGTAGCCCAGGCACAGGTCCGGGCCGCGGCTGAGGATCTCGCCGTCCTCGGCGAGCTGGATCTCGACGCCCGTCATCGGGTCGCCATCGGTGAAGATCCTCTTCTCGAGCGCGGCGGAGTAGCGCGAGCCGGTGATCGACGGATGCTCCGTGCTGCCGTACGACCGGAAGACGGTGACGCCCAGGTCGGTGAGCCGGGTGGTCACCGCCGCCGGCACCGAGGAACCGCCGAGGCCCGCGTAGCGGATCCCCTCGTGGTGCCTGGCGAGGTCGAAGTCGGGGTGGTCGACGATGCTGGTCATGAAGTAGGTCGCGCCGCCGCCGACGGTGAGACCGTCGGCGAGCAGCTCCAGCACCCTCGCCGGGTCCCAGACGTCCAGCAGGTTGATCGGCATTCCGTCCAGCACCGGGATCAGCAGCGCGTTGAGCATCCCGATGAAGTGTCCGACCGGCGCGCCGGTGAGCTGGGCACCCCGGTCTGGCGCCAGCAGCCCGGCCAGCTGGCGGGTCTCGAAGACCAGCGTCTGGTGGCTGTGCACCACGCCCTTCGGGTCGCGGGTGGTGCCCGAGGTGAACGCGATCACGGCGGGTGAGGCCGGGTCGACCGGGAGCACGCCCTCCAGCGGCTCGTCGGCGAGCAGGTCGTCGAAGTTCACTGTCTCGCCGCGCCGGTCCGAGTCCCGGTCGACGACGCCGACGATCGGCACCTCGGCGCACAGGTCCTCGTGCAGCTCCATCCGGCCGAACCGCTGCGCGGTCACGAACACCTTGGGCCGCGCCGTGCGCAGGATGTAGCCGAGCTCCTTGCGCCCGTAGAAGTGCACGATCGGCACGACGACCGCGCCGAGGAACGTCGACGCCCAGAAGGTCGCCGCCGCCTCCACCCAGTTGGGAAGCTGGACGGCGACCACGTCGCCCGGGCCCACCCCGCGTGCCCGCAGTCCCGCGGCGAGCCGGCGGGCGAGCCGTTCGACGTCGCGAAGCGTCCCCTCGTACGGCCGCACGGCCGAGTGGACCCGGAACTGCGCGTCGGGCGCGGCCTCGAGGCCGGCGGCCAACAGGTCGCCGAGCGTCTCCCGGGTCCACCACCCCTCGGCCTCGTAGCGTTTCACCAGCTCAGGGGGGATGGTTCGCATGCTGGGCGCACACTCCGTTTCCTATGGGACGCTACTCTCACCAGACGAGAACGTTAGTACCAACCGCGGAGAAGGCATAGTGATCGATCTCGAAATCGACGGGGGCCTCGCGGTCGTCACGGTCGACCGGCCCGAGGCGCGCAACGCCATCTCGCCGGCCACGATGGACGAGCTGGAGAAGGCACTCGACGCCGTCGACGCGTCGGGGGCGCACGCTCTGGCCGTCACCGGCGGTGGCGACCGTGCCTTCATCTCCGGCGGCGACCTCAAGGAGCTCGCCACGATCCGGACGAAGGAAGGCGCCGTCGGCATGGCACTGCGGATGCGCGGGCTGTGCGACCGGATCGCCGCGTTCCGCGGGCCCGTCATCGCCGCGGTCAACGGCCACGCCCTGGGCGGYGGCGCCGAGATCGCGGTCGCGGCCGACATCCGGGTCGCCGTGGAGGGCGCCCAGATCGGCTTCACCCAGGTGATGCTCGCGGTCATGCCGGCCTGGGGCGGCGCCGAGCGCCTGGCCGCCGTCGTCGGGCGCGGCCGTGCCCTCATGCTGGCCGGCTCCGGCACCGTCGTCGACGCGGCGGAGGCCGCGCGCCTGGGCCTGGTCGACAAGGTCTTCCCCCGCGCCGAGTTCGACGCCGGCTGGCGGGCGCTGGCCAGATCCCTGGCCCACCGCCCGGCCGCGGAGACCAAGCGCGTGATGTCCGGCGCCCTCGGCCCTCGGGAGGTCGCCGAGGCCTTCGGCGACCTCTGGGTCGCCGACGAGCACTGGGTCGAGGTCGACAAGGTGCTGAACCGGATCCGCGGCAAGTAACGAGCAAGGACGGCGACGGCACCCTAGATATAAGGACGGAAGGGAGGACGCCGGAACGCGTCCTCCCTTCCGTCCGTCTGTGGCCACCGTCGCCGGCACCGGTCAGGTGACGGCGCCGGCTTCCTTGAGCTCGATGATGCGGTCCCAGTCGTAGCCGAGCTCGAGGAGGACCTCCTCGGTCTGGGCGGCGAAGTCCGGCGCCGGGGCCGCGACGGGCGCGGTGACGTCGAACTGGACCGGGTTGGCGACGAGCTCCATCTCCCCGGCGTCGATGATGTACTCGTTGGCCCTGACCTGCGGGTCGGCGCTGACCTGCAGCGAGTCCTGCACCGGGGCCCAGGGCCCGGACAGGGTGGCCAGCCGCTCGGTCCACTCCGCCAGGGTCCTGGTCGCGAACGCCTCCCGCAGCAGCTTGACGCCCTCGGGGGTGTTCTGGCCGATCAGCTCGGCGGTGGCGAACCGGGGGTCGTCGGCCAGCTCCGGCCGGTCGACGTGGCGGCACACGTCCGCCCAGAACCGGCCCGGCTGCAGCATGACCAGCGAGATGTACCGGCCGTCGCTGGTCTTGTACAGCCCGGAGAGCGGGTTGGTCGGCGCCCCGTGCTCGCCGGGCACGATGCCCTCGAAGGCCATGTTGGTGTACTTCGACAGCGCGATCCCGTGGCCCATCGACCAGACCCCGCTGCCCAGCAGCGAGACGTCGACGATGGAGGGCTCGCCGGTCCGCTCCCGGCGGAACAGCGCCGCGGCGATGCCGCCGGCGAGGTTCGTGCCGGAGATCGTGTCGCCGTATGCCGGCCCCGGCGGGTTGACGACGCCGTTCGTGCCGGGCGGCGTCAGGCTCGCGGCGGACGAGCCGCGTGCCCAGAAGGCGGTCATGTCGAACCCGCCCTTCGTGGACTCCGCGCCGCGCGGGCCGAGCGCGCTGCCGCGCGCATAGATGATCTTCGGGTTGACGGCGCGGATGTCGTCGACGTCCACCCGCAGCTTCTCGCGCACCTTCGGCAGGTGGTTCGTCAGGTACACGTCGGCCTGCTTCGCCAGCTCCAGCAGGACCTCCCTGCCGAGCGGGTTGGCGATGTCCAGGCCGACGCTGCGCTTGCCCCGGTTGCTGTGCCAGATGTTCGGGTTCGGCCCGGCGGGGTCGACCTTCATCTTGCCGATCTGGGTAAGCCCTCGCTGCGGGTCGCCGGTCACGGCGTGCTCGATCTTGATGACCTGAGCGCCCCACTCGCCGAGGACCGCCCCACCCGACGGCACGAAGCCGTACATGGCGACCTCGAGGACGCGGATGCCCTCCAGGGGCCGGGCGCTCATCGGCCCGGCCCCTGGTTCACCTTGACCACGCTCACTTGACCGGCACCGCCAGGGTCTTGCGCTCCAGGAACTCCTCCAGCCCGGCGACGCCCATCTCACGACCGATGCCGGACTGCTTGTACCCGCCGAACGGCGAGTCGGGAGCGAACCAGTTGCCGCCGTTGACGCTCACCGTGCCGGTCCGGATCCGCCGGGCGATCGCGATCGCCCGGTCGTCGTCGGCACCGAAGACGGAGCCGGACAGGCCGAAGATCGAGTTGTTGGCGATCGCGACGGCGTCGTCGTCGTCCTCATAGGCGATGATCGCCAGGACCGGGCCGAAGACCTCGTCCTGAGCGATCTCGCTGTCCGGGTCGACGTCGGCCAGCACCGTCGGGGCGTAGAAGAAGCCGGGCCCGTCGAGCCTCTTGCCGCCGGCGACCAGCGTGGCACCGGCCTCGACGGCCCGCTGGACGATCCCGTCGACCTTCTCGCGCTGCTCGGCACTGATCAGCGGGCCGACGTAGGTCTCCTCCAGCGCCGGGTCACCGACCTTGATGTTCTCGATCGTGGCCTTGACCTTCTCGACGAACTCGTCCTTGCGCGAGCTGGGCACGAGCAGGCGCGACGTGACGGCGCAGCCCTGCCCCGCGTGCGAGCAGATCGTCATGGTCGCGATGAGGGCGAGGAAGTCGGCGTCCGCGTCGTCGACCGCGATGAGCGCCGACTTGCCGCCGAGCTCCAGGAAGACCTTCTTGACGGTCTTGGCGGCGACTTCCATGATCCGGCGACCGACCGGCGTCGAGCCGGTGAAGCTGATCATGTCGACGTCGGGGTGGCTGGTGAGCACCTCGGCGACCTCGACCGACGGCGAGGTGATCACGTTGACGACGCCGGCCGGGATGTCGGTCTCGTTGGCGATGATCTCGCCGAGCGCCAGGGTGATCAGCGGAGTCTGCGGCGCGCCCTTGAGGATCACGGTGCAGCCGGCCGCGAGCGCGGGAGCGACCTTCGCGATCGCGATCTGGGTCGGGTAGTTGTAAGGAATGATCGCGGACACGACGCCCGCGGCCTCCTTCTCCACCCAGCGCCGGTTCTTGATCCCGTGGGACTCGACTTCGGGAAGATCCTCCGTGAACGAGTAGCCCGCGGCCAGGTCCGCGTAGTACTTCACGATGTCGATCGGGATGTCGAGCGCCGCGCTGTACGTCATCACCCGCGGATGCCCGACCTCGGCGATCGTCAGCTCACGCAGCTCCTCGCGGTGCTTGACCAGCGCCTGATGCAGCTGGTTCAGGCACCGCACCCGGAACTCGACGTTCGTCGACCAGTCCGTCGTGTCGAACGCCCGGCGGGCCGCCTTCACCGCGGCCACCGCCTGCTCGACCGTCGCGTCCGGCGCCTCGCCGAGAACCTCGCCCGTCGTCGGGTTGAGCGAGACCGTCGTACTCGGCGCCTCGACAAGCTGCCCGTCGATGAGTAAGCCCTTCACGGCAGGTCCCTCGCCCTCTTCTGGTTCGTTCTCGTGATGCGTCCACGCCGATCCTCGCGCAGGACGCACGTCGGGTGGGTCCGGACGCCCGCCACCAGCGCTTCCCTGTGCTGGAAGCTACATTCTCGCCTGACGGGAATCAAGATTTCATGGACTGCCCGGTACAACCGGCCAGCCGGCGCGGGCAGACGGGCGCACACGCCAAGCGCCGGCGCCCGGCGGCCCGGGCACGCACCCCGGGCCGCCGAACCCTACAGCGCCACCGCCGGAGCGGCCACGGTGCGCCCAGCGGCTCCGCTCAGACCGTGGCGGGCAGCGCGACCGGGACGTTCATCAGCTTGGCCAGGTTCTCGCCCATGACCTTGCGGATGAACGGCTCGGGCTGGTCCTTGAGGTCGTCGATGTAGCTGATCGGATTGGCCAGGCCCTCCGGGTGCGGGTAGTCGGAGCCGAAGAGGATGTGCTCCTCACCGAGCAGCTGAGCCAGCTCGGCGAAGTTCTCCTCCCAGAACGGGCTGATGTAGATGTTGCGCTTCAGGGCCTCGACCGGGTTCTCGATGAAGTCCTGCGGCATCTTCTTGTAGAGATCCTTGAGGGTCTTGAGTAGCGGCGCCACCCAGGAGGCGCCGTTCTCGACGACGGCGATCTTCAGCCGCGGGAAGCGGGACACCGCGCCGTGGATCACCAGCGACGCCACCGCGTCCTCGATCGGCCGCCAGGAGTGCAGCATCCGGAAGGCGTTCGGCTGGAACGGCAGGTGCTCGGTGGCCGCCCCGCTCCACTCACCGGTGAAGCGCGAGTAGCCAGAGTCGGACGAGTGCAGGGCGACCAGGATGTCGGCCTCCTGGACCCGCGCCCAGAACGGGTCGAACTCCGGCAGCGCGAACGAGCGCGGCCCCTTGTACCCGGGCACCGGCGCCGGCCGGACCAGGATCACCTTCGCGCCCCGCTCCAGGACCCACTCGAGCTCCTTGACCGCCTCGTCGACGATCGGGAGCGTGATCACCGGGGTGGTGAAGATGCGGTCGAGGCCGTTGTAGTTGAACTGCCAGGTCTCGTAGAGCCACTCGTTGAGCGCGTGGATCGCGGCGTGGGTCAGCTCCGGGTCGTCCTTCATCCGCTCCTCGAGCAGGCTCGCGAGCGTCGGGAACAGCAGGGTCCGCGCGAGGCCCTGTTCCTCGTCCATCAGCTTCAGGCGCGCCGCGGGCTCGCGCCAGGCCGGGATCGCCTTCACCGGCTTGCCGAAGATCTCCCGGCGGGACTTACCGTCCGGGTTGCCCTTGCGGTAGTACTCCTCCTGCGCGCCCGGCCGGGCGACGACCTCGAAGGTCGGGTTGGGGATGTACTCGCTGATCGTCCCCTGGACCACGATCTTCGTGCGGCCGTGGACGTCGACGTAGTCGATCGCCTTCTTGTAGCGCGCCGGCAGGTACTTGGTGAACGCGTCGGTCGTCTCGTACAGGTGGTTGTCGGCGTCGAACACCGGGATGTCAGGACCGGACATCGGGCCTCCCCTGTTGGTCAGTCTGCTCGTCAAAGTTAATTAATAATGCACCTGGCTGGCAGACGCACGGGAGCGGATCCAGGTGGTCACGGTCACGGTCCCCGCGACTAGCCCTACCGGTGGCGAACGGGATCACATTCTGACACGATCGTCGAAACCTGCACTTTGAGGCAACCGTCACGGCACCGGACCCGTCAGCCGAGGCGGGGTACGAGCCCTGGCGCGTACCRCACAACCGGCCGACGATCGGACTCAGCATGATCGGGAATGGCGACCTCTCCGAGGACCCGCCCCCGGCGGACACGACGCCCATGGCGCACCAGGCGGTCGAACCCGGCGGCGACACGCCCCGCGCGGGCGCGGCTACTGTCTACGGACAGCGACGGGCCCGCAGGCCGACCCACGCCACAAGGGTCAAGATGAGTGAACCCACTATGTGAACACTCACTCAGACGCCCGCGACCGACCGCTCTCAGGCCACCCCTGACCCCGCCTGAAGCATCGCCGAAGTGGACGAAAAGCGTCCATTCCAGGCGAACCGTTGACGGAACGGTGTCGAGCATGTATTCACTTAGCGACTGGCAGCCGCTGTGATGCCCGACACACGACGTTACCGCGAGCCCGCGCCCACCGGCGAGCCGTACGCCGCACCCCCGCTGCCCAAGATCGCCAACCGAGGATGACATGCCGCATACCAGGGTCGCTCGCCGCACCGTCGCCTCCAGGCGGTCATGGCGACGTCCCGCGCTGGCGCTGGTGACGACGTCCTCGGCGCCGCGAAGGCCTCGGTGATCGCGATCGACATCCCGGTCGTCGTGGACATCCACCGGAAGCGGGCCCCCGCGGTTTTCGACGCAGCCGGTGTCGACGTCGAGCCGGTGACCATCCCGCCGGATCAGGGCGACCTGACGCCGCGGGCACGACGCACGGCGGCCGATGGCACCAGCCACCCATCATTCACACTGTTCAAGACCGGCGGGGAGACCTACCGTCTTGACATCGACATTGACATCGACACCGGTAGCGGCGTCGCGATCGGCATGTTCACCTCGATGGCCGGCTTCCGTGCGGCGCGACCGCCTGGCCAGTCGCCGATCGAGAACTAGACGTCGCCGATCAAGAGCTTCACAGGGCCGATGCAAAACTGAACAGGCTGTAGACCAAACTCCACCACCACCACCGCCGCTTCCGCGGCCCTGACCCTGGACGCCCCACGACAACGGGGCCGTCCCGGGTGAGGGCCATGGAAGCGGTCCTGACCCGAGAACCGCCGCTCAACGCGGTCCTGACCTGGGACGCCGGCCGCGGAAGCGGTCCTCCCTGGGACGACGTCGGGAGATCCCTTCATGTCACACATCGCCTCGCTCCTGTTGGGGCTCGGCAACGGCGCAGTGTTCGCCGCGCTCGCGCTCGCACTGGTGCTGACCTACCGCAGCTCGGGGGTCATCAACTTCGCGACCGGAGCGATCGCTCTCTACGTCGCCTACACCTACGCGGACCTGCGAGAAGGCGAATTACTGGTTCCGATTCCGGGCCTGCCGACGACCGTCGGCCTGGGAACGGACAGCATTCCCTTCCTGCCGGCGGCGCTGCTCGCGCTGCTGATCGGCGCATTGCTCGGCGCGCTGCTCTACGGACTGGTGTTCCGCAAGCTGCTGGACGCGCCGCCGCTGGCCAAGGCGGTCGCCTCACTGGGCGTCCTGGTCATCATCCAGTCGGTGATGGTGATCCGCGTCGGCGTGGCGCCGGTCAGCGTCGAGCAGATCTTCCCGGCGGACCGCTGGACGCTCGGCTCGCTGACCGTGCTGTCGGACCKGTTCTACCTGGCCGTCGCCGTGATCGTGCTGACTCTGGTGCTCACCGCGGTCTTCCGGTTCACCCGGTTCGGCCTGCTGACCAGGGCCACCGCCTCCTCGCAGACCGGCGCCTACGTCAGTGGCGTGTCCGCGTCGCGGGTGGCGCTGACGAACTGGATGATCAGCTGCGCGGTGGCCGGTGCGGCCGGCATCCTCATCGCGCCGGTCAGCCCGCTCGCGCCGACGACCTACACGCTGTTCGTGGTGCCGGCACTCGCCGCGGCCGTCGTCGGCGGCTTCCAGAACCTGGTTCCGAGCGTCATCGCCGGCCTGGTGATCGGTATGGTCCAGGCCGAGGCGCTCTCGCTCGCCGCGCAGCACTCGTGGCTGCCCAGGACCGGCTCGGCCGAGCTGGTGCCGCTGATCGTCATCGTGATCGCGCTGGTGGCGACCGGCCGGGGGATGCCCGTGCGCGGTGGCCTGGTCAGGCAGCCGCTGGGGCTGGCTCCACGGCCGCGGGCGCTGACGCTGCCGACGATCGCTGGCACCGTCGTCGGCGCCCTGTTCCTGATCTTCCTCCACGGCACCTGGCGCGCCGCCGTCATCGGCACGATCATCGCCGCGGTCATCGGCCTGTCGCTCATCGTCGTGACCGGCTACGCCGGCCAGGTGTCGCTCGCGCAGCTCGCGCTCGCCGGCGCGGGCGCGTTCCTGCTCTCGAACCTCACCCAGAGCTGGCACATCCCCTTCCCGTTCGCACCGCTGCTCGCGGCGCTCGGCGCGACCGTCCTGGGCGTCGTCATCGGCCTGCCAGCGCTACGACTACGCGGGCTCACTCTCGGCGTGGTCACGCTCGCGCTCGCCTACGCCATCGAGGCGGTCTGGTTCCGTAACACCCAGATCGTCAGCACCTCGGGCGCGAAGGTCAGCGATCCGAAGATCTTCGGCCTCAATCTCGGGATCGGCAGCGGGCACGCCTTCCCCCGCCTGGAGTTCGGCTTCCTGTGCCTGTTCGTACTGGTGGCGGTGTCGTTCGGCGTCGCCAAGCTGCGGATGAGCGCCCTGGGCTCGGCCATGCTCGCCGTGCGCGCCAATGAGCGTTCGGCCGCCGGCATCGGCATCAACGTGGTGCGGATCAAGGTCATCAGCTTCGCGATCGGGTCGTTCATCGCCGGCCTCGGCGGGGCGCTGCTGGCCTACCGGCGCGGCGTGGTCACCTTCGACTCGTTCTCCGCGGTCGGCGGCCTGTCGCTGCTGACGGTCGCCTACCTGGCCGGCATCACGTCGGTCTGGGGCGGCATCAACGCCGGCCTGATCGCCAGCACCGGCATCTTCTTCATCGCGATGGACCGCTGGATCCACCTCGGTGACTGGTTCTCCGTCATCACCGGCATCGGTCTGCTCGCCGCCCTCGTCGGTCACCCGGAGGGCCTCGCCAGCGACGCGCACAAGCTCGTCCACAAGGTCAGAGCCCTCCTGGAACGCTGGCGCCCAGCGACACCGGTCGCCCAGCCGGCGCTGGCCGGCGCGGGGGCCGGGGGCTCGGCGACGCCGGCCGCCGCCGCACCCGCTCAGCCCCTGTTCACGGCCACCGCGTCCGCTCCTCTGTCCACGGCGGGCGCGGCGGACACCCAGGCGACGGCGCCGGCCGGCGGTCACGGCGAGGTGCTGGAGGTTTCCGGTCTCACTGTCCGTTACGGCGGTGTGACCGCGGTCGACGGCATCGCGCTACGCGTCGAGCCGGGTAAGATCGTC
This sequence comes from Pseudofrankia sp. EUN1h, assembly GCF_001854645.1. Lineage (NCBI taxonomy): Bacteria > Bacillati > Actinomycetota > Actinomycetes > Frankiales > Frankiaceae > Pseudofrankia > Pseudofrankia sp. EUN1h. The sequence continues at coordinate 76,196 of NZ_MBLN01000042.1, read as the reverse complement.
GGTCTCATCGGCCCGAACGGAGCCGGCAAGACCAGTGCCCTGGACGCCATCACCGGCTTCGCCCGTGCCTCCGGCAGCGTCACGCTCGGCGGCCAGCGCATCGACAAGCTCGCCTCGCATGTCCGGGTACACAAGGGCCTCGCGCGCACGTTCCAGTCCATCGAGCTCTACGAGGAGCTCACCGTCGAGGAGAACGTGTCCGCCGCTCTCAGCGGCGTACGCGGGCACGAACGCCACCAGCGTCTCGCCGCCGCCCTCGCCGTGACCGGCATCGCGGACCGCGTCGACCGCCAGGCCGGCGAGCTCTCCCAGGGCGAACGCCAACTGGTGTCCATCGCCAGGGCCTGCGCCTCGCGTCCGAAGGTGCTGCTGCTCGACGAGCCGGCGGCCGGCCTCGACAGCACCGAGTCGACCTGGCTCGGTGAGCGCATCCGCGGCATCGCCGCGAACGGTACCGGTGTGCTGCTCGTCGACCACGACGTCGCGCTCGTGCTCGGCGTCTGCGACTACATCTACGTGCTCGAGTTCGGCAAGCTCATCGCCGAGGGCACCCCGGCCGAGATCCGGGCGAACCGCGCCGTGGCCGACGCCTACCTCGGCAACACCCACAGCACCTCCGAGCCGGTGGCCGAGAACGAGTCGGCCGCCGCGAACGGCGCCCAGCAGACGGCCAACGAGTCCCCGGCGGTGACGGCATGACCGCGACGGTCGAAACCTCCTCCCCCTCCCCCGCCGGAGTCACGACCGCCCGGCTCCAGACCGTCAGCCTCACCGGCGGCCGCGGCAGCACGACGGCGTTCCGCGACGTCGACCTCGCCCTCGCCCCCGGCAAGGTGCTCGCCCTGCTCGGACCGAACGGCGCCGGCAAGACGACGATGCTGCTCACGCTCGCCGGGCTGCTGGCGCCGCAGAGCGGCAACATCCTGGTCGACGGCGCGAAGCTGCGCGGCGGCCGGCCGGCGGCGGCGAACCGGGCCGGGATCGTGCTCGTCCCCGACAACCGGTCGCTGTTCGTCAGCCTGTCCGTCGAGGAGAACCTGAAGGTGGCGGCCCGGCGCGGCGGGCCGAAGCCCCGGGACATGCTGGCGACCTTCCCGGCGCTCGAGAAGCGGTGGAAGCTCGCGGCGGGCGCGCTGTCCGGCGGCGAGCAGCAGATGCTCGCGATGGCCCGCGCGCTCATCCAGCAGCCCCGGGTGCTGCTCGTCGACGAGCTCAGCCTCGGCCTCGCACCGCTCATCGTCGAGGGCCTCTTCGAGACGGTGCGCGCGATCGCGGCCGACCACGGCTGCTCGGTCGTGCTGGTCGAGCAGTACGCGAAGCTCGCCATGGCGGCGGCCGACGAGGTCGTCGTCCTGGCCCGCGGCCGGATCGCGCTCTCCGGCACCTCGAGCGAGCTCGCCGACCAGGTGGACCGGCTGGAGAACCTCTACTTCGACTCCGCCGACACCACCAGCAAGTAAGTGACCGGGTCCTCCCCTGAGGAGGGCCGAGAATTCGGGCGGGCCGCGCGGAGCAGTGCGCGGCCCGCCTGATCTTTTTCCCTGAGGTTTTGTCCGCAGCAGCAAGACCCGGACGAGGTGAGAATTCATGAGACTGGGATTCGCCATGCCGCATCTGCTGCGGCTGAAGGCCACCTGCCAGCCGTGGGAGGCCGGGGTGACGGGCGCGGACCAGACGCGCCTGGCGAAATGGGCCGAGAAACTCGGCTACGACATGATCGCCGTTCCCGAGCACCACATCATTCCCAGGGCGCACGTCGACCTGTCCGGCCCGCACTATTTCAGCGCCTACCCGGCGATGGCCTACTGGGCGGGGGCCACCGAGAAGATCCGGGTGAACTCCTGCATCGCCATCCTGCCGTTACAGCACCCGATCGTGACGGCGAAGGCGCTCTCGACCATCGACTGGCTGTCCAGCGGGCGGGTGACCGTCACGTTCGCCGTCGGCTGGCTGGAGGAGGAGTTCAGAATCCTCGGCGTCCCCTTCCACGAACGCGGCGCGCGCGCCGAGGAGTACATCCAGGCGATCCTCGAGCTCTGGACCAAGGAGGAGCCCGAGTTCGAGGGGAAATACGTCTCGTTCAAGGACGTCGCGTTCGAGCCCAAGCCGGTCCAGAAGCCGCACCCACCGGTCTGGTTCGGCGGTGACGCCGACCCGGTGCTGCGGCGCGTCGCCCGATACGCGACGGGCTGGTGGCCGTTTCTCACCAAGCCCGAGGACATTCCCGCCAGGCTCGACCTCATCAGGTCCCAGCCCGACTACAACGGCAGACTGACCGAGGTCTTCTACGGCCTGGGCACCGCGCGCGTCGGCGAGGGCCACGCGGTGAACGAGGACCCGAACGCCCGGCCGGGCATGCCCAAACAGGAGATCATCGACCGTCTCGGCTGGTTCGAGGAACTCGGGGTCACGATGAGCTCCGTTCCCATCCCCGCCCTGACCCACATCGACGAGTACTACGACTACACCCAGTGGATAGCCGAGGAGATCATGCCCGCAGTCGGGCACTGAACGCCCACTCCCGACCGCCTGGGCGTCCCACCCTCGTCACGGGAGCGGCGCCAGGACGTACCGAGCCGGGGCACGACCTGGGCTGACGACCAGTTCGGTTCCGGGTTCACCGGTGCGGAGGGTCTCCACGGCGGCGGCCGCGACCTCGTCGGCGGAGAGCATGGGGATGCCCGCGGCCTGGAAGCGGTCGCGGGTCGGCGAGGTCAGAGGTGTGTCGACAAGACCGGGGCAGACGGCGCTCAGGCGGATGCCCTCGCGGGACAGCTTCCCGGACAGGGCCCGGACCAGGCCGATGACGGCGTGCTTGGTCATCGTGTAGATCGGGTCCTGCTCGACGCCCATCAGCGCGGCGTACGAGGCAGTGACCACGATCGAGCCGGCCCCGTGCCGGCGCATCACCGGTAGCGCGGCCCGCAGCCCGTACACGACGGAATGCTGGTTGACTCCGACGACCGCCTGGTACCGGTCGAGGTCGAGCGTCGCCGGGTCCTTGTCGACCGAGTTGATCCCCGCGTTCAGGACGAGCAGGTCCAGCCGCTCGCCGGCGGCCGCCACCATCCGGACAGACAGCTCGGGGTCGGTCAGGTCGCCGACCACCGCGACACCACCGAGCGACGCGGCGACGTCCTCGACCGCCGGCTTTCTGTCCACCAGCACGCAGCGCACTCCCTCGGCCGCCAGCCGCCGCGCGACCGCCTCCCCGATCCCGCCCGCCGCCCCGGTGATGACCGCGACCTCGCCCATCCGCCCACCTCTCGTCACCGTCGTGTCGTGCACCATCGTGGCACCTCGGTCCGGCGCCGCGACGACGCCGGACCGAGCTCGGCCTCAGGACCGGGTGCGACCGCCGCGGGGGACGTTGCGGAAGGGGATGCCGTGGTCGGGGGCCGCCTCGCGCGGCATGCCGAGCACGCGCTCGCTGATGACGTTGCGGGCGATCTCGGTGGACCCGCCGGCCACGGTGCTGATCGTGCGGACCAGGTAGTCCAGGCCGCAGCCGGCGGCCGGGTCGTCGTCGGTCCACGCCGCGCCGATGCCGCCGGCGATCTCGAAGGTGATCGTGTCCCGGCGCGTGCCGAAGTGGCCGGCGAACAGCCGGCCGATCGCCGACGACTGCGAGTGCATCCGGCCCGTGGTCATACCGGCGGCGAGCCTCCGGTTGAGCTGCTCACGCACCACGGACAGCAGCCGCGCCTCGCCGATCAGCTCCCGCGTCCGCGGGTCGTCGAGCCGGCCGAGCCGGGCGGCGATCGGGACGAGCGGCGCGTCGATGCCGGCGCTGCCCCGCCGGGTGTGGCTCGGCCTGGTCGTGAACGGCGAGTTGTTCGCCTGCCGCTCGTACATCATCCAGCTGGTACCGACGGTCCAGCCGCCGTCGACGTCACCGAGACGCTCGCTGTCGGGCACCCGGACGTCGGTGAGGTACTCCTGGCAGAACTCCATCGAGCCGTTGAGCATCTCGATACGGCTGATCTCGATGCCCGGCTGGTGGATCGGCAGCATGAACACCGACAGGCCGCGGTGCTTGGGCACGTCCCAGTTCGTGCGGGCCAGGCACAGCGCCCAGTCGGACCACCAGGCGCCGGTGCTCCAGATCTTCGACCCGTTGAGCACCCACTCGTCGCCCTCGCGGACCGCGGACATGAGCGCCCCGGCGACGTCGGACCCGCCACTGGGCTCGGAGAGGAACTGGATCCAGATCTCATCGCCGCGCAGGATCGCCGGCAGGTGGCGCAGCTTCTGCTCCTCGGTGCCGAACTCGAGGATGACGGCGGCACACGGCGACAACGTCGGCACCTGCAGGTGGCGCGGGAACTCGTAGCCGGCGAGTTCCTCGTTGAGGACCTCCTGGTGCGCCGCGGTGAGGCCCTGGCCGCCGTACTCGCGCGGGAAGGTGATGCCGGCGAGGCCCGCGTCGAACAGCATCCGCTGCAGCTTGCGGGCGCGGGCGACCTCGGCGAGCTCCTGCTCGTCGGTCAGCGTCCGCCGCAGCGTACGGACCGTCTCGTCCTGCTTGAGGTTGCCCTGGATGAACCGGCGGGCCCGCTCCCGGAAACTGTCGAGATCCTCGAGGTCACCCGCCGCGTTCGCCCGCGCCGCCACCGGGCCCGCGCCCTGGGCCGCGGGCGCCTCCTGCGGCTGGGTGTCATCGCTCGGGGCGGCGGCCTGAGCGATGGCGACGGCGGCCAGCCGGCCCAGGTGCTCGTCCGGGGTACCGAACAGGGCGCGGTTGACGGCGCCCCGGCGCAGGAACAGGTGCAGGTCGTGCTCGAAGGTGATGCCGATGCCGCCGTGCAGCTGAACACAGTCCTGCAGCAGCTCGACACCCGGCTCGCCGAGAGCCTTGGCGACGCTGACCAGCTCGTCGGCCTGCGGCGAGCCCGCGTCGACGGCGGCGGCCGCGGCGTCGACGGCGGCGTGCGTCGCCTCCAGCCACATCTTCATGTCGGCGAACCGGTGCTTGAGCGCCTGGTAGGACGCGAGCGGGCGGCCGAACGAGTACCGGTCGAAGGCCCAGTCGACGGTCATGTCGAACGCGCGCTGCAGCGCGCCGACCATCTCGGCGGTGACCAGGACCAGGGCGAGCTGGAGCTGGCGGCGCACGTCCTCGTCGCTGCCGGCGAACTCGCCGACGACGGCCGCACGCGGCAGCCGCACCCCGTCGAAGGTGACCGCGGCGAACCGGCGGGTCAGGTCGAGGGAATGCATCGGCGTGACGGTGACGCCGGCCGCGTCGGCGGGCACGAGCACCTGGGTGAGCCCGTCGCCGGTACGGCCGGTCACCAGCAGGTGGCTCGCCCAGGCGGCCGCCTCGACCGGGCGCTTGACCCCGTCGAGCACGACCTCGTCCCCGTCGGCCCGCACGGTGAGGGTCACGGTGCCGAGGCGGTCGTGCGGGGCCGGCTCGGCCAGGCACCACGCGCCGACCGCCTCGCCGGCCAGGAGGGCGTCGAGGACCTCGGCGTGCCCGGAGGCCGCGTCGGACCGACCGGCGGCCGCGGCCGCCGTCAGCGCGCGAGACAGCGCCGCGGCGACGACGTTCGTCGCGACCAGCGGGCCCGGGGCCGCGTGGGTGCCGAACTCGTAGGCGATCAGGCTCAGGTCGACGACCGGCGAGCCACTGACGCTGCCGCCGCCGAACTCGTCGTCGACGACCAGAGCGGTCCAGCCGAGCTCGGCGCCGGCCCGCCAGTAGTCACGGCCGAACCCCTCCGGGTCGTCGCGCAGCCGGCGCAGCGCGTCCGGCGCGGCCTCCCGCTCCAGGTAGCGCGCCGTGGTGTCACGCAGGATCTCCTGCTCCGAGCTCAGCTCGATCAGCATGGACTCGACACTCCCAGGACGGCTCGTGGGCGGTGGCCCGGGCGGATTGATTCATAATTCACTAAGGCAATCTACGGTCGACGGGGCGGAACGCGCCATGCGCTGTGGGACGGAGGACACGCTCACGCCCGTCCCGCCGGCCGGCGGCCGTATACAGGGAGGCCCCGGCCGGGCGCCACGGCGTCCGGACGCGCCACGGCCAAAGATCGCATACTGTCGATGCCGCCCGACCCACGCCGCCGAACACCATCCGTCACCACCGCGAGGACCAGCACCGTGCCGCCCAGCCGAACCGTCAAACTCACGAAGGCGAGCAACGCCGTCGTCGACTACCTTCTCGAGGAGATCTTCGAAGGGCGGCTGCGCTCCGGGCAGCGCGTCGACCTCGTCGAGGTGGGCGACGCGCTCGGCCTGTCCCGCAGCCCGGTCCGGGAGGGCCTCGTCATGCTGGAGCGGGACGGGATCGTCTCGATCCGGCCGCACCGCGGGGTGTTCGTCGAGCCGTTCGACGCCGAGTCGGTGCTCGACGACTTCGAGGTGATGGGCCTGCTGTCCGGGGTGGCCGTCTCTCGGCTGGCGAACCAGCGTGACCCGGCGGTCATCGCCGAGCTGGAACAGCTGATCGCCGAGCTGAAGGTCACCGAGCCGCTCGATCGCATCGGCGAGATCGTCCAGCAGATCCTGCGCGCCCAGCATCGCGCCGGCGGCTCACGGCGGCTGCGCGCCGAGCTGCGCGCCTTCGCCGGCTTCCTTCCGTGGGTGTTCCGCGTCGAGAGCGGCCTGACGCACGCCGACGTCGTGGCGGAGATGGAGCGGGTCATGAACGCCATCGTCGCGGGCGACGGCGACGGCGCCGCCCGCCAGCGCGTCGCGGACTTCCGCGCCGCGGGCGAACGCGTCGTCTCGGCCCTCACCGCCCGAGGCATCCTCTGACCTGGAGCCCCCGGCCGCGCGGCCACCCCGTCCCGGCCACCCGCCCAACGGCGACGTCCTAGGTTTCCTGGATGCCGCCCATGTGGTGGCCGCCGTCGACGGAGAGGACCTGGCCGGTGATGTAGGAGGCCGCGTCGCTCGCGAAGAAGGCGATCGCCTGGGCCACCTCGTCGGGCCGGCCGACCCGGCCGAGGGGGGTGCCCGCGGCGATGTCGCCCGGGTCGATGCCGGCGACGTCCCAGGCCGCGGCCGCCCGCTCGGAGGCGATCCCGCCCACGGCGACGCAGTTGGCGCGGATGCCGTAGTGCCCCCACTCGGCGGCGGTGACCTTGGTGAACATCTGCAGCGCCGCCTTCGCGGCCGCGTAGTGCGCCCCGCCCCTGACGCCGTAGACGCCGGCGTCCGAGGAGACGTTGATGATCGCTCCGGAGCGCTGCGCGACGAGGTGCCGGCCGGCCTCCCGAGTGCAGAAGTAGGCCGCGCGGACGTTGAGGTCGAAGCTCGCGTCCCAGCCCTTGGTCGGCAGGGTCCGCAGCGGGCCCATCCGGGTGCCGCCGGCGTTGTTGACGAGGATGTCGACCCGCCCGAGCTCCGCGACGGTGCGCTCGACGAGGGCGACGACCTGCTCCTCGTCCTTGATGTTCGTCGGCACCGGCAGGCAGCGCCGGCCGGTGGCGTCGCGCACCGCCGCCGACGTGCGTTCCAGGTCCGCGACGGTGCGGGCGGCGATGGCGACGTCGGCGCCGTGGGCGGCCAGCAGCCTGGCGGTCGCGGCGCCGATGCCGGTGCCGCCACCCGTCACGATCGCCACGCGCCCCGTCAGGTCGTAGGGAGCATCCATAAGGCGAGAACCTCTGCCTTCCTCGACGGTCTGGGGCTGCCGGTCGGGCGGTGGCCGGTCAGCGCCAGAAGCGGGCGGTGGACTCGTAGGCGCGCCGGCAGAACTCGGGGACCGGCAGCTGGCGCAGCTCGGCGGACAGCACCTCGACGCTCACCAGGCCGTCGAAGCCGCGCTCGAGCAGGGTCGAGGCGAACCTGTCCAGGTCCAGCTCGCCGTCGCCCGGCATGGCGCGGCGGTGCAACGTCTCGGACGTGGCGCTGCCGATCGGCGCCGGGGCATCGTCGAACTGCAGGTAGGCGATCTCTGCCAGTGGGATCGTCGCCAGCTCCTCCCAGGTGCTCCGCCCCCGGAAGAAGTGCCAGGTGTCGATCAGCACCCCCGCGCGCTCGACACCGGCGGCGGCCACCACGTCCCTGGCCTCGGAGATCGTCCCGACGAAGCCCATCGGGCTGAACTCGACGGCGAGCCCCGCCCCGGCCTCGGCGAGCACCTCGGCGCAGCGCCGGATCAGCGGCGCGGTCTGGGCGGTCAGCTTCGTCCGGAACCCGGCGAGCACCCAGCGGGCGCTGAGCACGGACGCCGCCTCGGCAAGCCTCTCCGCCTGTGCCAGCGTCTCCTCGGCGTCGTCGCCGATCAGCAGCGCGAGCACCTCGTGGCAGCGCAGCCCGGCGGCGTCCAACGTCTTCGCGGCGGCCGGGGTCGCGTTGCCCGCGGCCATGCCGACGGCGGTGAAGCCCGCCGCCGCGGTGGCCGCGGCAAGGCCCGGGACGTCGATCTCCCATCGCGAGTCGGGAGTCAGCGCGATCTCGACCGTCATGAGTTCTCCTCGACGCGAAGTCAGGCCGGCTGGCGGGGCATGACGGTGACCGACGGGATGGAGCCGCGGCAGCGCAGGACGCCGTCGAGGACGCGCAGCAGCTCGTCGACGTCGAGCAGGGCGCCGGTCTGGTACCCGCGGCTGACCCACAGCGGCCGGACCTTCGCCATGTAGTCCCAGTCCCAGTCGGCGGGGAACTCGCTCTGGTTGGGGCCCTCGCCGCCGGCACAGTCGCCGACGACGACGCGGGTGAAGCCGACGTCGGGGTGCTCGGTGCGGTAGGCCTCGACGAGCTTGTCGAGGGCCGCCTTGCTGACCGCGTAGGCGGCGAACCCGGGCCAGACGGGCGTGAGCGACGCGCTGATCGACGACAGGTAGGCCGCGACGCCGCCGGAGGCCTTCAGATGCGGCAGCGCGGCGGCGGTGATGAGAGCCGCCCCGGTCACGTTCGTGTCGAACGCGCGCCGCCAGGTCTGGGCGTCGACCCGCTCGACCGGGGAGAGCGGGCCGATGCCGGCGCTGTAGACGACGGCGTCGATGCCGCCGAGGCCGGCCGCGGCCTCCTCGATCGCGGCCTGGCAACTCGCCTCGTCGGTGACGTCGCAGGCGACGGCGAGCGTCCCGGGGCCCGCCTCCTTCGCCGCGTCCACCAGCCGCTCACGGCGGCGCGCCAGCAGCGCGACCTGGTCGCCGCGGCGGCCCAGGTCCACGCCGATGCATCTGCCGAGCCCGCTCGACGCTCCGACGACGACAGCCTTCACCAGGGACTCCCTTTCTCGGCCGCCGGCCGCGCGCGGCGGCCGGGCGCGCCCGACTGGGTCCCCAGGTACCCCGAGGGGCGGTCGCCGCGGCCCGGGACCCGGCGGCCGCGCCGCTGCCGACGGCAGACTGCCGGCGGTCAGAGGACGAACGGCAGCTTCTCGTAGCCGCGGACGGTGCTGGTGTGCAGCCGGACGGCGCGGTCCCGGTCGACGTCCCACCTGGGGAAGCGGCGCAGCGTCTCCTCGATCGCGACGCGCGCCTCCAGCCGGGCGAGACCGGCGCCGAGGCAGAAGTGGATGCCGTGGCCGAAGGACATGTGGCTGTCGGACGTCCGGTGGATGTCGAAGCGGTCGGGGTCCGGGTACCTGCGGTCGTCGCGGCCGGCGGAGCCGGTGAGCAGCAGCACCTTCGACATCGCGGGGATCGTCACGCCGTGCAGCTCGACCTCGCGGGTGGTCATGCGGCCCTGGACCGGCGACGGCGGCTCGTAGCGCATCAGCTCCTCGACCGCGTTCGGGACGAGCGCGAAGTTGGCGGCGAGCTCGGCCCGCTGGTCGGGATGGTCGGCGAGCACCGAGCCGAACCAGCCGAGGAGGCGGGCGACGGTCTCCGTGCCGGCGCTGACGATCTCCTGGGCGACGGTCGCGGCCTGCTCGGTGGAGAGGCGGCGGGGGCCGTCCTCGGAGGCGATCTCGGCCTCGGCGAGGCCGGTGATCATGTCGTCGCGGGGTACCTTGCGGCGCGCCTCGATCTGCTCGTGCCAGTACGCCTTGAGCTTCACCGTGGCCGCGCGCGAGATGTCGTTGCTCATCCCGGCGGTCTCGTCGTGGTGAAACGTCAGGTCGATCGTCCTGCGGATCTCCTCGCGGTCCGCCGGGTCGACGCCGATGAGCTCGGAGATCACCTTCGACGGGAGCTGCGCGGCGAAGTCCTGGACGTAGTCGAAGCCGCCCCCGCCGACGTGCGGGTCGAGCATCTCGGCGCACAGGCCGCGGATGGCGCCCTCCAGCCGGGCGAYCCGGCGCGGGGTGAACGCCCGGGAGACGAGCGCGCGCAGCATGTTGTGGACCGGGGGGTCGGAGAAGATCAGGAACACGGGCGGCATCGGCTCCGGGCTCATGATCTCCAGGACGGTACCGTGCGCGGAGCTGAACGTCGCCGCGTCGCGGTGGGCCTCGTCGACGTCGGCGTAGCGGGAGAGCGCGTAGAAACCGAACCGCTCGTTGCGGTAGAGCGGTGACTCGGCGCGCATCCGCTCCCACACCGGGTACGGGTCGGTGTCGATCGTCTTGTCGAACGGGTCCCAGTACAGGTCAGCCACGGCCGTCGGCGTCATCTATCAGTCCTTGGGTTTGTCGCGTCCAGCGCGGATGGTCGCGGTCCGTGCGCCGCCCGGTGCGGCCGGCGCGTCGAGCGGCGGCCCGGGCGGGCGGCATGCCCAGCATCGCGCATTTGAACAGTGTCTGACGAGCGAACGCACCCTCCCCCGCATTCGGCGGGGTTGTCAAGGCCCGTCCGGTTTCGCCGGGTCACGAGAGCACGCGTCCGGCCCATCAGGCCTTCCTGGCCGCGGGAGCGCGCTTCGAGCCCGTCGGGCCGGCCGTGCGGGTGCGCGGCCGGCCCGACGGGTGCGGGCAGCTGGTTGGTCAGCGCAGCGCGGTGCCGATGATCTGGGGCAGGTCCAGCGTCGTGCGGATACCCGGAAGCGCCGCGACGACGGCGGGGATCGCGTTGACCGGGCGATGGGCTGTGTAGCCGGGCGTCATCGCGCCCATCTCGTCGAGGGTGAGGGGGAAGCGCAGGGTGATGTCGAGGGGGGCGTCGCCCTCGACGGTCACCCGCCAGCCGGCGTCGAGCGCCAGCTCCCAGGCCGGGTCCAGCTCGGTGGAGCAGAACCAGTGCGCCTTGAACTCCAGCAACGGCGTGCCGCCGCGCAGGCCCGTCACCGTGATGCGCTGCGCGGCCACCGTCCCGGCGGCGATGCGGCCGGCGGCGATGTCGATGTCGCGCGTCGCGACGGCGACCTCGCCCGAGGCGGTGATCTCCTCGAGCGGGACGCCCAACGCATCGGCGGTCAGCGACAGCGACGGGCCGAAGGCCTCGGCCAGGTACGCCGCGCGCCGGTCGTCGAACGCCGCCGGCGGCTGCCCGTAGCCCATCAGGTTGAAGATCATGTCGGGCGAGTCGCGCCGCGACATGTTGGCGTACTCGTTGATGACGATCCGGTCGAGCCGGCGCTGGAGGGAGGAGACCACCAGCGGGATCGCCTCGGAGATGAACCCGGGGCTGGAGCCGGTGCTGTGGATCGAGGCCCCGCCCGCCGCGCAGGCCTTCTCCACCTGCGCACGCAGGGCCGGGTCCATGCTGGCCGGGCGGTGGAACTCGCCGCGAGTGGTGACGATGTTCGCGCCGGACTCGAGCAGCCGGCACACCTCGTCAGCGTCCAGCCGGGCCGGCATGTAGAGGACGCAGTCGGCGCCGAGAGCCACGATGTCGTCGATGCTCGTCGTCGCCGCGACGCCGGTGGTGATGCCCAGTCCCGCGAGCTCGCCGGCGTCCTTGCCCGCCTTGGCGTCGCTGTAGACGTAGAGCCCGACCAGCTCCAGGTTCGGGTGTTCGATGACCGTCCGCAGCGCGCGGGTGCCGATGTTGCCGGTCGCCCACTGGACGACCCGGAGCGGAGCCTGCGGTAACGCGGTGTCGCTGGACGTCGTTGTCATGAGTCTGCCCTCCTGAGAAGGAACGCGCCGCCGGGCGCGCCGCCGCCGGTGGAGACGACCGCGGTGCGGGCGTCGGCGACCTGGCGGGGGCCGGCCTCATGGCGCAGTTGGGTGATCGCCTCGTACAGGAATCCGAAGCCGTGCAGCCGCCCCTCGGAGAGCTGGCCGCCGTGCGGGTTGAGCGGCAGGTCGCCGTCCAGGGCGATCCGCTGGCCCTTGTCCAGCCAGTCCTGCGCCTCGCCGAAGCCGCAGAAGCCCAGCCCCTCGAGCCAGGAGATCGCGTTGAAGGTGAAGCCGTCGTACAGGCAGGCGAGGTCGACGTCGGCGGGGGTCAGGTCGGTACGGGTCCACAGGTGCGCGGCCGGGCCGAGCACCACTGGTTCGTGCGTCATCGTGCCCTGGTCCCAGGAGACGCGTTCGTTGATCTGCGTGCCGACGGCCTCGACCTTGATGGCCGTCTTGGGCAGGTCCGAAGCGGCGTCGGCGGCCGAGACGATGACGGCGACGGAACCGTCGCATGGGATGTCGCAGTCGTACAGGCCGAACGGCGTCGAGACGAGGCGGGCCGACATGTAGTMGTCCATGGTCATCGGGGCCCGGTAGATCGCGTCCGGGTTGCGGGCGGCGTTCGCCCGGCCGTTGAGCGCGATCGCGGCGAGCATCTCCCGGGAGGCGCCGTAGCGGTGCATGTACTGGCTCGCCTGCATGGCGATCCAGCTGGCCGCCGAGATGGCGCCGAAGGGGTGGCGCCACTCGGTGTTCAGGCCGGTGGCCCGGCCGGGCATCCCGCCGAGGCGCAGCTCGCGGTAGGTGGACTCCCATACGGTCCGGAAGCACAGCACGTGCCGGCACAGGCCAGCCGACACCGCGAGCATCGCCTGTACGACCGCGCCCGTCTGACCKGGCAGGTCGCCGCCGCCGTTGAACCAGGTCGGGCGCAGGCGCAGCGCCTCCTCCACGGAGGTGACACCGCCCTCGCTCATGCCCATGCCGACCGTGCCGGGATAGGTCGACAGGCCGTCGATGTCCTCGGGGGTGAGCCCCGCGTCCGCGATCGCCTTCAGGCACGCGTCGGTCGTCAGCGACAGCGGGTCGACCATGAGCCGGCGCCCGATCCTCGAGCGGCCGATGCCGGAGAGGACCACGTCGTGCTCGAAGCGCCGGGGCGACAACGGCGCGCGCGGGGCGGGCAGGTTCGGCTCACCGACGCGGTCCCGGGTCTCGTCGGGCTCGCCGGTCGGCTCGAACAGCGGCAGCCAGACGTCCTCACGCTGCTCGAAGGTGACCTGGACCCGCTGGCCGACGTGCACCTCGGCCGGCTCGCAGCCGACGATGTTGGTCGTCAGGCGGACGTCGTCGCTCTCCTCGATCGCGACCACGGCGACCACGTACGGCGGCTTCATGTCGGGCAGCCACTGCTGGACGTTGACGGTGTAGCCGACGACGCTGGCCCGGCCCGACACCTCCTTCGGCGAGACGGCGCTGCCGCGGCAGGTGGGGCAGACCGGGACCGGGGGGTGCACGAGCGTGCCGCAGTCGTCGCAGCCCTGGATGCGCAGGATGCCATCGGCGCCGGACTTCCAGAACCACTCGCTCGCCGGGATCAGCGCGGGGAGAGGCGGCATCGCAGCTCCTTGTCGACCATGGGACCGCCGGCAGCGGGCGCCGGCAGGCCACCGCGTCGTGGCGTGGGGGTGACGGGCGTACAGGATGACAGGCCTGCACCGTGGGTGGTACCACGTGGTTGTTACCACGTTTTCAACATCGACGTCGAAACAAGAGGCTGGGCCTACGGCGCTGACCTGGGCACCACCAGGCGCGACAACATCGCCAGCTCCGATGACCACACGTAGACTGCAACCGGTTCTCGTTGACCGCCGATGCCGACAGCTGGTGTTGATCCCCGACCGCCGACCTCGACCGCTGGCATGGCGGCCGACGGGAGGCGCCACTACCACCGGCCGTGCCGGCCGACCCGCCGGTCGACGCGGTGGGAGAATGAGGAGCGGGCATTGACGTCGGCAACGCCGGTTGACCGCGACAAGGCGACCGGGCCGCGCTCACGCAAGGGCGCCGCCACCAGGGCCAGGCTTCTCGGGGCGGCCAAGGAGGTGTTCGAGGAGGACGGCTTCCTCGAGGCGCGAATCTCCGACATCGCCGAGCGCGCCGGCCTGTCGCACGGCTCCTTCTACCACTACTTCGACTCCAAGGAGCAGATCTTCCGCGAGGTCGCCATGGCCCTCTCCGACCTGCTGAACGCCCCGCTCAGCACGGTGATCTTCGATCCGTCCTCCACCGCGTCCCCGCAGGACCGCATCCGCGCCGGCAACCGCCGGTTCCTGGAGTACTACCGGCAGGAAGCCAGGATCATCGGCGTCATCGAGCAGGTCTGCCGGCACGACACGCACCTCAACATGATGCGTTTCGAGCACCAGCAGCGCGACCGGGAGCGCATCTCGAGCTCCATCGCGCAACTGCAGCGAAAAGGCTGGGTCGACCCCACCATCAATCCGAAGATCGCCGCCTCGGCGCTCGGCGCGATGGTTACCCGATTCGCCGAGATGTGGCTCGTCCAGGGGCTTTTCAAGCCCGATTTCGACGACGGCGTCGAGCAGTTGACGCAGCTTTTCCTGAACGCGCTGGACCTGCGCGGCGGGCCGACGGACGCGGACGACGCCTAATAGCCTCGGCGGCTGACGCTGACGCTGACGGACGGCGGCCGACCGATGACGGCGGGCAGTCAGTAGCCGGTAGCCGGCGCCCGGCGGCCCCCATCGCCGCTGGACACGGTCACCACCTGGCGTCGCCGAGAGGTCTCTCCCCGTGGTCCGGCCGATCCGCGGACCCGCCGCCTCGCCGGCTCGCGGACCCGACGACCACTGGACCTGGCGCGCGGACCGACGCCGTCGGCTCGGAACATCGCGCGGCGGCCCGCCGAACAATTCCGACTCTGACGTCAACGTCGTACAATTACGCTGCTCCGCCAACGTCCCGCAAAGTCAGGTCTTGAGCGACGAGGCGGGGCGAAACTGGCGACCTCGACATCGAAGGTGGGCACACAATGCGAACGGTTGTGGTCGGCGCCTCCAGTGGGTTAGGACGTGCCATCGGCGTCGCCCTCGCCCAGCGCGGCCAGCAGGTCGCGCTGCTCGCCCGGCGCAAGGACCGGCTGGACGATGCGGTCGCGGAGGCCGGGCCCGGAGCGGTCGCGGTCTCCTGTGACGTCACGGACCAGACGTCCGTCAAGGCGGCGATCGAGGAGGCCGCGGCCGCGCTCGGCGGCATCGACTCGGTCGTCTACGCCACCGGCATCGGCGTCCTGCGGCGGCTGGTCGACCACGACACCGCCGACTGGCACCACGTGTTCGACACCAACGTCATCGGCGCGGCCCACATCACCGCCGCGGCGATCCCGTACCTGACGGAGACGAAGGGCGTCGTCGCCTACCTGTCGTCCATCGCCGGCTCGATCACCGAGCCGTGGCCAGGGCTCGGCTCGTACGCGGTCAGCAAGGCCGCGCTGGACAAGCTGATCGAGGCCTACCGGGTCGAGTACCCGACCATCGGCTTCACCCGGGTCACGGTCGGCAACTGCGTCGGCGGCGAGGGCGGCTCCAGCACCGAGTTCCCGTTCAGCTGGGACCCGCAGCTCGCCGGCGCGGTGCACCCGCTCTGGTTCCAGCGGGACTACGTGAACGCGGACTTCGTCCAGATCGAGGACCTGATCAACGTGGTGCACACCGTCGTCAGCAGCGGCGCCGCGCTCAAGTCGGTCGTCGTCGACGCGCGCCGCTCGCAGCCGCTCCCGATACACGTGCCCGCCCAGCCCGAGAGCTCCTGAGTCCCCGGCGCTCAGAACACCGCACGCGAACGGCCGCCAGGTTGAACCTGGCGGCCGTTCGCGTGTCCTGGCCCACGGGGGCGGCCAGGGTCAGGGGGCGGGAACCTCGATGACGACCGCGCTGGCCATGCCGCCACCCGCGCACATCGCGGACACGGCCTTGCCGCCGCCGCGCCGGCGCAGCTCGTGGGTCAGCGTGATGATCTGACGGGCACCCGTCATCGCGATCGGGTGGCCGAGGCTGCAGCCGCTGCCGAGGTAGTTGACGATCTCGTCGTCGATTCCCAGCAGCTGGCAGGCGGCGGCCGGGACCGACGCGAACGCCTCGTTGATCTCCCAGAGGGCGATGTCCTGGATGGACAGGCCGGCCCGGTCGAGCGCCTTCGGGATCGCCTTGACCGGCGCGAGACCAGTCTCGGCCGGCGGGACGCCGACCGACGCCCAGGACCGGATGATCGCGAGCGCCTCGAGCCCGTTCGCCTCGGCGAACTCACGCGAGGTGAGCACCACCGCGCCGGCGCCGTCGTTCGAGCCGGACGCGTTGCCGGCCGTGATGCTGAAGCCCTCGATCTCCGGGTGCAGCACCCTGAGCTTGGCGAGCCTCTCCATGCTCGTGTCCCGGCGCGGGTGCTCGTCGGTGTCGAAGGACAACGTCGTGCCGTCGCGGCGGGTCACCTCGACCGGGACGATCTCCTCCTTGAACGCGCCCGCGTCGATGCCCGCGACCGCGCGCTGGTGTGACCGCAGCGCCCAGGCGTCCAGGTCCTCACGGCTCAGGCCCGTCGCCACGGCGGCGTTCCAGCCGACCGTCACCGACATGTCGTAGTTCGGGGCCTCGGGCGTGTTGCGGTGGGTGGGCGAGTACCAGTCCTCGATGTCGTCCGTGCCCGGCTTGCGGCGCTTGGCGCGCGGCGACGTGGACGAGGAGTTCGTGCCGCCGGCGACGACCACCCGGTCCATGCCGGTCATGATCGAGGCGGCGGCGGTCTGGATCGCGGCCATCCCGGACGCGCAGTGCCGGTTGTGGGCGACGCCCGGCGCGTTCGTGAGGCCGGCCTCGATCGCCGCGTACCGGGCGATGTCGCCGCCGCCGTACAGGGCCTCGCCGAGGACGACGTCGTCGACGATCTCCGGGTCGATGCCGGCGCGGCGGACGGCCTCGCCGACCACGAGCGTCGCCAGCTCGAACGCGTCGACGTCGAGCAGGGAGCCCTTGATCGCGGTACCCACCGGCGTCCGGGCTGTCGAAACAATCACCGCTTCGTGCACGTCAACAGCGCTCCTTCTCAGGCATGGCGGAACGGGGGCCCACAGCGTCGGGTCAGGTTGGCGTGCGGCGGTGTGGGCCCATGCTTAGAAATTTTGACGTCGATGTCAAGACTTGCTCAGAGGCGGTGGCCGCCGCCCGGCGACGGCGCCATCGGACGGATCATGCTGTCCTGTACGAACGAGGCCACCAGCCCGCCGTCCGCCCGGAAGACGTCGCCACGGCCGTAGCCACGGCCCCGCCCGGCGTAGGGGCTGCGCTGCGCGAGCAGCAGCCAGTCGTCGGCGGGTACCGGCTCGTGGAACGTGATCGTGTGCGACAGCACGCTGGTCGAGATCGTGCGATGCGACTGCGCCTGCCCGACGCCGGGGTGCGGCCGCATGGCCGTCCCGATGAGAAAGCCGTCCGTGACGAACGCGAGCAGCGCCTGGCTGGACAGCGCGTCGCCCGGGGCGCCCGGCCAGCGCGTCCAGACGTCCAGCTCCGCCGGGCCGACAGCCTCCGGGTCGCTGATGTCGACGTCGCCGACGACCCGCACCTGCCAGGCGCCCGGCTCGCCGGACGAGACTTCCCCGTGGCCGGCGCCGACGGCCTCCCCCGGTTTCGGCGGCTCGTGCGCCGGCGCGGCGTCGGCGTGCCGGATGAAGTCGGGGTCGTCCGCCGAGAGCAGGACCAACGACTGGGCGATGACCTTGCCACCCTGGCTGATGCTCACCCCGCTGCTGGCCATGCTGCGCCCGGAGTGCAGGCGCGTCACGGCGACGTCGAGCGGGGTGTCCGGCCGGCCGGCGCGGGCGAAGACCGTGTGCAGGGTCTTGACCGTCTTTCCGTCCTGGCCGGCGAGCGCGGCCGCGATCGACTGGGYGAGCAGCTGCCCGCCGAAGACGACCGGGTTGGGTGAGGCGATGCTGCTCGCGGTGTAGCGGTCCTCGCCCGCCGGCTCTAACGCCAGCGAGCCGAGGACCGCGTCGACGGTGAACACGTACCGCCTACTTGGGTGGGAAGCGCAGCGCGCCGTCGAGCCGGATGTTCTCGCCGTTGAGGTACGGGTTGCGGGCGATGGACTCGACCAGCAGCGCGAACTCCTCCGGGCGGCCGAGCCGCTTCGGGAACTGGATGTCCTTGGTCAGCGCCTCCAGCATCTCCGGACGCACGCCCAGCATCTTCGGGGTGCCCATGGTGCCGGGGGCGATGGCGCACACCCGGACGCCGATCGGCGCGAGGTCGCGTGCCATCGGCAGCGTCATGCCGAGGATGGCGGCCTTGGCCGAGCCGTAGGAGATCTGGCCGGTCTGGCCCTCCAGGCCGGCGAGCGAGCCGACGTTGACGATCACGCCGCGCTGGCCCGACTCGTCCGGCTCGTTGTCGGCGAAGGCGCCCGCGGTGACCAGACGGCTCATGTTGAAGGTGCCGGTCGCGTTCATCGCCAGCGTCTCGATGAACGCCGCCTTGTCGTGGGGCTTGTTGCCCCGGCCGACGGTGCGCCCGCCGCCGACGCCGCCGCCGGCGACGTTCACGAGCAGCGACACGACGCCGAGCGCCTTGCCGGCCTCGATCGCGGCCTGCACGTCCTCGTCGACCGTCGTGTCGCCGCCGACGGCGGTGGCCTGTCCCTCGTCGAACTCCTTGGCGACCGCCTCCGCGGCGTCACCGAACTTGTCGAAGATCACGACCTTCATGCCAAGGCCGACGAGGTGGCGCACCGTCGCCGCGCCGAGACCGCCGCCACCGCCGGTCACGATCGCCACGCGTCCGTTCAGGTCCACGTTTCCAACCCTTCTAGGGAGCCAAGGGATGCCCGAAGAGGATCTTCCTTCGCGCACCCTGCGGCCACTGTCTCCGGAATTTGTTCTTTGCTCGACCCACAGACATTACTGACGCCGACGTCAATGTTGGTACACTCACGCCCCGTGACGGCCGGCGGATGTGACGTCCGCCACAGATGGGGAGCAACCACATGGCGATCTTCACAATGCGGTTCGACTTCCGCAACCCGGCCATCGCCGGGACATCCATGGCCGAGCGCTATGAGGCCGCGTTAGAGATGGCGGCGTGGGCCGACCGGCTGGGCTTCCACAGCGTAGGCCTCTCCGAGCATCATGGCGCCGACGACGGGTACCTGCCCAGCCCACTGACCATGGCGGCCGCCGTCGCCGCCAGGACCAGCAGGTTGAAGATCATGATCGCGGCGCTGATCGCGCCGTTCCACGACCCGCTGCGCCTCGCCGAGGACACCGCCGTCCTCGACCACCTCTCCAGGGGGCGGCTCGAGCTGGTGCTCGGCGGCGGCTACGTGCCCGCCGAGTTCGAGATGTTCGACGTCTCGCCCAAGGAGCGCGCCAGGCGGGTCACCGAGGTCATCCACACCCTGCGCCAGGCCTGGACCGGTGAGCCGTTCGAGTACCGCGGCCGCACGGTGCGGGTCACGCCGGCCGCCCTCTCTCCCGGCGGACCGACGATCACCATGGGCGGCAGTTCCGAGGGCGCGGCCCGGCGCGCGGCGCGCCTCGACATCGGCTTCACCCCGACCGACGCCGCCACCTGGGACCACTACCGCGACGAGCTGGTCACGCTCGGCCGCCCCGACCCGGGCCCCCGCCTCGGCGGCCGCACCGGCGCCTTCTTCCACCTGGCGCGGGACGTCGACGCCGGCTGGGAGCGGATCGCGCCGCACGCGCTGCACGAGTCGAACGCCTATGGCGCCTGGCTCACGTCCGGCGGCAGCGGCACCGCGACCGGCGTCTACGCCTCGGCCGAGTCGACCGAGGCGCTGCGGGCGACCGGCCAGTACCGGGTACTCACCCCGGCCCAGCTCGCCGAGGACCTGCGCGCGCAGGGCCCGTTCGCACTGTGCGTCGTCAATCCACTGATGGGCGGCATCCCGCCGGAGGTCGCCTGGGAGAGCTTGCGGCTGTTGGAGACCGAGGTCATCCCTAAGCTCTGAGGATGCGGCACTCTGTGCCATAGTGGTGTGGAGGGCGCTCCTCAGGGCAGTTCCGGCGCGCACCGGCCTGCCCTGGCCGATGGCCACTCGCCGACACCTGCCGGACGGCGGCCGCGTCGCCACGGGGCGCGCCGCCGTCAGCCGAATCCGGTTTGTCTCCCGAATGAAGGTCGCGGACGTGACGGAACTGTACTGGGACCCGTACGACACGGTGATCGACACCAACCCGTATCCGGTGTGGCACCGGATGCGCGACGAGGTGCCGGTGTACCACAACGAGAAGTTCGGTTTCTACGCCCTGTCCCGGTTCAAGGACGTCGACGACGCGAGCCTCGACCCGGCGACCTTCAGCTCCGCCTACGGCACGGTGCTCGAGATCATGGGCGACCAGCCCTACGACAACGGCATGATCATCTTCACGGACCCGCCGTCGCACACGATGATGCGCGTGCTGGTGTCCCGCGGCTTCACCCCGCGCCGGATCGCCGCGCTGGAGAGCCACATCCGCACGCTGTGCGCCCAGCTGCTCGACGAGCGGGTCGGCAGCGGCGGCTTCGACTTCGTCCAGGACTTCTCCGCGATCCTGCCCTCGATGGTCATCTCCGAGCTGATCGGCGTCGACCCGGCGGACCGCGAGGACGTCCGGAAGCTGATCGACACCACCTTCTACATCGACCCGGAGAAGGGGATGGTCAACGACATCTCCTTCGGGGCCCAGATCAAGCTGCACGAGATCTTCAGCGAGACGATCGAGGCCCGCCGCAAGGCGCCGCGCGATGACGTCATGACGGCGCTGACCGAGGCCGAGATCAAGACCGCCGACGGCACCCGCAAGCTGACCACCAAAGAGGCGACCGACTTCACCAACCTGCTCGTCTCCGCCGGCACCGAGACCGTCGCCCGCCTCCTCGGCTGGGCCTGCGCGCTGCTCGCCGAGCACCCCGACCAGCGCGCCGCGCTCGTCGCGGACCCGACGCTGCTCTCCGGCGCCGTCGAGGAGACGCTGCGGTACGAGGCCCCCTCCCCCGTGCAGGGCCGCACGACCACCCGCGAGCTGGAGATGCACGGGGTCACGATCCCGACGCATTCCAAGGTGCTGCTGCTGACCGCCGCGGCCAACCGGGACGAGCGCAAGTACCCCGACGCCGACACCTACGACATCCGGCGCAAGTTCGACAGCCACGTGAGCTTCGGGCACGGCCCGCACTTCTGCCTCGGCGCCTCGCTCGCGCGGATGGAGGGCCGGGTCGCGCTGGAGGAGGTCCTGAAGCGGTTCCCGACCTGGGAGATCGACCACGACAACGTGCACCGGCTGCACACCAGCACCGTGCGCGGCTACGAGAAGCTGCCGATCCTGCTCTGAGCCCCGCCAGGCGCGGCTGGTGGGCGGACCGTCTCGGGCTCGCCCACCGGCACCGCCGCCCCCCGACCCCGCCGCTCGTCAGCGTTGCCGAGCGGCGGCCCGGGGATCAGTCGGTTCCCGCGGGCTCCTCGCCCCGCGACGGTGGCGGCGCGGTGGCCACGCGGTCGGCACGGGTGCTGGGCGCGCTGATCACGAGAAACCGGACGTCGCCCGGCCCGCGGTTGAAGATCTGGTGAGGCATTCCGGGAGGTATCTCGACACCCCTGCCCGGGGCCAGCGCCACCTCGCCGTCGGCCGTTCGCATGACCGCCTCGCCTTCGAGCACGTAGAAGAACTGGCGCGCCTCGGCGTGGACATGCCATTCCTCCCCCGCGCCCGCCGGGACGCGCTCCTCCACGACGGACAGGCCAGGCTGGTCGACGAGGCGCCACCCGTCCGACACCTCGCCCCATACGTGGTGCGGGGCGCTGAGACGATCGACTGGCTCGGGCATGGCGACATTGTCCCAGCGGGCGATTGGGTCGGGCCTCCCAGCTGGAGATGATCTCCACAACGGTGGTGAGTGCCCGATGGCCTCCTTATACTGACGCCGATATCAAATTTGGAGAAAGGGGGCGGTCTTGACGCAACGCGTCGTCGCGGAAGGCCTGTTCGACTGGCCGTCGGACGAGCCCCGGCTCATCGGGTCGAAGTGTCAGGTCTGTGGCCTGATCGCGTTCCCCGCCTACCCGAACTGCCCGAAGTGTGGCTCCCTGGACGTCGCCGAGACCCGGCTGTCGACGCGGGGCACGCTGTGGACGTGGACCCGGCAGCGGTTCCAGCCGAAGAACCCGCCCTACCTCGGCACCGAGCCGGCGAAGGACTTCGTGGGCTACGGCGTCGGCTACATCGAGCTTCCGGAGGCCCKGGTCGAGGCCCGGCTCGCGGTGGGTGTCGACGAGCCGCTTCAGATCGGCCAGGAGATGGAGCTGACCGTCATCCCCTTCGCCGCGGACGCCGACGGCACCGAGGTGCTGACGTACGCCTTCCGTCMCGTCACCGGGTCCGTCGAGACCCAGTCCGTCGAGAAGAGCTGAGGCGGCCRCCATGGACGACGTCGCGATCATCGGTGTCGGCAGGACCCCGTTCGGCCGGTTCCCCGGCCAGTCCGCTATTCACCTCGGTGCGGCGGCGGTGCGCGCGGCGCTCGCCGACGCCGGTCTGGAATGGAAGCAGATCCAGTTCGGCTTCGCGGGCAGTTTCGAGGTCGACAACCCCGATGCGGTCGTCAACTTCCTCGGCCTGACCGGGATCCCGATCACGGACGTCTACAACGGCTGCGCGACGGCGGCGAGCGCGCTGACCCAGGCGGCGAACACGATCCGCCTCGGCGAGTACGACCTCGGTATCGCGATCGGCATGGACAAGCACCCGACCGGCGCCTTCGCCTCCTACTCGGAGGAGTACGGCCTGCCGGCCTGGTACGGCGAGACCGGCCTGTTCCTCACGCCCAAGTTCTTCGCCATGAAGATCCAGCGGTACATGTACGACCATGGCATCAGCCCGGCGACGCTGGCGAAGGTCGCGGCCAAGAACTACCGCAACGGCGCGATCAGCCCGGAGGCGTTCCGGCGCACCCCCATGAGCGAGGAGCAGATCCTCGGCGCGCGGATGGTGAACGACCCGCTGACGCAGTACATGTTCTGCTCGCCGGACGAGGGCGCGGCCGCCGTCATCCTGTGCAAGGCCAGCGTCGCGCACAAGTACACCAGCAACCCGATCTACCTGAAGGCCTCCGTCGTGCGGACCCGCAGGCTCGGCGCCTTCGAGGTCCACAGCCCGTGGCTACCGCTGGAACGGGACGAGGCACCCACCGTCTACGCCTCCCGGGCCGCCTACGAGATGGCCGGCATCGGGCCCGAGGACGTCGACGTCGCGCAGCTGCAGGACACCGACGCGGGCGCCGAGGTGATCCACCTCGCCGAGAACGGCCTGTGCAAGGACGGCGAGCAGGAACGCCTGTACGCCGAGGGCGCCACCGAGATCGGCGGCAGCCTCCCGGTCAACACCGACGGCGGCCTCATCGCCAACGGCGAGCCGATCGGCGCCTCCGGCCTCCGCCAGGTCTACGAACTGACCAGGCAGCTGCGCGGCACCGCGGGTGACCGACAGATCCCCGGCACCCCGCGCGTCGGCTACGGCCAGCTCTACGGCGCCCCCGGCACCGCCGGCGTCGCCATCCTCTCCCTTTGATCTCCCGCTGATCCGCTGATCTGTCGCTGATCTCTCGCTGAGCCGTCCCGGCCCGGGGTCCTCCCGGGCCGGGCAATCCCCGTCGCAGGGTCCGATCCGTTCGCACACACCAGTGGAGAGGTAATGGCGCCCGCCTTACGTGACGTCGACGAGGTCATCGGTGACTACACCGGCCGATCACGCGTCGTCCTGGAGTACTCGCGACTCATGAAGACGATGGTCGACGCGGCCAAGCAGCCCGGGTTCACCGTCGAGCGCTGGGCACCCGTCGCCGCACTGGTCGACGTGGCGGAGTTCGAGCGGGTCGGCAACTTCAAAGAGGTCATGAGTTGGCCCGAGTACGCCGCCTTCCTGACGACCTGGGCCAGCACCTCCGAGTGGGAGTGCTCGTTCCGGCGGATCACCGAGGCCGGTGGGGTCGTGCTCCTGGAGCTGGAGGAACGCAGCCGGGTCGGCGACCACACCAGCGTCGTCAACTCGGCCACGGTCTATGACTTCGACGAGGCCGGCAAGATCACTCACCTCTCCGTCTACCTCCAGATGGCCCTGCCGGACCCGGAGATGCTGGGAAGCTACGAGGGCATCGAGATCTCGGGATAGCCAGCCGCACCCGTGTCACGCTGCCGGCCGGCCGGCAGGTCCCGCCGGCGGGACCTGCCGGGCCTGCGGGCCTGCGGGACGTCGTCGGCTCGGCTCAGCCGCCGCGGGCGGAGACGAGAGCGCCTCGGTTGACCTTCATCGCCTCGCTGCGCGGGATGGCGTCGAGGAACTCGATCGTCTTGGGGACCTTGTACGCGGCCAGGCGGCTCTTCGCGTAGGCGATGATCTCGGCCTCGGTCGGCGGCGCCGCCCGGTCGGCGGGCTCGACGAGGGCGTGTACCCGCCGGCCCCACTCCTCGTCGCGCAGACCGATGACGACGACGTCGGCTATGGCCGGGTGGTCGACGAGCGCCGCCTCGACCTCGGCGGGGAACACGTTCGCACCCCCGGTGATGATCATGTCGACGCGCCGGTCGGCGAGGTAGAGGTAGCCGTCCTCGTCGAGGTGGCCCATGTCGCCGGCGGTGGCGAAGCCGTCCTCGGTGGTGCGCATCCGGGGAGCGGTGCCGAGGTAGTGGTAACCGCCGACGCTGTTGATGCCAGCGCCGCTACGCAGGTAGACGTCGCCGATCTCCCCGGTCGGCAGCTCGTTGCCGTCGGGGTCGAGGATCCGGACCTCGGTGCCGCGGATGCCGCGCCCGACGCTGCCCTGGTGACCCATCCACTCGTCGCCGAACAGCGCCGTGAAGCCGAGCCCCTCGGTCATCCCGTAGATCATGAAGATCTTCTCCGGGCCGATCAGCTTCGCCCACCGGTGCACCAGCGAAGGCGGCATCGGCGCCGCACCCTGCGTGATCCACTCGATGCTGGAGAAGTCGCGGGCGTCGACGCCGGGAAGGTCGGCGATCCGCTGAAGCATGGTGGGCGCCGCGGTGAACTGCGAGATCCGGTGGCGCTCGATCGCGTCGACGGCCGTGGCCGCGTCGAACTTCGTCAACACGATCAGCCGGTCGCCGGCGAGCAGGTTGTACAGCGTGGTGAACCCGTTGGCGTGGTACATCGGCGCCATCACCAGGACCGACTGGGTCGGGGCCACGGTCCGCCAGGTGGCGACCACCGGGATCGCCATCCGGGCGTCGTAGATCGCCGGTCGCTCGTTGACGATCACCTTCGGCAGGCCCGTCGACCCGCTGCTGCAGATGCCCTGCAGATGCGGAGCCGTGACCTCGGGCAGGTCCGGTACCGGGTCGCCCGCGGTGGCGTCGATCCAGTCGAGGTCCGCCGCGCTCAGGTGGACCTTGGGAGCGATGACCTTCAGGACGCGGGCGAGCTCCCAGTCCGGTACGTCCCAGCGCACCGGCACCGGCACGGCCCCGATCTTCCACGCCGCGAACGCCGCCACCACCATCTGCGGCGAGTTGCGCAGCCCGAGGCCGATGCGGTCCCCCACGCCGACGCCGCGCGCCGCGAACGCCCCGGCGATCTGGCTCGACCGCCGGTCCAGCCACTCCCAGGTGAACGACGACTCGGCGCCGTCGAGCGCGATGCACCACAGCGCCTCGTCCCGCGGCCGCTCGGCGCCGAGCTGGCGAATCCGGCCGCCGATGCTGACCGGGATGACCTCAGCGGCGGCCGTGGTCATGCGACGATGCCGCGCAGCTTGAGGTCCAGCACCGCCTCGAAGTCCAGGCCGAGCTCACCGAGGACCTCGTCGGCGTGCTCGTTGAAGTCGGGTGCTCGCCGCGTCGGCGCCGGCGCGCCGCCGAACTGCACCGGGACGGCGGTCATCTGGAACGGGGTGCCGGCCGCGTTCTCAAGGTCCTGGACGTAGCCGTTCGCCACGCTCTGCGGGTCGGTCGCGGCCTCCAGCGTGCTCTGGACGACCGTCCACTGCCCGGAGAAGTCCGCGAACCGCTCCCGCCATTCCTCGACCGGGCGGGTCGCGAACTCCGCGGCGAGGATCTCGCTCGCCTCCACCTTGTTCGCCATCAGGGACGCGTGGTCGGCGAAGCGCGGGTCGGTCGCGAGCTCGGGCCGTCCGAGCACGGCGCACRCCTCCGCCCAGTAGTGCCCCGCCTGCAGGCAGGAGAAGCCGAGCCAGCGCCCGTCCTTGGTCCGGTAGCTGCCGACCAGCGGGTTGCTGCGGTGTCCCGACGGCGGGCCCTGCCACGGCGTCTTCATGAGCAGCGACAGCGACAGCGCCTGGCCCATCGCCCACAGGCCGGAGCTCAGCAGCGAGACGTCCACGGTGGTCGCCTCGCCGGTGCGCTCCCGGTGGAACAGGGCGCCCATGATGCCGCCGGCGATGGTCATCGCCCCGATCGAGTCGCCGAAGCCGGGGCCGGGTGGGCCGACCAGGACGTCCGAGTCGGACGGGGTGGCGCCCATGGCGACGCCGGCACGCTGCCAGAAGGCGAGGAAGTCGTACGCGCCGCGGTCGGCCTCCGGACCGCGCTCGCCCTGGCCCGTGCCACTCGTGTAGATGATGTTCGGGTTCTGCGCGCGGATGTCGTCGAGCTCAATCTTCAGCTTCTTGCGGACCCGCGGCAGCTTGTTGGTGAGGAAGACGTCCGAGGTGGCGGCCAGCTTGTAGACGATGTCGAGGCCCTCGGGCGAGGTCAGGTCGAGCGCGAGGCTGCGCTTCCCCMGGTTCGAGTGCTCGAACAGCACGTGGACGTTCATGGGGATGCTGACCRTCCCCGAGGTGGCGAGGCCGCGCATCGCGTCGCCGCGCTCGACATGCTCGATCTTGATGACGTCGGCGCCCAGGTCCGCTAACAGCGCGGACGCCGCGGGAACGAACGTGTGCTCCGCGACCTCGAGGATCCGCACGCCCTGCATCACCGCGGTCATCCAGTGCCTCCAGTCGCACACGGCCGGCATCRCGCCGGCCGGAGTTCTAACATTTGCGTCAACTCATACTCCCGGGCCCGACCTGTGCCGCGCAAGCACAGCACCCGTCGCCCTTCAATTACTTACCGTGACGAACTCGACGTCACAGGGCCATCATCGGTCACGGAGGCGGGCTTGGAGGCCGGTTCAGGAAGCCGGCCCAGGAGCCGCCGACGGCGGGAAGGACTGGCCGGACATGGCCGCGAGCGCGTGGACGAGGGACTGGGTGCCGTCGCGGCCGCGGCCCTGACCCTGCAGGGCGACGTAGAGCTGGTTCGCGAGGGCGAGGCCCGGCAGGGCGAGGCGGGCACGCCGGGCCTCGGCGAGCGCGATGCCGAGGTCCTTGACGAAGTGATCGACGAAGAACCCGGGGGCGAAGTTGCCGGCGACGATCCTGGGCGCCAGGTTCGACAGCGACCAGCTGCCGGCCGCCCCGCCCGAGACGGACTCGAGTACCCGCTCCACGTCCAGGCCCGACCGGTAGGCGTAGAGCAGCGCCTCGGTCACGCCGACCATCGTGGACGCGATCAGGATCTGGTTGACCATCTTGGTGTGCTGCCCGGCGCCAGGCCCGCCCTGCCGGATGATCGACTTCCCCATCGCGTCCAGGCACGGGCGAACCGCGTCGACGACCTCCGCCGGACCGCCAATCATGATCGACAGGGTGGCGTTGCGGGCGCCGACGTCGCCACCGGAGACCGGCGCGTCCAGCGCGTGCACGCCGCGCGCCGCGGCCGCCTCGGCGACCTCGATGGCGAGCGCCGGCTCACTGGTCGTCATGTCCACCAGGACCGCGCCGGGCCGAGCGCCGGACAGCGCCCCGTCCGGCCCGAGCAGCACCTCGCGCACGTCCTCGGGGAAGCCGACCATCGAGAACACCACGTCGCTGGCCGCGGCGACCCCGGCCGGGGTGTCGGCCCAGCTGGCGCCCTCGTCCAGCAGCGCCTTGGCGCGGTCCCGCGTCCTGGTGGTCACCGTGAGCGGGTAGCCGGCACGCAGCAGGTGGCCGGCCATGGCGGCGCCCATGACGCCGGCGCCGATCCACCCGACGCGGGTCGACGACGGTGCGGCCGCCGCGGGCGGCGCGATGGCCGGCGCCTCGGCGGAGGACAGCGCCCCGGAGGAGGGTGCGGCGGAAGAGGACGAGGCGGAGGCAGACACGTCTCACCACCCTAATAGTCCGTGGCCAGAGAACCGCCGGACCGGAACCGCCCCCGACCGGAACCGCCTCGCGACCGGAACCGTCCCGCGGCGCGGGCGAGTCACCCATCCGGAACCGGACGTCGCCGACCTTAAATGAGTGTACGTTTACTTATCGGCTGCCGGGCGGGGGCGCCAGGCGCGCCTACCCGCCGGCACCGCGCCGGTATGCGACCAATCGGGGTGATCTGYCCAGCCCCATCGGCGGATCAGGCGACCGCGGTGGCGACTGTCACTACGGTGTTACAAGAGACAACTCCCAGTACTGCTACAGGAGCGGCTGGCATGCGTGACGCAGTGATCGTGGAGGCCGTCCGTACCCCGGTCGGCAAGCGCAACGGCGGACTCTCGAGCGTGCACCCGACCGACCTGTCGGCGCTCGTGCTCGCCGCCCTGGTGGAGCGGGCGGGCGTGGACCCGGCGCTGGTCGAGGACGTCGTGTGGGGCTGCGTCGGCCAGGTCGGCGAGCAGACCTTCGACATCGGCCGCAACGCGGCGCTGGCCGCCGGCTTCCCGGAGACCGTCACCGGCGTCACCGTCGACCGGCAGTGCGGCTCGTCCCAACAGGCCGTGCACTTCGCCGCCGCCGGGGTCGTCGCCGGCCACTACGACGTCGTCATCGCGGGCGGCGTCGAATCGATGTCCCGGGTGCCGATGGGCACCTCGCTGCTCGACAAGTCGCCCTTCGGGGAGCGCTACATGGCTCGCTACGACGGCGTCTTCCCGAACCAGGGCGTCGGCGCGGAGATGATCGCCGAACGCTGGGGCCTGTCGCGCGCCCAGTGCGACGAGTTCTCGATCGCCTCGCACGAGAAGGCGGCCGCCGCGCAGGACGACGGCCGTTTCGACGCGCAGATAGTGCCGGTGACGCTCGCGGACGGCACCGTCATCAGCCGGGACGAGGGCATCCGCCGCGGCGGCACCGTCGAGGGCCTGGCCAAGCTGAAGACCGTGTTCAAGCCGGCCGAGGAGGGCGGCGTGATCACCGCCGCCAACTCCTCGCAGATCTCCGACGGCTCGGCCGCCCTGTTGATCATGACCGGCGAGAAGGCCGCCGAGCTGGGGCTCACCCCCATCGCCCGGATCCACAGCGTCGCGCTCGCCGGCTCGGACCCGGTCATCATGCTGACCGCGCCGATCCCGGCGACCCAGAAGATCCTGGCGCGCTCGGGCCTGGGCCTCGGCGACATCGGCGCGTTCGAGGTGAACGAGGCGTTCGCCTCGGTCCCGCTCGCGTGGCTGGCCGACATCGGCGCCGACGCGAAGGCGCTGAACCCGAACGGCGGCGCGATCGCGCTCGGCCACCCGCTCGGCGGCTCCGGCGCCCGGATCATGACGACGCTGGTCAACCACATGCGGGACAACGGGATCCGCTACGGCCTGCAGACCATGTGCGAGGGCGGCGGCCAGGCCAACGCCACCATCCTCGAGCTGCTCTGACATTGGTTCGCTCCGTGCGGGCGGCGCGCTCCGGCCCCTTCCTTGCTTCGCTGCGGAAGGGACCTCCGCGCGCCGTCCTCCTCCGCTCACGGGCGCTCCGGCGACCTCCGCTGCGGCCCAACCCACTTCGCTGCGCTCATGGGCGGGGCCTCCGCGGAGGCGCGCCTCCGCGCCGCGTGGTCACCCGCCGCTGAACGTCAGCGAACCACAAGCAGCCCGATCCAGCCGACCCAGCGGGGGCACCTCGCTTCGCTCGCGAGCCGAACGATCCAGCAGGCCGGGGCAGAAGGGTGTCTCTGGTTCGCTCCGTGCGGGCGGCGTGCGGCGGAGGCGCGCCTCCGCGCCAGCCCGGTTGCGGCGCGCTTGAACGTTAGGAACTGGCCGCTGGTCGCTGGCCCGCCGGTCGATGGACCGATGGCTGAAGTCGCCTAGCGCTGTCGTCCGGGCGACTGCCGGCAAACCGGCCCCGCCGAGGCTTGACGAGGAAGTGATTGGGCACTAACTTCGAGCCATGGCTACGACGGGCACAAGGCAGACCGCGGACGAGCGCCGCACGTCGGTGCTCGCGGCGGCCGTGGCGGAGTTCGCCCGGGGCGGGCTGGAGGGAACGTCGACCGAAACGATCGCCGCGGCGGTCGGGATCTCCCAGCCGTACCTGTTCCGGTTGTTCGGCTCGAAGAAGGGCCTGTTCCTGGCGGCGGTGAAGGAGACATTCGCCCGGACGGTCGCCACATTCGAGAACGCGGTGGGCGAGCGGACCGGAGACGAGGCCCTGACCGCCATGGCCGAGGCCTACAACGGCCTGTTGGCCGAGCCCAGCTATCTGCTGATGCAGATGCAGGCCTACGCGGCCTGCGGCGACCCCGACATCCGGGCCGCGACCCGGCGAGGGTTCCGTGACCTGTGGTACACCGTCGAGCGCCTTGCCGGCATGGACGTCAACGTGCTGCGCGCGTTCTTCGCCATGGGGATGCTCTGCAACGTCTCCGCGGCCATGGACCTGCCGGCCGTCGACGAGCGCTGGGCTCAGATCATCTGTCCTCCCGACGGGCCAGGCCCGGGCATGAAGGCCACCAAGGAAGCCCTCGGCAAGGGCTTCATGGGCGCGACCACCGAGCCGGATGCCGATGTCGATGCGAACTGAACATCTGGATCATTCCCCGCCGGAGTAGGAAGCGGCCGGTCGCTTCCGGGCATGGACCGACAGCCACCACCCGGGCCCACTCTCGTCCGGGCTCTGTCGCCACCCGCACCTTCGCTGAACAGCCTGCGCTTTTTGTACCCGCACAAGCTAGTGGTCAGTCACTACCTCGAAGGGAAACCGATGACCACCGACCGGAGCCGCCTCACCTGGACCTTCGTGGTCACGTGCATCGCGGCGTTCATGACCTCCCTGGACAACCTGGTGGTCACGATGGCGCTGCCGTCGATCCGTGAGGGCCTGCACGCCAGCCTGGCTGAACTGGAATGGACGGTGAACGCCTACACCCTGACGTTCGCCGTCCTGCTGCTGCCCGCGGCGGCGCTGGGCGACCGCCTCGGCCGGCGCCGCGTCTTCGCCGCCGGCCTGGCCATCTTCACGGTGGCCAGCGCGGGCGCCGCGTTGGCGCCCAGCGTCGGTGCGCTCATCGCGGCCAGGGCCGTGCAGGGCGTGGGCGGGGCGATCGTGCTGCCCCTGTCGATGACCCTGCTGTCGGCCGCGGTCCCCCCGGCACGCCGGGGCGCCGCGCTCGGCGTCTGGGGCGCCGTGTCCGGCCTGGCCATCGCGTTGGGACCGCTCGTCGGCGGGGCCATCACGCAGGGCGCCGCCTGGCAGTGGATCTTCTGGCTGAACGTCCCGCTCGGCCTCGCCGCGATCCCGCTGGCGTTCGCTCGCCTCACCGAGAGCCGCGAGGCCTCCAGCCGGCTGGACATCGTCGGCACCGTCCTGGTCAGCCTGGGGCTGTTCGGGATCGTCCTCGGCCTGGTCCGCGGCCAGGACCACGGCTGGACCAGCACCGGCGTCCTCGGCGCCATCATCGCCGGCGCGGCGGGGCTCGCCGCCTTCGTCGCCTGGGAGCTGCGGTCCGAGCGGGCCGGACGCGCCCCGATGCTGCCGCTGAGCCTGTTCCGCCGGCGCGGGTTCGCCGCGGTCAACGCCGTCTCGGTCTTCTTCTCCTTCGGGATGTTCGGCTCGATCTTCCTGATCTCCCAGTACCTGCAGAACGTCATGGGCTACTCGCCCCTGGGCGCCGGGCTGCGTACCCTGCCCTGGACCGCGATGCCACTGATCGTGGCGCCGATCGCCGGCCCGCTGTCCGACCGCATCGGCGGGCGCCCGCTGATGATCGCCGGACTGACCATGATGACCGGCGGGCTGCTCTGGATGCGCGCCGACCTGGCCCCCGACGCGACGTTCCTGGCCCTGGTGCCCGCCTTCGTCATCGCCGGCATCGGCATGGCCCTGTTCTTCGTCCCGGTCGCCAACGTGGTCATGGGGTCCGTGCCGCCCGAGTACGAGGGGGTCGCGTCCGGGACCAACAACGCGGTCCGCGAGGTCGGCGGGGTGTTCGGCATCGGGGTCCTGGCCTCGGTGTTCGCCGCGGCCGGGGGCTACACCAGCGCCATCGACTTCACCCACGGGCTGCACCTCGCCCTCCTCGTCGGCGCGGCCGTGACGGGCGCCGGAGCGCTCGGTTCCCTGCTCGTGCCCCGGCGCCGAGCGGACACCGTCACCGAGCTCACCGACGACTACGCCGTCGAGCCCGCGTCGGCCCTCGGCCTCGGCCTCGACCTCGAGCCCGCCAAGTCCTGACCGTCCCGCCGCGGAGGTGCTTCGGCCCCTTCGAAGAGCGGCCGGGCGACGGACGGCGAGAGCCGATCGTTCCCACGTCCGGTACAGATCCCGAGAAGGTCAGAGCCCCGTACCCGGCAAGCAGATCCGGGACGGGGCTCTGACCTGTCTCACCAGGCGCGCCCCGGGGCACGCGACAGCCAGTCGGGAATGGCGCGCGGGTGGCGGGCCGTGGGCCGACTCGACGACGTGGTCGTCGACGCTCACCATGACTAGGTCTGCGACGTCCACGGGACACCTTCCTTCTCACCGATGAGGTCGATCACAAGCCGCCGGCCGAGCTCGGAGGACTCGATGTCCGGCGAGTTGGCGTCTAGGGACTGGGCCCAGACACTCGCGGCGCGGGCGCTGTCCTCGGCCTCGAACGCGGCGACCAGTTCCGGGAAGAGCGCGACCAGGCGATGCGTCTCCGCGAGCCACGCAGGGTCGGTCGCGGCGCCGGCCGTGGGGTTCGCCTGGGCGTCCAGGCGGACCCACTGCAGGACCTCGCCGATGACGGCGAGCGCCGGATTCTGGGTGGCCCCGAAGATGATCTGGCGCGCCGTCGTCCAGGCCTCCGACAGGTCGGAGGCGTCCCTCGGCGGTGCCGTCAGGCCCGCGGCGAGCGACCGCAGCGTGGCCAGCGACGCTGGATCCATCCTCGCCGCCGCCAGCTCGATCATGGAAGGCTCGATCATCGCGACGGCGCGGAAGAAGTCTCCCATCGTGGCGTGCCGGGCCTGCATGACAGTGCTGGCCAGCTGCACCGCCACCCGCGGCGACGGATGCCGGACCTGGGGCCCGTTGCGGTCGCCGGCACGCAGGTCGACGAGGAACTCCATTTCCAGGATCCGTAGCGCCTCCCGCAACGTCGGCCGCGAGACCCCGAACTGCGCGGCCAGGTCCGGCAGGCCCGGCAGCCTGTCCCCGTCTCCCAGACGCCCCTCGGCGATGCGGGCCCTGATCTCGTCCGCGACCGTCGCGGCCAACCGGTTCGGCTGCCCCGGTGGGGGATACTGCCCCGGCGCGGCGGGGGCGTTCCGCGGCCGCCACAGTGGCACGACGTCGATCGGCTGGCGGCTGCGCCCCCGGTCGACGAGGAGCGGGCTGGTGACGGCCAGGTAGCCGGCCCATGCCCTTCTCGCCTTCGACCCGTCGCGCCGCAGGGCGGCGTCCAGGAACGCGCTGTGGCACTCGGCGACCGTCCGAGCGATCTGCTCCGCCGACGCCGGGCCAGAGGGGGCGACGGCCGCGTACACCTGTCCCGCGTAGACATCGCGGAAGATTCCGGCGACGAGCCCGACCGACCGGTTGCCAGACCGCTCGGTGACCGCGGTGTCGAACCCCGCCGCGGCCATGACGAACGTCAGCGGATCATCCTCGGCCGCCCGTTCCTGGTCGTGAAGCCGCCCGAGAACGTGCAGGTCCGCGGCGGAGCAGCGAACCGCGAACCGCTCGGCGAGTGGCGGCTCGAGGACCGCCCGGGCATCCTCCAGATCCGCCAGCGTCGTTCCCCGCAGCTGCAGAAGAAGCGCGAGGTAGCGGCCGATCGAGGCGACTCCGGGACGGCGGACGACGGCACCGCCACCGCGACCGCGCCGGACCTCGACCAGCGACTGCGACTCGAGAACCCGCAGCGCCTCACGCACGGTTTCCCGCGACACGTCGAAGGTGGCGGTGAGCTCCGCCTCGGTCGCCAGTTGTTGGTCGGCGACGAGCTCACCGGACAGGATCTGCCGCCGCAGCTCCATCGCGACGAGGTGCGAGACCTTCGCCTCGCGCGGCGCCCGTGCCGACCTGTCCGCGCCTGCCGAGCCGACGTCGGCCGGTTGGGCGATCATGCGATCAGTACCATCGCGCCGCACCGCCGCCGCGCCGCGGCACCGTCCCAGTAGAGGCGTGAGATGTCGTCCGGCCACGGCCACGGCCGCTGGTCTGTCACCGCGAGGCCTCCACGCCTGTCCGCCCATCTGTCCGCCGACGGCAGCAGACAACCGCAGACGAGACACCTCGTCAACTGTTTACCGCTCGCGGAGCGACCCAGGTCGTCAGCGCGAACGGGAAGTTGACGCTTGACGGCCAGCCTCGTCAGATGTTTATGTATGCCATCCGAGATCGACACCGAGAGCACACGGTGGTCGAGATGACGTTCGGCAAGATCCGAAACGTCCGGCGAGGCCGCCCTGCTTCCGGTCTGACTCGGCCGGTCAGGGCAGCCGGGCCCTGCCCCGACCCACGCCTGGGTATCCGCCGCGCCGCCTGGCATTGACGCGTTCACCGCGGGCGCCCTGAGGCGCGAAGGAGGAGCATTTTCGCATCTCCTTTGGCCTTCTGGGCGCTGCTCGAACCCGCCGTTCCCACCCGCCTGGTGAGACACAAACGCCGCACCCTTCGATCACCTGTGGAAGGTCGATATGTCGTACAGCGATCGGGCGCCCGCCGACGAGGAGCGCCGTCGGCTCATGCACCAGCGATCAGCGTGCCCTCGGGATTACTTCGCCGAGCTGCGGGCCCACGGGCCGACGGCGCCGCTGCTCGAGAACGACACCATCACCTGTTTACTCAATCGTCGCGACGTCGAGGACGCGCTGAAGAACTGGCAGGACTTCACGTCCGACTTCGGCGGGGTCATGGGGAGCGAGGAGCCGCTCATCCCCCTCAATGTCGACCCGCCGCTGCACGCGAAGTACCGCCGACTGCTCGACCCCTACTTCGGCCCGCGCAGGATGAAGGCTCTGCAGCCCGCGGTCGAGAAGCACACGAACGACCTGATCGACGCCTTCATCGGCCACGGCGGCTGCGACTTCTCCCAGCAGGTCGCGGTACCGCTGCCGTGCTCGACGTTCCTGAGCCTCTTCGGCCTGCCGCTGGAAGAGCGCGACGCGCTGGTGCGGTGGAAGGACATCATGATCCGCCCGGACGTCGTCGCCGAGGATCCGAGCCAGGCGCAGCAGCTCCAGCTCGAAACGGCCATGGAGATCTACGGCCGGTTCACCGAGGAGATGGCCGACCGTCGCGGGAACCCGCGTGACGACCTGATCACCTATCTCACGCAGGTGGAGGTCGAGGGGCAGAGACTCACCGACAGCGAGATAGTGCGCATCTGCTTCCTGCAACTGTCCGCCGGGCTGGACACCGTGACCATCTCCCTCGAGTGCATCTTCGCCTTCCTCGCCGCCCACGACGACGCGCGCAGGATGCTGGTCGAACAGCCAGGCTCGGAGGTCGACCTCATCGAGGAGCTCCTGCGCTGGGAGACGCCGGTGCAGGCGGTCGGGCGCCAGGCCACCCGGGACATCACGCTCCGGGACGGCACCGTGATCCCCAAGGGGACGGACGTCAACCTCATGCTCGCCTCCGCCAACGTCGACCCGGACGGCCTGGCGGGCGCCGACGAGGTGGACGTGCGGCGCGGCGAGATGCGCAGCTTCGCGTTCGGTGGCGGACCGCACCGCTGCCTCGGATCGAACCTGGCGCGCATGGAGCTGCGCACCGTGGTGCGGGTCTGGCACGACCGAATCCCTGAATACTCCTTGCAGCCGGGCACGGACGTGGAATGGAACAGCTCGCTCTTACGCGGCGTCGACCACCTGCGGCTCGCCTGGCCGGCCGGAGCGGCCGCATGAAGATCTGCATCGACTCCGACCTCTGCGCCGGGCACGCCCGCTGCTGGGAGACCGCGCCCGATCTTGTCGTCGACGACGAGGACGGACGCGGCGTCGTGCGCGCCCCCGGCGCCGACATTCCACCGGAACTCGAGGCGCAGGCCCGCAAGGCAGCCAGCGTGTGCCCGGAAGGCGCGGTCGTCCTCTCGGACTGAGAACTGGGACATCAATAGCCGGCTACCTCGCGCGGGTGCGGGAAATGCCCTGTGGAGCGATTGATGCCGAAGAACGAGAAGGAGACGACCGAAACAATGCCCGACTACAGCACGACCGACTTCTTCCTGGGCCCGGATCTCGTCGAGAACCCGTATCCGTACTTCGAGTACCTGCGCGGCCAGTGCCCGGTGCACCGCGAGAGCCAGCACGGCGTCGTCATGGTCACCGGTTTCGAGGAGGCCGTCGAGATCCAGAACGACGCGGAGCGTTACTCATCGTGCAACTCGGTGGCCGGCCCGTTGTTCCCGTTCCCGGTGCCGCTCGAGGGCGACGACATCAGCGCGCTGATCGAGGCGCATCGCTACGAGCTGCCGTTCAGCGACATGTTGCTGTGCCTCKACCCACCGGAGCACACGGCGCATCGCGGGCTGCTGATGCGGCTGATCACGCCGAAGCGCCTGCGGGAGAACGAGGCGTACATGCGTCAGGTCACCCAGCGCCAGATCGACACGTTCATCGACAAGGGCGGGTGTGATTTCATCCGTGATTTCGCCACTCCGTTCACCCTGCTCATCATCGCGGATCTGATCGGCGTTCCCCCACAGGACCGGGACGGGTTCCTGGAGGGTATGTCCCAGCCCACGGGCGGTGGCGTCGGCAGCACGACGGGCGAGGCGATGGGCGCCAACCCGCTCGCCTGGCTCTACGAGAAGTTCGCCACGTACGTCGAGGACCGCCGTCGCGACCCGCGGGACGACGTGCTCACCGGGCTGGCGACCGCCACGTTCAAGGACGGCTCCCTGCCCGAGGTCATGGACGTCGTGCGCATCGCCGCGATCATCTTCGCGGCCGGCCACGAGTCCAGCACGCGCTTCCTCTCCAGCGCGTTCAGGATCCTCGCCGAGGAGCCGGCGGTCCAGGCCAGGCTGCGCGCCGAGCCAGGGCTCATCCCGAACTTCATCGAGGAGACCCTGCGCATGGAGAGCGTGGTCAAGGGCGACTTCAGGCTCGCCAGGGTCCCGACAGAGGTCGGCGGGACGGAGATCCCCGCCGGCAGCCACGTGTTCCTGCTGCATGGAGCGGCCAACCGGGACCCCAGGAAGTTCGAGAACCCGTCGGAGTTCCAGCTGGAACGCCCCAACGCGCGCCAGCACCTCGCCTTCGGGCGGGGCGTGCACACCTGCCCAGGCGCCCCGCTCGTGCGCAGCGAGGCGGCCGTCGCCATCGAGCAGTTCCTCGCCCGTACCAGCGACATCCGCTTCTCGGAGGAGGTCCACGGCTCCGCCGGGGCGCGCCGGTTCGACTACGTTCCCTCGTTCGTGCTGCGCGGCCTCACCGGCCTCACGCTCGAGTTCGACCCGCGGGGCGCCGCCGCATGACGGACCCTGCCCGTCCGCCGCGGGTCGGGCTTCTCTACCGGCAGACCGACGCGTCGATGCCGCTGGTCGACCTCGCCCACGCCGCCGAGGAACGCGGCTTCGACTGCGTCGTCGTCGGCGAGCACACCCACATCCCGGTCAGCCGCCTGTCCCCGTTCCCCGGCACCGTCGACGGCGAGCTGCCCGACGCATACCCCCATTTCCCCGACCCGTACGTCGCGCTCGCGTTCATCGCCGCGCGGACCTCGCTGCGGATCGCCGCGGGCATCGCCCTCGTCGCCCAGCACGACCCGATCGCGCTCGCGAAGACCATCGCGACGCTCGACCACCTGTCCGGCGGGCGGTTCACCCTTGGCGTGGGGTTCGGCTGGAACCAGGAGGAGCTCGCCAACCACGGGAAGGACTTCGCCGACCGCCGGGAGATCGTCCACGAGCACATCGAGCTGATGCGGGCGCTGTGGACGCAGGAGGAGGCCGAATACCACGGCCAGCACGCCAACCTGGAGCGCAGCTGGTCCTGGCCGAAGCCCGCGCAGGGCTCGGTGCCCGTGCTGCTCGGTGTCCAGGGCGGCGACCGCGGCTTCGAGGCGATCATTGGTTGGGCCGACGGCTGGCTTCCGGGCGGGAGCCACGGGAGGTGGCTGGCCGCGAAGCTCGCCGAGCTGCGCAGCAGGTGGGTCGACGCCGGCCGCCCCGCGTCCGGCCCCATCGTGTGGCCCATGCAGGACGTGGTCGACGACGACCGGCTGCGCGTCCAGCTCGACCGCTTCCACGAGCTCGCGGTCGACCAGGTGGTTCTCGACATCCCGACCACCACCCGCGAGGAGATCCTGCCGCTGCTCGACCGCTACGCGAAGGTCGTCACGGCCGAGTGGGGCCACCGGTGAGGGCCGAGGTCGACGACACCGCCTGCGCCGGCCACGGCATCTGCGTCGGCCACGCTCCCGAGGTGTTCGAGCTGACCGGCGAGGGCTACTCCGTCGTGCGGGTCGACGAGGTCCCGGCCGCGTACGAGGCCGCTGTCCGCCTGGCGGCCAGACAGTGCCCGACGTACTCCATCACGATCACGGAAGGCATGGGCAACGATGGCTGATCAACCAGCGGGCACGTTGAGCGGCAAGGTCGTCATCATCACGGGCGCCGCGTCGGGGATGGGGCGGGCGGCCGCGGTGCGGTGCGCCGAGCTGGGCGCGGCGGTGGTCGCCGCCGACCTGAACGCCGACGGCGCGGCCGCCGTCGCCGGGGCGATCGAGGCGTCCGGCGGTCGCGCGCTCGGCTTCGGCGTCGACCTGACCGTGGAGGACGAGGTGACCGCGCTCGTCGACGCCGCGGTCGCCCGGTTCGGCACGGTGCACGGGCTGCACAACAACGCCTACGCGGTTCATCCGGGAGCGGCGGTCGACCTGGTCAACACGACCCTTCAGGCGTGGGACTGGACGATTCGGACGTGCCTGACCAGCCAGTTCCTGTGCTGCCGCGCCGTGCTCCCCCACATGCTGCGCAATGGAGACGGATCGATCATCAACGTGTCGTCCGGCAACGGGCTGGCCGGCTCGGCGACGTCCGCGGCCTACGGCGCGGCGAAGGCCGGCAGCATCATGCTGACCAAGTACATCGCGACCCAGTACGGCAAGTCCGGCGTCCGGTGCAACACGCTGGTGCCCGGCTGGACCATCGGGACGGGATGGACGGGCGAGGACGACTACACCGACAGCCAGCGGAAGCTGTTCGACCGCGCGCTGGACGACGTGTGCATGCCCCGCCTCGCGCTGCCCGAGGACATCGCCCCCGTCGTGGCGTTCCTCTTCTCCGACGAGGCGAGGTACCTGCAGGCCGCCACCATCGACGTCAACGGCGGCCTGCTGGCCCACATGCCCGGCGCGGCCGGCAGGCCGACCCGGCCCACTCCGGCCACCACATGAGCTCGACGCCGACGCCGATGACGACGGCGAGCGAGCAGGCCCAGGCGATACACCAGCTGCTGCGCGACCAGCGAAGCGCCGCCCGGGCGTCGGCCCCGCCGTCCCGCGCCCAGCAGCTCGCCCTGGCCGACGAGATCGGCGCCAGCACGTCCGAGCCGGACGGGGTGACGTTCGAGGACGTCGACGCGGGCGGGGTGCCCGCGCAGTGGGCGCGGCCCGACGGCGCGCCGACGAGCAGGGCGCTGCTCTACTTCCACGGTGGCGGCTACTGCTTCTGCTCCGTCCGCTCCCACCGCAGGCTCGTCGGGCACCTCGCCAGGGCAGCGGGCCGCCCGGCGCTGAGCGTGGACTACCGCCTGGCGCCCGAGCACCCCCATCCCGCCGCCGTCACGGACGCGCTGACCACCTACCGGTGGCTGCTCGGCCAGGGCTTCGACCCCGCCCACCTGGCCGTCGCCGGCGACTCGGCCGGCGGCGGGCTCGCCATCGCGCTCCTGCTGAGGGCGAGGGACGAGGGCGTGTCGCTCCCGTCGGCCGTCGTGCTCCTGTCGCCCTGGGTCGACCTCGCGATGACGGCCGACAGCCTGACCAGCCGAGTCGACGTCGACGTGCGCCAGAGCCCCGCCGAGACGCGGTGGTGCGCGGGCCAGTACCTCGCCGGTCAGGACCCACGTGACCCCTACGCGTCGCCGCTGCACGCCGACCTCACCGGGCTGCCGCCTCTGTACATCCAGGCCAGCGACTGGGACACGCTCGTCGACGACGCGCACCGCCTGGCCGAGAAGGCCCGGCGCCTCGGCGTCGACGTCCGCCTCGATCTCTTCCCCGAGATGCCGCACGCGCATCAGCTGTGGGCGGGCACCATGCCCGAGGCCGACGACGCCGTCGCCCGCGTCGGCGCGTATCTGCGAGAAAGGGAAACCCCATGACAGGCGCGGCCGCGTTCCCGGGCGTCGGCGTGCTCTATCGCGCGACGGACCAGATGCCTTTTCTCGAGCTCGCGTACGCCGCCGCCGACCGGGGCTTCACCTCACTCGTCCTCGGCGAGCACACCCACATTCCCGTCAGTTCCGACCCCRCCTGCTTTCCCGGCGCCGGGGACACCATTCCCCCGACCTACCCGCGGCTGCTCGACCCGTACATCGCGCTTTCGTTCGTCGCCGCGCGGACCCCCATGAAGATCGCCACCTGTACGTCCCTTCCCGCCCAGCACGACCCGATTGCCCTGGCCAAGGCCCTCGCGACGCTCGACCACCTGTCCGGGGGGCGCCTCACGCTCGGCGTGGGATACGGCTGGAACGCCGACGAACTGGTCAGCCACGGACACGCGTGGAAGAACCGGCGGGCGGTCGTGCGGGAACACGTCGAGCTCATGCGGGCGCTGTGGACCGAGACCGAGGCCGAGTACCACGGCCAGTACGCCAACCTCGAGCGCAGCTGGTCCTGGCCGAAGCCGGCGCAGCCCTCGATCCCGGTGCTCCTGGGCGCGGCCGGACGCGGCCTCGCCATGGAGGCGATCGTCGGGTGGGCCGACGGATGGATGCCGGGCGGAAGCATCAGCTGGATCGCGGACCGGCTCGTGGAGCTTCGACGCCGGTGGGCCGAGGCCGGACGCCCCGCATCCGGCCCGGTCATCTGGGTGGTCCAGGACCCCGTCGACGACGACAGATTCCAAGCCCGGCTGGAACGCCTTGCGTCCCTCGGTGTCGCCGAGGTTGTGGTCGCCTTCGACACGGTGGACAAGGACGAGATCCTGCCGGTTCTCGATCGCTACGCGAAGCTGATCGCGGCGAACGCCGGCTGACCCCGCGACGAACCAAGGCAAAGGCA
This sequence comes from Pseudofrankia sp. EUN1h, assembly GCF_001854645.1. NCBI lineage: Bacteria > Bacillati > Actinomycetota > Actinomycetes > Frankiales > Frankiaceae > Pseudofrankia > Pseudofrankia sp. EUN1h. The sequence goes on along the minus strand of NZ_MBLN01000042.1, from coordinate 34,808 downwards.
CGGGGCCTGGCGGCACACAGGGCTCGAATCAACAAAGGTTGGGTCCAACAGGGTTGGAATCACACAGACCTGGGGCCAAACAAGAAGGGACCGCTCATGGTCGAGCACGCCATCATCTCGGCGGACGGGCATTTCGTCGAGCCCACGGACCTGTTCACCAGCCGTCTTCCGAAACACCTGCGGGAACTCGCGGTCTGGGAGGAGGACTTCGAGATAGAACCGCTCGGGGACGACGGAAACCACCATTTCCGGAAGCTGCACACGCCGGGCTTCGAAGGCTGGGCATACGCCCGTTACCGTCACCATGACGGAACGCCGCAATGCGGCGACCCCGCCCGGATCATCGAGGACCTCGACCACGAGGGCGTCCGGGCGACGCTGATGCATCCCAACCACGCACTCTTCGGGTTGTTCACTCACGACCATCATGAGCTGTCGATGGCGCACGCCCGGGTCTACAACGACTACGCGACGGAGATCTTCACGCCGTACCGCGACCGGGTGATCGCCACCATGCCCATCCCGATGAGCGATGTCGACGACGCCGTCGCCGAGATCGAGCGGGTGGCCGCCCTGGGAGCGCGGGCGCTCATCCTTCCGGCGACGTCGCCGGTCCCGTACTCCTCACGGCAGTGCGATCGGGTGTGGGCGGCGGCGCAGGCCCACGGGATGATCATCGCCTTCCACGTGGCGACCGGTGGCGTGAAGGTCCGCAAGGACGCGGCGCCGACCCTCCAGGCGATGATCGCCACCGCCCAGGCCCAGAACCACGAGGTGCTGGACGACGAGGTGATCGTCGAACGGTTGATGGGCGCGGCCGTGTTCGGTCCCATGGCCGCGCAGCGGATCGTCGTGTCGCTGGTCGGCGCCGGGGTGCTCGAACGGTTCCCGGACCTGCATTTCCTGCTGGTGGAGTTCAACGCCAACTGGCTCGTCTCGACGATGGCCGCGATGGACAAGGCCTGGACGCTCGGGCTCGGGCAGAACCGCGACTTCTGGGCCGGCACCTGGGACGACGCCCGCGCCGCCGACGACCAGCCGGGCATGGCCCAGCTCTTCCGGCTCAACGAGCGCTGGCCGTACCCCCTCATGCCGAGCGAGTACGTCCAGCGCCAGATCCACGTCTCCTTCCAGGAGGACCCGATGGCGATCGCCTGCCGGCACGTCACCGGCGTCTCGACGCTGCTGTGGGGCATGGACTATCCGCACGCCGAAGGGACCTTCGGGCGCAGCCGCCAGGTCATCGACCACCTGTTCAAGGACGTCGAGCCCGAGGAGCGCCGGGCGATCCTCGGCGGCACGCTGGGCGGCCTGCTGGGCCTGCGGGCCCCAAGCCCGGCCTGAGTCCCGGATCGGGCCTCCGGGCGCGCCCGCGGCTTCGCCACTTCCCCTGTCGGCCTCCGGCGCTTTTCCCGGCGCCCCCTCAGACCGAAGCCGCGCACCCGCTTCGCGCACCGAGACAACCCGCGAGATAGGACGACCATGCAGCGCCTCGGCACCTCCCGTATCGGCATGCCCCGTAGACGACTCCGACACCGTCCGGTGGCGGCGCTCTTAGCCCTGCCCCTGGCCGCGGTCACCTTCCTGGCCGCCGGCTGCGGCGGCGGCGACAGGACCGACACCGCCACCCCCCAGGCCACGGCGTCGACCGCCACCGACGTTCTCGGGGCAGCGAACCCCGCGAAGGGCCAGCCGATCAAGATCGGCATGATCTCGGACGGCAAGTACGCCGCCAGCGACGCCACCGTCGAGGGCCGGGTAGCCGACGCGGTCGTGAAGTGGGTCAACGAGCGCCGCGGCGGCCTCGGCGGCCGGCCGATCCAGCTGGTCACGTGCGAGACCCTCGGCGACCCGGCCAAGGCCACCGACTGCGGCAACAGGATGGTCGAGCAGAATGTGGCCGCCGTCGTCCTCGGCGGCCCGGCGTTCCCGCAGCCCTCCTGGAAGCCGCTGCACGACGCCCACATCCCGACGACCTACTACGCCGCGAGTCTCGACGACATGCTCGCCGACCCCGACAGCACCTTCATCTTCAGTGACCCGGTCTTCAGCGTCGTGCGGCTGCCGCTCGACCTGGCCAAGGAGAAGAAGGCCAAGAAGATCAGCGCCATCGTGATCGACATCCCGGCGGCGGTGAGCATCTACCAGAACCAGGCCAGGTCCCTGTACGCGGCGGCCGGCATCGACTTCGAGCTGGTGCCCGTCCCGCCGGACCAGGCCGACATGACGCCGCAGGCGCAGCGGATCGCGACCGACGGGACCGGCGTCGTCTTCGTCATCGGCGGCGAGCCGTTCTGCACCGCCGCGTTCAGGGCGCTCAGCCAGGTCGGCTACGCCGGCACGACCGCCAGCATCCCCCAGTGCCTGGGCGAGAACACCAGCAAGGCGGTGCCGGGCAGCTTCCTGAAGGGCATGACCATCTCGGCCCAGGCGCCGGCCGACAAGAACGACAGGAGCTACCAGTTGTTCACCGCCGTCGCGGCGACCTACGGCCACGACATCGACATCACCAACGGCGTCGCGATCGGCATGTTCACGTCGATGGCCGGCTTCCGCGAGGCCCTCGAGGGGATCGCGCCCACCGACCTGACCCCGGCGGGCATCATCGCGGCGCTGCGGAAGATGCCCGAGAAGCCCCTGCCGGGCGCCGACGGGGTGAAGTTCCGCTGCAACGGCAAGGCCAACCCGTCGACACCGGCCGTGTGCGTGCGCGGCGGGCTGATCACCGTCCTGGACGACAAGGGCCAACCCACCACCTACAAGCCCATCGGCCAGTCCCCGATCGAGGGCTGACCGGACCGGAAAGGCTCCCGACGGCCCACTGACGCGGCTCGTCGGGGGCCGCCGTGTCCCGCCCCGGCCGCAAGCACCCTGCTGGAACCTAGTCGGGGATGGCGCGCAGGTGCCTGGCCATGGCCAGCGGAGTGACGGTCAGGACGCCGGAGTCGACGGGCAGGGTGACGCCGGTGACCCAGCGGGCGTCGTCGCTGGCGAGGAAGCCGACCGCCGCGGCGACGTCCCAGCCGGTGCCCTCGGTACCGAGCAGTCCGGCCTCCTTGCGCAGCGTGTCGACGTAGGTGGAGGACTGGCCGGGGATCGACAGCACCATCGGCGTGACGATGTGGCCGGGGGCGATGGCGTTGACCCGGATGCCCTGCCGGCCGTGCGCGTACGCCATCTCGACGGTCATGGCGAGCATGGCACCCTTGGCGGCCGAGTAGGCGATCGTGCCGTCGCCGCGCAGCCCGGAGATCGACGCGATGTTGACGACCGAGCCCGAGCCCTGCGCCGCCATCACCGGGAGCGTGTACTTGCAGGCCAGGAACATCGTGCGCAGGTTGATGTCCAGCGCCTTGTCCCAGGCCTCCTCGGTGATGTCGATGACCGTGCCGACCGAGGCCATGCCGATGTTGTTGACGAGGATGTCGATGGTCCCGAACGCGTCGACGGCGGCCTTCGCCATCGCCTCGCAGGTGGCGGCCTTGGTGCAGTCGCCGGCGAAGACCTCCGCCTTGCCGCCCTCGGACTCGATCAGCTTCTTCGTCTCCTCGGCCCGGTCGGCGAACAGGTCGACGAGCAGCACGCTCGCCCCCTCGCGCGCGAGCACCACCGCGCTGGCCTTGCCCGTGCCGACGCCCGGGCCGGGCGTCGAGCCGGCCCCCGTCACGATCGCGACCTTGCCCTCGACCCGACCGGCCATCTGTCGCACCCCTCTCTCGATATCTCGAAACTGGCGATACCTGATCACCGCCCGCCGGCTGGGTCACCGGCCCGCGTGCGCCGTCCGCCCTACGGCATCCGGGTGAGCAGCGCCGCGCCGGCCTCGTAGCCGCCGACGCTGGTGACCGCGGCGACCCGCGCGCCCGCGACCTGCCGCTCGCCGCACTCGCCGCGCAGCTGGCGGACCGCCTCGGCGGTGTGACCGAACGCGGCGTGCAGCCGGCCGCCGGAGAGCTGGCCACCCCAGGTGTTCAGCGGCAGCTCCCCCTCGATGCCGATCCGCTTGCCGCCCTCGACGAACGCACCGGCCTCCCCCGGCCCGCAGAAGCCCATCGCCTCCAGCCACCAGACGGCCTCGATGGCGAAGCCGTCGTAGATCTCGGCCACGTCGACGTCGGCCGGCCGCAGGTCGGTGCGCGCCCACATCGCCGCCGCGGTGGCGTAGCCGACCCGGCCCATGTCCTCCCACTGCTCCCAGCTCGGCCGCCCGTCGACCACGCCGGCCATCGCCTCGATGGCGACCGGCGCCCGCAGGTCGCCGGCCGTCTCGGCGGCGGACACCACGATCGCGGTGGCGCCGTCGGCGGGGACGTCGCAGTCGTACAGGCAGATCGGCGTCGAGATCATCCGGGCCGCCAGGTAGTCGTCGACGGTGAGCGGCGAGCGGTAGACCGCGTCCGGATTGAGCGCGGCGTGCGCGCGCTGGGTCACCGGGATCCAGGCCAGCTGCTCGCGGGTGACGCCGTACTCGTGCATGTACCGGGTGGCGTACGGGGCGATCTGGCAGACGGGCGAGAGCGCGCCGACCGGCAGCAGCCAGGCCAGCGGCCCCGCGGCCGTCGGGTTCGTCGAGCCGTACGCCGGGCGGCCGCCGGCGTTCCGCGCCGCGCTGCCCTCCTTGACCGTGCGCCAGATGACGACGTGGCGGGCCTGGCCGGTGGCGACCGCCATGGCCGGACCGTAGAACGGCAGGCACATCCCCTCGACGATGCCCTGCCGCCAGGACGTGGTGACCCGCAGCGCGTCCTGGATCTCGTAGAGATCGCCGTTGGCGTAGCCCGGGACGTTGGCCTTGCCCCCGCCGGGGAACATCGCGAGCCCGTCGACGTCGTCGAGGGTCAGCCCCGCGTCCGCGACCGCCGCGAGGATCGCGTCGATCGTCAGCTGGAACCCGGAGCGGTCGATCTGGCGCCCGATCGCCGACTGGCCGACGCCGGAGATGACCGCCCGCCGCTCGAACAGCTCGCCGCCCATCCCGCTCACTCCCCACCCTCGGCGCCCTCGGCGCCCTCGGCGCCGGTGACCGCGACGAAGCTGGGAACGGCGTAGCCTCCGGGCCCCGGCTCGAAGCCGACCTCGACGGCCATCCCCACCGCGGCCTCCTCCGGCGGACAGCCACGCAGCCGGCCGAAGACCCGCACGCCCGGGTGGCCGGCGAACTCGACCAGCACCAACGCGTACGGCACCTCCAGCCCGGGCATCCAACGCTGGTAGTTGACGGTGAAGCTGTAGACGCGGCCGCGCCCGGTGATCTCGACGAACCCGACGGCGCGACTCCGGCAGGCGCGGCATATCCCATACGGCGGGAACGACTCGGCCGCGCAGTCGGCGCAGCGCTCCACGAGCAGGCGGCCCTCGGCCGCCGCGGCCCAGAAGGCGGCGGTCTCCTCGGTGACGGCGGGCGGTATGCCTACGGTCGCGCTCACGAATCCCCTCGGGTCGGTGCTGATCCGCCCTGGTCGTCCCGCCTGTCGGAGCGGTGGCGAGGACGACTTGCGGAGTGTACGCTCACTTCGCAATCTAGCGCCACGCCGTCGGTACACGCGCGGGATTCCCGCCCGACCGGCGCACCGGGGCACGGTCTCGCCCGGGCGTGCCCACCCGGCGGCGCTTCACCACAGAGCCGCTTCACACAGAGCCGCTTCATACAGAGCACCGCTGGGCCGGCGGCCCGCGAGCCGCCGCGCCGGCATGTCGCGAAGGAGCCCCGGTTGCCTGACCGCATCGTCTTCGGCGCAGCCGCCCTACCAGAGCCCGAGCGAGGCTGGCTCGAGGCCGTGGAGCGCCTGCCGATCGAGTCCGTCTGGCAGGGCGGCCACATCCTCCCGCCCACCGGGACCGGCGAGGCCATCACCCGGCTGGCGCTGATGACGGCCTGGACCGAGCGGGTCCGGGTGGGCACCGCGATCCTGGTGCTGCCGCTCTACCAGCCGGTGGTGCTGGCCAAGCAGCTCGTCGATCTGGACGCCCGCTCGGGCGGGCGGGTGTCGGTCGGCGTGGGCGTCGGCGGAGAGTTCCCGCTCGAGTTCTCGTCGGTCGGGGTGCCGGTCGCCGAGCGGGGCCCGCGCACCGACGAGGCGATGACGCTGCTGCGCTCCCTCTGGCGTGGCGGCGAGGTCAGCCACCACGGGAAGTTCTTCGACGTCGACAATGTGACGCTGCGCCCGGTCGCCCCACCGCCCGGGGACCGGATGGCGACCTCCGGCCAGCTTGGCGGCCCGCCTTTCCTGGTCTCGGGCCGCAAGGCCCCGGCGATGCGCCGCGCGGCCCGGCTCGGCGACGGCTGGATGCCGTACCTCATGTCACCGAGCGCGTACGCCCGGTCGGTGGAGACGATCCAGGCCGAGGCGGCGGACATCGGCCGCGACCTCGGTGGCTTCGAGTGGATGATGTACGTCTACTGCTCGGTCCGCCACGACGGCGACCGGGCCCGCGCCGACGTCGCCTCGTTCCTCGGCGGGGCCTATGGCGACAAGCCGTCGGCGATGCTCGACCGGATCGCCCCCGCCGGCACACCGGAGGAGGTCGCCGCCCGGTTGCAGCAGTATGTCGACGTCGGCGTGCGCCACTTCATCATCTCGCCGGCGGCGCACGAGAACACCCTCGAGGTCGTCCGGCTCGCCGCCGAGGAGGTCCTCCCCCGCCTGACCCTGCCCGCCACGGCGCCGGCCGGCTCGGCCAGTCCGGCCGGCTCGGCCAGTCCGGCCACCGCGCCTTCCGGGGCGGTGGCGCCGTGACGGCGGCCGGTACCCGGCCATCGGCCGATACCCGGCCGTTGCCCGGTACCCGGCCGTTGGCCGGGCTGCGGGTCGTCGAGGTCGCGGTCGGGACCAGCGAGCTCGGCCTCGGCCTCGCCGGCGGCGTGCCGGGCATGCTGCTCGCGGACCTCGGCGCGCAGGTCGTCCGGGTCGTCGGCCGGACGCGCCCGGCGATCGACGCGGGGGTGCCCTGGGGCGAGGCCTGGCACCGTGACAAGCGGGTCGTCCAGACCGATGACGCCGAGCCGGTACGAGCGCTGCTCGCCGAGGCCGACGCCGCGCTCGTCTACGGGCCCGAGACGCTGGTGGAGGGCCGCGGGCTCGGCCACCTGGACCTGCGCTCCACCAACCCCGGTCTGGTCTACGCCCGCTGCCGCCCCAGCAGGACCTCGACGGGAACCATCGAGGACTACGGCCTGCTCGTCGAGGCCCGCTCCGGCCTTTGCGCCCAGCTCGCCGGCCACCGGCCAGGGCCGATCTTCGTCGACGTCCGAGCGCCGGGCATCGGAACCGCCGGCCTGCTGACCGCCTCGGTCCTCGCGCTGCTACGCCGCCGGGCCGTGACGGGCGTCGGCGGCTGGGCGGAGACGTCGCTCTACGACGGCCTGCTCGCGACGCTCGGCTGCATGATCGGGCGCTCCGAGCGGGCACGGCCCGAGATCGAGGGCTACTGGGAGCTGGGCTCGACCTTCCCGAACTTCCTCTACCGCTGCGCGGACGGCGAGCTGATCCAGGTCTGGTTCGGGGGCAAGGGCATGTACGCCAAGCTCATCGAGGTCCTCGGCGACGAGCCGAGCGTCGAGGGCTACTACACCGACCAGTCCACCGGGAAGCTGCAGGAACGCGCGAAGCGCTGGCGCGCCCCGTTCGCCCTGCGGCCCCGAGACGTCTGGATCGAGCGGCTGCGCGACGCCGGCGTCGCCTGCGAACCGGTCCTCGGCCCCGGCGAGGCGTTACGGGACCCGCACCTGGCCGAGATCGGCCTGGCCGTCACGCGCGACCAGCACGGCCACCGCGAGGTCATGCTGGGCTCCCCGATCGCGGTCGGCCCGCTGCCCGGTTCCGAGCCCCCGGCCGAGACGCCGACCGAGACGCGGGCGCAGGAGCGGCCCGAGGCCCAGGCGGCGAACGTCCAGCCCACGAACGTCCAGGCCACGAACGAGGCGACGACCGAAGGCGCTACCACCCGTACGGGTGCCGCGGCCGCGGGTGCCGCCGGAAACGCGGCGCCGCTGCGCGGGGTGCGGGTGGTCGACTTCTCCGCGTTCGTCGCCGGACCGCTCGCCGCCCAGGTGCTCGCCGACCTTGGTGCCGAGGTCATCAAGGTCGAGCCGCCCGACGGCGAGGCGATGCGGGCCGCCGCCTACGCGGTCGCCGCCTGCCAACGCGGCAAGCGCAGCATCGCGATCGACATCACCGCCCCCGACGCCCGCCCCGTCGTAGAGCGGTTGATCCGGTGGGCCGACGTCGTGCTGCACAACTTCCGGGTCGGCGTCGCCGAGCGGCTCGGCATCGGCGCCGCCGACGTCGCCCGGCTCAACCCGCGCGCGGTCTACTGCCATGCCAGCGCCTTCGGGCCCAGGGGGCCGCGAGCGAGGCAGCCGGGCAACGACGCGCTGATGCAGGCCGTCACCGGCCTGGAGCAGGCCATCGGCGGCGAGGGCAACGAGCCGATCGCCGCGACCTGGATTCCCATCGACGTGACCGGTGGCTGGGTGGCGGCGGGCGGGATCCTCGCCGGCCTGTACGCCCAGGCCGTCGCCGAGGAGGGGCAGCAGGTCGCGACCAGCCTGCTCGGCGCCGGGATGCTGCTGCAGAGCGGCTCCTTCCTGCGCGACGACGCGCTCGTCGCCGGGCCCGCCCTGGACCAGGCGCAGACGGGCTACGGCCCCGGCTACCGCCTCTACCAGGCCGGCGACGGGGAATGGTTCGCGCTGGTGCTGCCGGACGAGCAGGCCTGGACCCGCCTGCGCGCGCTGCTGGGCGGGGGCCAGCCTCCGCCGACCGGGGGGCGGCTCGCGACGTACGCCCCGCTGCGCGGCGGCGCCCACGACGCGGTGGCCCGCGAGGTCGAGAGGCTGCTGGAGAAGGCGTTCGCGAGTGACCCAGCCGCTGACTGGGTGGCCCGGCTGCGCGCCGAGGGGCTGCTGGCCGAGGTGGTCCGGCCGCGCAGCCGTGACGAGTTCCGCCGCGGCATCCTCGACGACCCGCTCAACCGGCAGCTTGGCCGCGTCGCCGCCTACGAGGTCGCGGAGTGGGGTCACTTCGAACAGATCGGCCCGCTCCTCCGCCTCGGCCAGCCGCCGTCGGACGGTCCCACCCTGGCGCTGCCCGGCATCGGCGAGCACAGCGTCGCTGTCCTGTCCGACCTCGGCTTCCGCGCCGAGGACGTCGACGCCCTGCTGGCCGCCAAGATCGTCCGCCAGCTCTAGCCGATCACGGCAGCGGACCTCCGCCCCACCCAAAAGAACTCATGATCGCCGCGGACGTGTTGTCGCGGTTGCGATCTGGCCGGATTCGCGACCGCGGCGACACGGTGGCAGTGATCTACCAATCGCGCGAGTCTTACGGCAGCCTCAGCCTCAGGGCGGCGCGAGTCGGGCGATCACCAGGTCGCGTTGATCTCCTGGATTCCGCCGATCAGTCGGCCGCTCCACCGGACGGCGTCGGCCTCGGGCGCCAGGCGAAGGTGCGGAAACCGCCGGACCAGGCCGGTGACCACGGTCTGGAGCTCGATGCGGGCGAGCGCGGCGCCGAGGCATCGGTGCGGACCATGGCCGAAGACGAGGTGGTTGTTGCCGGCGCGGTCGATCCGCAGTCGGTCGGCGTCGGCGAACCGCCGACCGTCCCGGTTCACGGCGAACTTGTCGACCAGGACCAGGGTGCCCGCCGGAAGCAGGGAGCCGCCGAGATCGACCTGCCTGGTCGTGGCCCGCAGGAGCGGCTCGGCGTGCGGGTGCAGCCGTAGGAGCTCCTCGACGGCGGCGGGGACGAGATCGGGACCGCTGACGAGGGCCTGGTAGGTCTCCACGTCCTGGAGGAGGGAGACGAGCAGGACGCACAGCTGGTTCGAGGTCACCTTGTAGCCGTCGACCAGCAGCTGTACGCACAGCGTCAGCAGGCCCAGCTCCGACAGGTCCTCCTGCTGGTCGAAAAGCGCGACGAGCTCGCTGAGGATGTCGTCCCGCGGGTCCCGGCGCCGCTCGGCGATCAGTTGCCGAAGGCAGGTGACCAGGCCTGTCCAGGCATTCAGCCAGCGCTCGTCGCGGGTGTCGTCGTCCATCACGATCGCCTCTGCCCAGCCGCGGAAATCGGCGTGGACCTGTGGCGGCAGGCCCATCGTCTCGCAGATCACCGCAAGCGGAAGCGGTTCACCCACGCAGCTGACCAGTTCGGCGGGCTGTCGCAGCTCGTCGAGCAGGCCGTCGACCCGGGCGGCGACCGTGACCCGCCAGTGCTCCATCCGCCGTGGGCTGAAGACAGAGGAGACCAGGCCGCGCAGCATTGTGTGCCCGGGCGGATCGATGTTGGGCACATTCTGGCTGCTGGGACATTGACCGCCCTCGACCGCCGGCGCCATGGCCGAATGCACCTGCCCGAGGCTGAACGCCGGGTCGGACAGGACCTTTCTCGCCTCGGCGTAGCCGGTCACGAGGTAGGCGTCACCGCCCCACGGCGTGGTTACCGGGCAGACGGGTCCGTCCAGGCTTGTCAGCCGCGTTGGCGGGTCGGTCGGAGTCGGCAGCGCGAAAGGATAGGTCGGAAGCACGTCACCCTCGCCGGGTCGAGCCGTCTGTAACGAGCCGGTTAATCTTTCTTGCCATCTTCGGCGACGGCACACACAATGCACCTTCCTCGCCGTCGGATCCAGCGGCGAAACACACGGGGCCTCGCATGTGCCTGAGGTTCCCGCCGTTCACGGATATACCCGCCGAAGATGCCTGTGCCGTGCCGTGCCGTACCCGTGGCCCCGGCCCGGGCCCGAAGCCGCGGCCCAGGCTGGGACCGGGCTTCGGATCTCGGGTCACCGGCATCGGCTCCGGCGCGGCGCCCACGGGCGCGGGCGCCGCGCCGGAGCCAGGGGTCGTGCCAGGCTTACTCTCGCGCACCGACCAGGTCGGCGGCCAGGTCGTCGAGGTCGGGCATGGCCACCACCTTGCTCTGCGGGAACACCCTGCTTCGCGGTCCGGGTACTGGCTCCTCCGCGCGCTCGACGAGCGCGGAGGCCACCAGGACCGGATTCGGCATCGTACGTATCTTGACGTGCGGGAACACCCGGCTGCGCGGTGCCGAGGCCGTCTCGGGACGCTCGGCGACGCCCGTTCCGGACGTCACGCGCGAGCACGAAGGATCGATGTTTTCCACTGCCGCCTCCTGCGGTCGACAAAGACTGATCGGGCACACGCGCCGCGGCCCGTCACGGAGATCTTCGGCCTCGCGACCAATGGAGATCATTGGCTTCGCGGCCAACGGAGACCTTCGGCCCCACGGTCGAAGGAACGAGATCCGATCGCTTTTCGCAAGCGTCGGTGAAGTAACCCCGGGTCAGGCGGCGGGGTTCGYGAATGCCAGCTGCTCGTCGGATGGGAACACCGAACCCCGGGGCACGAGATACAGACAGCGGCCGGCCGCGGGCAGAGCCCGCGGGCAGATACATTCTTACGTAGCTGCTTGTCGTCCAGGTTTGGCCGACCGCAGCATGGCACACAGTGGCCAGGCACGCAACACTCCGGAGAACTCTTCCAATACGGGGGTTCAACAGTCACACTGGCGAGGCGATCGCGACAGTCCGGACCACGCCGAGGCCCGACGGCCTATTGCCTTCATCAACTTGCCTTCATCAACCGCCATGCCCGGCCGCGAGCGCCCCGCGTCGGCGGAACGGCCACGTTCCGGCGAGTCCGCAGGTAAAAGCCGTTCAGCGTCGGTCCGTGGCCACCGCGCCAGGAGTGATAGGCGGGCGAGAATTGCCAGCGACGGCGGCCGGCTTTGACCGACAGCGTTCGACAGTGTTGGAGCATCGTTGTTGGAGCGCCGATGAGTCTGTTACAGCAAAATGTCGCGCTGATCGACGAGACAAAGCCGGAGAAGCGGAATCGTGGGCTGTCCAGGCAGTTCTGGGCGCTGTGGGCGGCGGACGGGGTGTCCGCGGTCGGCTCGCAGGTCACCCTGGTCGCGTTGCCGCTCACCGCCGTGACCTACCTGAACGCCAGCCCGGGCGCCGTCGGCCTGCTCCGGGCCGCCGGGTTCGCCCCGGTCATCGTGCTCGCGCTGGTCGCCGGGGCCCTGCTGGACCGCCGGTCGAGCGCCACGGTGCTGCGCTGGTCGAGCTGGGGCCAGGCGGCGCTCATCGGCGTCGTGCCGCTGGCCGCCGCCCTGCACGTGCTGACCATCTGGCCACTGGTGGTCATCGCGCTGCTGGTGAGCTCGCTGGCCGTCTTCGCCGCCCTCGCGAGCCAGAGCACCCTGCCGGAGACCGTCGACGTCGACCAGCTGACGACGGCGAACGCCCGCCTCACGTTCCTGCGCGGGCTCGCCGAGACCGCCGGACCGGCGATGGCCGGCTTCCTCGTCGTCGCGCTCACCGCGCCCACGGCGATGAGCGTCGACGCGGTCTCGTTCGCGGCCGCCGCGCTGATCCTCCTCGGTGTGCGGACCGCCAGGCGCCCGCCAGCCACCGGCACCGGCACCGGCACCGGCACCGCGGCCGGCTCGCTCGGGATCGCCGAGGGCGCGCGGTTCCTCCTGCGGCATCCGATGCTGCGGCGGGTGGCGATCGCCGGCGGAACGCTGAACCTGTTCTCCGGCGTCGGCGCCGCGCTGCAGGTCATCTTCCTGGCCCGCGAGCTGCGGCTGTCCGCCGCCTTCATCGGCCTGCTGTTCGCCGTCCAGGGCCTCGCCGGCATCGCCACGTCCCTGCTCGTCGGCCGGCTGACGCGGTGGACGGGCCTCGGCTGGGCCCTGGTGCTCGGGCTGGTCGCGGAGGGCGCGGGCGCGCTGCTGTTCTCCCTGGCCGCCGGGCCGCACTGGCTCATCCTCGTCACCGCGGGAACGGGGATGGCCGTCGGCGCCATGGTCGTACCGCTCTACAACGTCAACCACATCAGCCTGCGGCAGGCCATCGTGCCCCGCGAGCTGCTCGGCCGGGTCAACGCCTGCGCCCGCACGATCGTCATGGGCACGCTCCCCGTCGGCAGCCTGCTCGGCGGTCTCCTGGCCGCGACGCTAGGCACCAGGCCGGTGCTGGTGGCCGCGGCGGTCTGCATGCTGGCCGCCGGCGGCTGGCTGGCGACCACCGGCGTACCGGCCGTCCGCACCGTGGCCGATGCCCGTCGCCTGGTCTAGATCGGTGTCTGTGCCCTCCCATGGTCGCGATCTGGCCCCGCAGGCAACCACGGCAGGACACGATCGGCGATCACCATCCGCGCCGCGCCGCGGCGGGGCGGGGCGGCGGGAGCGGCGGGGGCGGCGGGGGCGGTCAGGGCTTGTAGACGGCGCCGTCCTGGACGACGACACGGACAGCCGGTAGGGAGCGCGCGGCGGGGCCGGCCACGACCGCGCCGGACGAGGCGTCGAAGCGGCTGCCGTGGCAGGGGCAGTTGATCGTGCCGCCGGAGACGCCGCCGACCGTGCAGCCCTGGTGGGTGCACGTCGCGGAGAAGCCGTGGATCGTGCCGCCGGTGTTGGTCAGCACGATGTTCTGGCCGCCGAGCACGACACCACCCCCGGAAGGGACGTCGCCGACGCTGGCCAGCCGCGTGCCGGCCGGCTTCGGCGCCGCCGCCGTCGTCGCCGGCGGCTGCTGCGCGGGGGGCTGCTGCGCCGGTGGTTGTTGCTGCGGCTGCTGCGGCGGCGGTGGCTGCGCGGCGCCGCCCTGGGGCTGGCCGGCCGGGGCCGCCGACGGGCTCTCGGACGGCGAGGCGGACGGAGTGGTCGCGGTGGGGGACGGCGTGTTCGAGGGGGTGCCGCCCGTCGTCGACGCCGAGGCGGTCCCCGTCGCGGTCGTGGCCGAGTCGCCACCGCCGCAGGCGGCCAGGACGAGACCGGAGACGCCCGCGGCCAGCGCCAGCGAGGAGACCCCTCGACGGGTCAGCAATGGTGACTCGGCGGACGGTGGCGTGGGTTCCTGCGTCATGTCACATCTCCTATCCGCGGCCCTGGTCAGCGGTCCGCACCGTACGGCGAGGCGTGGTAAAGAAGTCGAAAACTGTCGCCCGCCGTACACCAGCGCGGCTGACCTGTGCCGCCAGGCCGCCAGGCCGCCGGGGCGCCAGGCCGCCGGGGCGCCAGGCCGCCAGGCCGCCGGGGCGCCAGGCCGCCAGGCCGCCGGGGCGCCAGGCCGCCGGGCCGCCAGGCCGCTGACGACGAGCGCACACCGGTCGATAAGTGAGCGAGTGTTTGCTAATTTTGGGGTGCTCGGTTCGCCGGATGACCGATGGAGCCTCGATGGACCTGTTGCTGCGCAACGCCACGCTGATCGACGGAAGCGGGGCACCGGCCCGCCCGGCGGACGTCGCCGTCACCGGTGACCGGATCTCCGCCGTCACCGAGCCGGGCGGCCTCGCCCCCGAGGCCGGCACCGAGGTCGTCGACCTGGGCGGGCTGGTGCTGGCGCCCGGCTTCATCGACGTCCACACCCACTACGACGCCCAGATCCTCTGGGACGGCGACCTCACCCCGTCGAGCTGGCACGGCGTCACCAGCGTCGTCATGGGCAACTGCGGCTTCGGCGTCGCCCCGACCCGCCCGGAGCACCGCGACCTGATCGTCCGGCTCCTGGAGAACGTCGAAGGCATGTCGATGGAGGCGCTGAAAGCCGGCATCGACTGGTGCTTCGAGACGTTCCCGGAGTACCTCGCCGCGCTCGACGCCCGCGCCAAGCGCCTCAACGTCGGCGTCTTCATCGGCCACTCCCCCCTGCGCCTGTTCGTCACTGGCGGCGAGGAGCGCCCGGCCACGGACGACGAGCTGGCGACGATGCGCCGGCTCGTGCGGGAGGCGCTCGACGCCGGCGCGATCGGGTTCTCCACCTCCCGCCAGCCCGCGCACTCCGGCGCCTACGGTCGGCCCGTGCCGAGCCGGTTCGCCGAGGTCGACGAGGTGTACCAGCTCGCCGAGGTCCTCGGTGAGGCCGGCAAGGGCGTGCTCGCCGTCTCGATCGGCCCCGGCCTGTTCGTCGACCAGTTCTCCGAGATCGCCACCCGCTACGGCATCCCGGTCACGTGGACGGCGCTGGTCACCCGGCCGGAGAAGCCGGGCGCCGCGCTGCGCACCGTCGAGCGCGGGGCCGCCCTACCGGGCGAGGTCTACCCGCAGATCGCCTGCCGGCCGATCGTCATGCAGACCACCATGGACGACCCGACCCCCCTCGCCGCCGTGGACGAGTGGAAAGAGGTGCTCGCGCTGCCGCGGGAGCGGCGGGCGGACCTGTACCGGGACGCCTCCTGGCGGGAGCGCGCCCGGCCGGCGACGCTGGCGGCCTGGGGCCACCGCTGGCACAAGATCGACGTCGAGGAGACGGAGACCCACCGCGACCTCGTCGGCATCCCGCTGGACCGGCTGGCCGCCGAGCACGGCACCACGCCRTTCGACCTGATGCTCGACCTGGCGCTGGCCGACACCGGCACGACCCGCTTCCGGGTCGTCCTGGAGAACGACGGCGACGCCGAGCTGGCGGACCTGCTGGCCGACAGGCGGACCCTGCTGGGCCTCTCGGACGCCGGCGCGCACGCCAGCCAGCTCTGCGACGCCTGCTACTCGACCCACCTGCTCGGCCACTGGGTACGCGAGCGCAAAGCCCTGAGCCTGGAGGACGCCGTCTGGCGGCTCACCGGGCATCCACACCAGGTGTTCCGCGTCGCCGACCGCGGCCTCGTCCAGCCCGGTTTCTACGCCGACCTCRTCGCCTTCGACCCGGACACCGTCGGCACGACGCCCGTCGAGCGGACCCACGACCAGCCAGGCGGCGCCGACCGCCTGCTGGTCCGCAGCACCGGCGTCGAGCACCTCTGGGTCAACGGCGTCGCCACCCGTGCCGCCGGCGAGGAGATCCCCGGCACCACCCCCGGCCGCCTCCTGCGCGCCTGAGCCGACCACTCGCGTCAGCCCTGACGGGCGATATCAGGTCGCGCTGGCGGCGGCGCGGACGGCGAGGGCGCGGCGCAGGTCGTCGGCGCCGTCGGAGGCGGTCCGGCGCAGGCCGGACGGGACGTCGGTGAGCCCCGCGAACGCCTCGGCCCAGCCAAGGGTCTCCGCGGTGACCGCGAGCCGCGGGAAGCACAGGTCGGCGAGCCTCGCCAGCGACATCGTGCCCCGGAACGCCGCGGTCGCCGGCAGGTCGGCGAACCAGCGCCGGGCGTAGGGCGCCGCCAGGTCCTCCTGGCCGGCCACCCAGATCCCGCCGGCCAGCGCGGACAGCTGGTAGTGGGACAGCGTGCTGGCAGGGTCGAGGAGCTCAGCCCACGCCGCGGCCTTCGCGGCCGGGTCGGGGCGCAGCGCCMGGCAGTGGGTCGCGTGCACCAGGCCGGACGCCGTCCGGTCCGCGGCGTAGGCCGCCTCGATCTGGTCGACGGTGAGGTCGCCAAGCGCGGCTCGTCGTTCCAGAACCAGCCAGCTCAGTTCGACGTCGACGGTCAGGCCCGCGAACGGCTCGTCACCCGGGCGCCAGGCGCGCAGCGCGTCGAGGTCGTCGGTGAGACCGACCCAGCCGCGGGCCGCGGTCAGCTGGCCGCTGCCGCCGGGCTTCGCGTCCGCGAGCAACGCCCGGGTCGCGTCGGTGAGGACGGTGAACGCCGCCGTGCGCTCCGGGCCCGGCGCGAGGTACAGGGACACCGCGGCGGTGATCCACGGCAGCAGCCGCGCGGTGACGACGTCGAGCTCGGTCGGCAGGCCGGCCGCGACCGTCCGCACCGCGAGCTCGGGCGACACCAGCCCGTCGGCCAGGCCGGTACGCAGCGCGTTCCATGCCACCACGCGGGCCGTGGCGTCACCGGTCACGGCCAGGACCGCGGGCAGGCGTTCCCAGTGGTCCGCGGCCAGTCGGATCGTGGCCCAGGTCTCGTCGCCGGCGCTCGGAAGCACGAGCTCGCCGGGACCGGCCGCCGGGACCGGCACCGGCTCGCCACCGAGGACGACCTCGGCCCGGGCGCCGTCACCGGGAAGCACGGCGACGGTCATGGCGTGCGGCCGGTCGGCCGCCGGGCCGAACACCGGCGGCTGGCGGCGCAGGACGTCCCCGGACGGCCCGGTCTCGACGGCGACGATGTCCACGCCGGCCAGGCGCAGCCACTCGTGGGCCCACCGCGCGAGGTCGGCGCCGGTGGGCGTGCCCGGGCCCGCCTGGGCGGACCAGGACGCGAGCAGGTCGGCGAACGTGGCGTTGCCATAGGCGTGCGAGCGGACGTGCTCGCGCAGCCCGCCCAGGAACATGTCCTCGCCCAGGTAGGCGGCGAGCTGCCGCAGCACGCTGGCGCCCTTGGCGTAGGAGATGCCGTCGAAGTCGTCCAGGGCGGAGCGGGCGTCCGCGGCGCCGTTGCCGGCGACAGGGTGGGTGGTGGCGCGGCGGTCGGCGGCGTAGCCCCAGCTCTTGCGCGCCGCCGCGAAGTCCGGGCCCGCCGGCAGGCCCGACACCAGCGGGGTGACGCGGCGGGCCAGGTACTCGGCGAAGGACTCGTTGAGCCACAGGTCGTCCCACCAGCGCATGGTCACCAGGTCGCCGAACCACATGTGCGCCATCTCGTGGACGACCGTGTTCGCCCGGCCGAGCAGCTCCGCCTCGCTCGGCCGCGACCGGAAGATCAGCTGGTCGCGGAAGGTGACGCAGCCGGGGTTCTCCATCGCGCCCCAGTTGAACTCCGGGACGAAGGCCTGGTGGTACTCGCCGAACGGATAGCGCACCTCGAACAGCTCGTGGAAGGCGTTGAGGGAGTCGGCGGTCAGCCGCAGAAGCTCGGCCGCGTCCCGGTCGAGCTCGGCCGCCAGGGAGCGCCGGACGTGCAGGCCGAGCGGGATGCCGTCGTGTTCCCCGAGCACCGAATGCCACGGGCCGGCCACCAGGGTGACGAGGTAGGTCGAGATGGGCCTGGTCTCGGCCAGCTCCCAGGTGCCCGGACCGGTCCGGGTCGCCGCGCCGTTGCCGACGACCGTCCAGTCGGGCGGGCACTGGACCCGCACGCTGACGCGGGCCTTCAGGTCCGGCTGGTCGAAGCAGGCGAACCACCGCTTGGCGTTGTCGACCGACGACGTCGCGCACAGATAGGTCCCGCCGTCGGCCGGGTCGACGAACCGGTGCAGGCCCTCGCCGTCGTGCGAGTAGCGCGAGCGCGCCCTGACGAGCAGCTCATGCCGCCCGCCCAGGCCGCGTACCGGCAGCCGGCCCGGGATCCCTGCCCGATCGGCCCCGCCGATCGGGGAGGTCCGGTCGAACGCCTCGACCGGCTGGGGCACGCCATCGAGAACGACCTCGAGCAGCTCCTCGCAGATCAGCTCGACGAACGTCTCCGGCTCGCGGGCGGTGAAGGCGATCGTCGTGCTGGAGACGAAGAAGTCACCCGGCTCGGTGAGATCCAGCTCGATCGTGTAGCGGTCGACGTCGACCGATTCCGCTCGCCGCTGCGCCTCCGGCCTGGTCAACGCCACCATCGGTCCACCCTAGTCGGCCCGGGTCGCCGCCCCGTTCGAGCTGGCCTTCTGGGTGGGCAGGGTCGGCAGGCCGTAGTCGCCGCGGAAGAACAGCAGCGGTCCGTGGTCTCGCAGGATGTGCATCTGGCGGACCGCGCCGACGACGATCTGGTGGTCGCCACCGTCGTACGTGGCGTCGATGTCGCAGTGGACCCACGCGAGGACGTCGTCCAGCACGACCGCGCCGCGATCGGTGGTGTGCCAGGGGACCGCGTCGAACTTGGCCGCGGTCCGGGAGCCGAAGGCCACCGACACGTCCTGCTGGTCCTCGGCCAAGACGTTGACGGTGAACCGTCCGGTCCGCTCGATGCGCGGCCAGCTCGTCGAGCTACGGCCCGGGCAGATCAGCACCAGGGGCGGGTCCAGGGACAGCGAGGTGAAGGACTGGCAGGCGAGCCCGGCCGGAGTCCCGTCGTCGTCCAGGCTCGTGATGATCGTTACTCCGGTGCAGAAGTGGCCGAGCACCCTGCGGAAGGTGGCCGGATCGACGTCGTCGGCCTCGGCGTCGTGCGTCAGGAGAGTGCGCTCGACCATCGTGGGATGTCTCCTTGGACGTCGGCGTTCGGGGCGGCGGCGGCGAGGAGCGGGCGGATGACGGCGTCGACGGCGGCGGGATCGTCGACCGGGGTGCCCGTGGGCCCGCGGTGCCAGCCCTCGGCGATCGCGAGGCGCACGCCCGAGGCCACGATCACCCGGCCGGTGACGTCGGCCGCGAGCGGCGACGCGAGCCACACCAGCGCCGCGGCCACCCACCGCGGGTCGAACCGGCCCTCGCGGGCGGCTTCGCTCTCGCCCAGGCCCACCGCCTCCGTCATCGGCGTCAGCGCCGTGGGGCACACGGCGTTGACGGTCGCCCCGTAGCGGGCGAGCTCCATGGCCGCGACGAGGGTGAACGAGGCGATCGCGCCCTTGGCGGCGGCGTAGTTGGCCTGGCCGACGTGGCCGTACAGGCCCACCGACGAGACCGTGTTGATGACGCGGGCGTCGACGGCGTCGCCCGCCTTCGACCGCTCCCGCCAGTGGCGGGCGGCCCGCTGGGTGACGAGGAACGTGCTCTTGAGGTGCACGCGCAGCACGTCGTCCCAGTCGTCCTCGGACATGTTCACCAGCATCTTGTCGCGGGCGATGCCGGCGTTGTTCACGACGGCGTCGAGGCCGCCCCAGGTGTCGGTGGCGGTCGCGATCAGGGCGTCGGCGCCGGCCGCCGTGGACACGTCACCGACGTGCCCGACGGCCGCGCCACCCGCTGCCCGCACCGCGGCGACGACGTCGGCGACCGCGTCGGCGGCGACGTCGTTGACCACCACCAGCGCACCCTCGGCGGTGAGTGCCTCGACGTAGGCCCGGCCGATCCCCCGGCCGGCACCGGTGACGAGGCACACCCGTCCGTCACACAGACCCATGACGGCGCGCTCTCAGGAGACGGCCGTCGGCGCGGCGTCGTAGGTCACGCCGATGTCACCGCCGACGTCGTGGCGCCGCAGCTCGGGAAGCACCTCGGAGGCGAACAGCTCGAAGCTGTCCTGAGCCTCCTGGGCCGGCATGCCGCCGAAGCACATCGGCACGACGACGCCGCCGGCGTCGGTCATGGTCGCGTACTCGAGCAGCTTGTCCGTGACCTCCGCCGGCTTGCCCCAGACCTGGAGGTCGGCGAGGAAGCCGTTGAACCTCTCCAGCCCGTGCTTCTGGATGTTGGCGGCCAGGCCGGCGTAGTACTCGTAGCCCTCGATCTGGGCGAAGCCGACGTTGTCGAACTCGTAGTGCTCGACCGTCGAGCGGGCCCAGCGCTGGAGGTACACGTCGCGGATCTTGTCGACCTGGGCCTGCTTGTCGCTCACGCCGGCCACGATCACGAGGACCGGCTTCGGAGCCTCATGGCCGTTCAGCTCGAAGTAGCGCTCGCGGTACTTCTTGAGCTCTTCGATGGCGGTGGGCCAGGGCTTCTGGGCGATGACCATCAGCCCGACGCCCATCCCGGCCATGATCTCCATCGACTCCGGCGACACCGCCGAGGCGAACGTGCGGCCCTTGAAGCTGGCCAGGGGCCGTGGCCGGATCTCGACCCGCGGCTGCTGGTAGAGCTCGCCGTCGTACTCCATCACGCCGGTCTCCAGGGCGGTGAGGAGCGCGGCGCTGTACTCCTTGAACCGACGGCGGGACTCGCCCATCGGGACCCGGAAGCCGACGAACTCCTTCTGCCCGAGGCCGCGCCCGAGGCCGAGGATGGCCCGTCCGCCGGAAAGGTGGTCGAGCACCGAGAACTTCTCCGCCACCCGCACCGGGTCGTTCCACGGCAGGACGGTGACCATCGTGCCGAGCTTCACTCGGCTGGTCTGACCGGCCAACCAGGCCAGCACCATCGACTGCTGCGAGGTGAGCTGGTAGTCGGAGAAATGGTGCTCGGACAGCCAGACCGAGTCGAAACCGACCTCTTCGGCGCGGGACGCGAGGCCCAGCTCCGTCCGGTACACGTCCGCGTCAGCCACGTCGCGATCAAGAGCCGCGAACTGAAGGCCAAGTCCTATGTGCATGAGCGCTCACTTTATACGGTAGGCCGATCAGGCGCTAGCCCTCGCAGCGGGTTACCGGACGGCGACAGCCGTCCGCAGACGAGCCACTTCCTCGACCGAGAACCCCCAGTCGGCCAAGGCTTCCTCGGTGTGCTGCCCGGGGGCGGGGGGCGGGCCGGCGACCGCCGGCGGGGTCCGGCTGAAACGGGGAGCCGGAGCCGGCTGGACCACCCCGCCGACCTCGGTGAAGGTCGCGCGGTGGCGGTTGTGCGGGTGGGCCGGGGCCTCGTCCGGATCGAGGACCGGGGCGAAGCAGGCGTCGGTGCCCTCGAGCACGGCGCACCACTCGTCCCGGGTCCTGGTCCGGATCACCGCCGCCAGCCGGGCCTTCGTGGCCGGCCACGACGAGCGGTCGTCCTTTGGACCGGGATCGACCCCGGTCAGCTCGGCGAGCTGCCGGCGGGCTCGCGGGTCGATCGCGCCGACCGAGACGTACCGGCCGTCGGCCGTCTCGTAGGCGTCGTAGAACCAGGCACCGCCGTCGAGGAGGTTGGTGCCCCGCTCGCCCCAGTCGCCGGCCGCCCGCAGCCCATGGATCATCCCGGCCAGGAGGGCCGCGCCGTCGACCATCGCGGCGTCGACCACCTGGCCCCGGCCGGAGCCGCCCGCTTCGAGCAGGGCACACACGATGCCGAAGGCGAGCAGCAGGCCGCCCCCGCCGAAGTCGCCCACGACGTTGAGCGGCGGCACCGGCGGCGCGCCAGCGGGACCGATCATGCCCAGGGTGCCGGCGAGGGCGACATAGTTGATGTCACGGCCAGGCGCCTGCGCGTACGGCCCCTCCTGCCCCCAGCCGGTCATCCGCCCGTAGACGAGCCGCGGCTGCCGGGCCAGGCAGTCGTCCGGCCCGAGCCCGAGCCGCTCGGTGACCCCCGGTCGGAACCCCTCGATGAGCACGTCGGCCCGCTCGACCAGGCGGAGCACGGCCTCCCGCCCGTCGGGGTGTTTCAGGTCGATGCCCACCGAGCGGCGGCCGCGGGCGTTCACGTCCCACAGCGGCGCCTCGGTACCGACGGCGTCGGCCCGGTCGACGCGGAGCACCTCGGCGCCCATGTCGGACAGCATCATGGCCGCGAACGGCCCGGGCCCGATGCCGGCCAGCTCGACGACCCGGAAACCCCTGAGCGCGCCAGTCATACTCCATTGTCCCTGATAAGCGTGCGTTCACTCCAGCAGTTGTCAGGTGAGCGCGCCCACCGTCCGCCGGATCCCTCAAGGCACGGCGGATACGACCTCAGGCGGTGACGGTGACGGTGACGGGAGCGGGGACGTCGAAGACGACGGCGGTGRCCATGCCCCCGCCGGCGCACATGGCGGCCACGCCGGTGCCGCCGCCGCGCCGGCGCAGCTCGTGCACCATCGTGATGATCATCCGGGAGCCGCTCATGGCGACCGGGTGGCCGAGGCTGCAGCCACTGCCGGCGACGTTCACCAGGGTGTCGTCGAGCCCGAGGATGCGGGTGGTGGCCACGGCGACCGAGGCGAACGCCTCGTTGATCTCCCACAGCGCGATGTCGTCGATCGTGAGCCCGGCCCGCTTCAGCGCCTTCGGGATGGCGAGCGTCGGCGCGAGGCCCGTGTCGGCCGGCGGCACGCCCACGGACGCCCACGCGCGGATGACAGCCAGCGGCTCGAGGCCGTGCTGCTCGGCGAACCGGCGCTCGGCGAGCACCATCGCGGCGGCGCCGTCGTTGACGCCGGACGCGTTGCCGGCCGTGATGCTGAAGCCGTCGATCTCCGGATGGATCGGCTTCAGCGCCGCGAGCCGCTCCAGTGAGGTGTTCCGCCGCGGGTGCTCGTCCACGGCGAACGTCACGGTGGTGCCGTCGCGCCGCGGCACGTCGATCGGGAAGATCTCCTCGGCGAAGCTGCCGGCGTCGATGGCGGCGACCGCGCGCTGGTGCGACCGCAGCGCCCAGGCGTCCATCTCCTGCCGGGTGAGCTTCGCCTGCACCGCGGCGTTCCAGCCCACTGTGATCGACATGTCCCGGCACGGCGCGTCCGGGGTCTCGGGGTGGCTGTACGCGAGCCAGTCCTCGTCCCAGTCGTCGGTGCCCGGGATCCGCCAGCGGGAGCCCGGCTTCGTCGAGGCCGACTGYACCCCGCCGGCGATGACCACACGGTCCATCCCCGACCGGATCGACGCCGCCGCGCTCTGCACGGCGGCGAGCCCGGACGCGCAGTGCCGGTTGTGGGCGACGCCCGGCACCTGCGCGATGCCGGCGTTGACCGCCGCGTACCGGGCGAGGTCTCCCCCGCCGTACAGCGACTCGCCGAGTACCACGTCGTCGACGAGCGACGGGTCGATCCCCGACCGCCCGAGCGCCTCGGCCACCGCCTTGGTGCCGAGCTCGAACGCGCTCATCTCGGTGAGCGTGCCCTTGAACGCCGTCCCGATCGCCGTCCGCGCCGTCGAGACAATGACCGCCTCATCCACTGGGCTCGCTCCTCCTGATGTCGGACAGGCTGGTGCCGGACAGGCCAGCTGGACCCGCCGGTCAGCCCGGCGGCCCGCCGCGATCTTCAGTCACAAAGTATATGCTCACTCACAATAAGTTGCCGGACGAAACCGCGCAACCGGACGAGCGGCACCCATCGGGCGATCGATCCGCCCGCTGGTGAATGTGATCCGTTCCACCAGGCCACCGGGAGGCTTGACCCGCAGTCGCCGCAGCTATAGTAAATGAACACTCACTTACTATAGCTGCGGAGGCGGTGGGCGCCGTGGACTACGCTCTGATCGACGCGGACGGGCACTACTACGAGCCCGACGACTGCTTCTCGCGCCACATCGAGGCCAGGTACCGCGACGCCACCATCCGGGTGAGGCGCGGTGAGGACGGCCTCGGCCGGGTCTTCGTCGGTGACCGGCGCACCTTCATGAGCGTGATGCCGGGCGACTACGCGTCGGCCCCCGGCGCGCTGCAGGGCCTGTTCGTTGGCGGGGTCTCCGACGGCTTCAGCCACCGCGACGTCATCAACGCCAAGGACTACCCGGCGTTCACCACGCCGGCCGACCGGCTAACGCTGATGGACTCGCAGGGCGTGCAGGCGACCATCCTGCTGCCGACCCTGGGCGTCGCCGTCGAGCAGGACCTGGCCCACGACGTGGAGCTCACCTACGCCAGCCTGCGAGCCTTCAACCGCTGGCTCGAGGACGACTGGGGCTACGCGACCCGGGAACGCATCTTCGCCGTACCCCTGCTGTCCCTGCTCGACATCGACCACGCGATGGTGGAACTGCGCCGCGTCCTCGACGCCGGAGCCCGCCTCGTCCACCTGCGCCCCGGGCCGGTCGGCGGCCGGTCGCCGGCCCACCCTGTCAACGACCCGTTCTGGGCGACGTGCGCCGAGGCGGGGGTGCCGGTCGTGTTCCACACCTCCAACTGCGGCTACGCCGAGCTCTACGGGGTCCACTGGTCGGAGGACCCGGGCAACCCGTCGCACCTRCAGTCGCCGCTGCAGTGGGCGCTGTGCAACACCGAACGGCCGATCGTCGACACGCTCACCGCGCTCACGCTGCACAACCTGTTCGGCCGGCACCCCGACATCAGGATCCTGTCGATCGAGAACGGCAGCAGCTGGCTGAAGCCGCTGCTCAAGACCGTCGACAAGGCGGCGGCGCTCGGCCGGCGCGGCCCGACGATCGGCGGCGCGCTGCCCGCGAGGCCCAGCGAGGCGCTCACCTCGCACCTGTGGGTCGTCCCGTTCCCAGAGGACGACGTCGACGACCTGATCGGCGTCCTCGGCCCGGACCAGGTGCTCTTCGGCTCCGACTACCCGCACCCCGAGGGCCTGCGCGAGCCGCTCGACTACGTGGCGAGCCTCGCCGGCCAGGACCCGCTCATCACCCGCAAGGTCCTGCGCTCCAACACCGCCGGCCTCCTGCGCATCCCCGACCGGCAGCCCGCGTCCTGACCCGCCAACGCATCAACCGTGTCGGATCACCGCGCCCATAGGCGCGCTAGTCCGACACGCTCCCGCACCGCGGCATCGAAGTGTGTCGGATCTGCGTGTCCATAGACCAGGCCATCTGCCACGGTCCGAGACTCCCGCTGGGTGGACTGGAGAGACCGGCCGGGGTGGGGTGATGGTTTCACCCCACCCTGGGGGGCTTGGCGCCCCAGGGGCCCGCTCAGCCGCACACGCCTGGACACGATCTGTGAGCAGGACCGGCGTAATGGCCGTCAGGCGGCCTCGTCGACGCCACCGAGGTAGAGGCGCTCGATCTCGGACTCGCGGGCCATCAGCTCGGCGGCCGGGATCTCGGCGCGCGCCAGGCCCTCGTTCATGATCAGAGCCCGGTCGACGAAACTCGCGGCGAAGTGGATGTGCTGCTCGACGAGGACGACGCCGGCGGACAGCGCCGTCGCCACCGAGCGCAGCCGTTCCAGGATGCGCTCGCTGACGGCGGGCGCGAGGCCGAACGACAGCTCGTCGATGAGCAGGACGGACGGGCGGCGCCCGACGGTGCGCGCGAGCGCCAGCATCTGCTGCTCACCGCCGGAAAGCACCCCGGCCCGCAGCGGCAGCTTCGGGCGCAGCTCGGGGAAGAGCTCGACCGCCTCGTCCACGTCGACGCCCGCCATCTGCAGGTTCTGGCGGACCGTCAGCGTGCCGAACACGCTGCGACCCTCGACCATGATCCCGATCTGGCCGCGGCTGCGCCGGTAGGACGGACCGGTCAGCGGGACGCCCTCGACGAGCACCTCGCCGGTGTACTTTCCGAGGAAGCCGGCGATCGCCATCAGCGTCGTCGTCTTCCCGGCGCCGTTACGGCCGAGCAGACCGACGATCTCGCCCTTGCCGACCGTGAACGTGACGTCGTGGATCACCGCGAGCGCCCCGTAACCCGCGGTCAGCCCACGCACCTCTAACGCCGCCGCCGTGTCCTGGGTCATCAACGCCTCCGTCTGTCTCATTCCGACGGTGCGCCTGGTCCGCCGGTCGCTGGTTCCTCGATGGATGGGGCCTGTGCGCTGGTGTCGCCGGTCGGCGACGATGGTTCTCGGTCGGCCCGGATGGCGGCCGCCCGTGGGTCAGGTCAGGAGGCGCCCGCCGGCACGCCGGCGAGCAGGACGTCCTCACGGACGGCGAGAAACGTCGTCGGACCGAACAGGTCTGTTCCGGAGCCGTCCAGCGGGTTCTCCTGGAACCAGCGCGCCCTCGCGCGCAGACCGGCCAGCTCGTCGAAGTAGACCTCGTTGACGGCGTCGTAGGCCGGGTCGTCGGCGGCGGCCAGCGGGTGGTTCTGCACGTAGGCGTCGCCGCGCACGCTCTCAGGGATGGC
This sequence comes from Pseudofrankia sp. EUN1h, assembly GCF_001854645.1. Taxonomy (NCBI): domain Bacteria; kingdom Bacillati; phylum Actinomycetota; class Actinomycetes; order Frankiales; family Frankiaceae; genus Pseudofrankia; species Pseudofrankia sp. EUN1h. The sequence goes on along the minus strand of NZ_MBLN01000042.1, from coordinate 8,511 downwards.
GGTGGTCGTCGCGGTGCCGACGACCCGGACCTGGGCGCCGTGGGCCGCCCAACGCTCGGAGAACTCGGCCCGGGTGAGCCCGGCCGTCCGCCGGGCCAGCGCCAGGTGCTTGAAGGCTCCGCCGCCGGCGGCGAGGTGCCGCTCGAACCAGTCGGCGCCGCGGGCGACCCGCTCCTCGGCGACAAGGGTCACCAGCGTGGCAGGTTCCGGTGCGGCGCCCGCCGCGCCGCGGCCTCCGTCGCCGGTGACGTCCGGGGTCGCGCGCGAGGACTCGAACCGGCCGAGGGCCGCGATGTCGGGAAACCACAGCACGCTCATGACGTCGTAGCGAGGGCGTGGCGCGTCCTCGCCGGGCTCGCCGGGCCCGCCGCCGGCCGGAGTGCTGAGTCCCGGTAGCACGGTGCCGACGACGACCCGGACCGGCCGGACCTCCGGCGGCGCCTCGGCGGCCCGGGTGGCCTCGCGCCACCAGGCCGTCTCGAAGACCCGCGCGGTCAGCGCCGGGTCCCTGCGCGCGAACCGGAACAGCTTGATCATGCATTCCCGCCGACGGTGACCTGCTCGGCCGGCTCGGCCGGCTCGGCCGGCGCGAGCTGGGCGACCTGGGCGCGCCAGCGATCGACGGCCGCCGCCTTGATCGACTCGTAGCCCTTGATCATCTGCGCGGACTCGGCGAGAGTGACCAGATCCGCGTAGGGCCGCCCCGCGGTCAGGTTCCCGGTGACCAGCGCCTCGTACTCCTTGATGACCGCCCTCTCGAGGCGACGGTCCCGGTCGAGGCCGAAGATGTCGAACGGGGTGCCGCGCAGCCGGCGCATCGTTCGCAGCCCGTGGAACATGACCGCCCACGGCCGCGCGGCGGGCAGTTTGTGCTTGAGCCCCATGCGCCGCAGCGACGGCGGGTGCAGGTGGTAGGTCACCTTGTACGGGCCGTCGATGCCGAGGTCGGCGGCGGTCTGGGCATGGTCGGCGAGCAGGTGCAGGCGGGCGACCTCGTACTCGTCCTTGTAGGTCAGCAGCTTGAACCAGCTCTCGGCCACCGCCCGGGTGAGCGCCCATCCGTGGTCGGCGGCGTCTCGCCCGGCAGCGGTGGCCACCAGGCCGAGGAAGCGGGTCGCCCGCGCGGCGTCCTGGTAGTCGATGGCCTGGGCGGCGCGGCGGACGAGCAGGGCGCGCAGGTCGTCGGGCAGCTCGGCCGGCAGGTCGCCCTCGGCGACGAGCCGGCCGGCGGTCGCGACCGCGCCGGGCGACGGGTCGAAGATGCTCGGCTTCGCGGTCGCGGTCGCGACGACGGCACCGGCACCGGCACCGGCACCGGCGTCGGTACCGGCGGTGGCTGCGAGCGCCGCCTCGACGGCGGCGAGGTCGTGTGCGACCCACCGGCCCCAGGCAAAGGCCTCCCGGTTGTCGGCCGCCGCCTTGCCGGTGCGGCCCATCGCCTTCTCGAGGTCGGCCAGCGGCAGCGGCAGCCCGCCGAGCTGGTAGGCCGCGCCGAGCAGCACGATGTTGCCCAGCAGCTGGTTGGCGAACACCTGCTCGGCGATCCGCTTGCTGTCGAGGAACAGGGCACGGCCGTCGCCGACCCGCTCGGCGATCGCCGCACGCATGACCGCCTCATCGGGCGCGGCGATGTCGCGCTGCAGCATCGCCGCCGTGGGGGTGACGGTCACGTCGACGACGGCGACCGTCCGGCCGGGCTGGACCGTCGCGAGGTGCTTGGCCGCGGCGGCCTGCAGGATGTCGCCGGACAGGTACAGGTCGGCCCCGCCTTCGCCCACGGTGGACGCGCCCGCCGCCGCGTCGAGGCCCCCGGCCCGCTTCGGCGAGAGCCGCAGGTGGGAGACGACGGCGCCGGCCTTCTGCGACAGGCCGGTCTGGTCGAGGCCGCCGACCGCGAGCCCCGCGGCCTGCGCCGCCGACGCGATCACCCGGTTGGCGGTGACGACGCCGGTGCCGCCGACGCCGGTGAAGTAGACGCCGAAGCTCTCCGTGATGGGCTGGACGTCCGGCTCCGGGAGGCCGCCGGCCGGCAGGTGGGGGCGGACGTGCTCGGCGGCCTTCTTGCCGGCCGACCCGGTCCCCGACCGGCCGGGCCGCAGCCTGGCGAACAGGCCCGGCTCGCGGGGCGTGATCGTGACGAACGACGGGCAGTCGCCCTCGAGGCAGGTGTAGTCGCGGTTGCACGACAGGTCGTCGACGCGGCGCTTCTCGCCGAACTCGGTGTGGTGCGGCAGCACGGACAGACAGTTGCTCTTGACCGAGCAGTCGCCGCAGCCCTCGCACACCGCCTCGTTGATGACGACACGCCGCGGCGGCTCGGGCAGCAGGCCACGCTTGCGCAGCCGGCGCGACTCGGCGGCGCAGCGCTGGTCGTAGATGACCACCGTCACGCCGGGGACGGACCGCAGCTCCTCCTGGACCTCCTCCAGGTGGTCGCGCCCGAGCACCCGGACGCCGGGGGCGAACCGGGCGCGGCGGCCGTAGTGCTTCGGGTCCTCGGCGCAGACGACGACCCGGCTGACGCCCTCGGCCTCCAGCGCCCTGGTCATCGCCGGGACGTCCATGAGCCCGACGACGTCCTGGCCGCCGGTCATCGCGACCGCAGTGTTGTAGAGGATCTTGAAGGTGACGTTGACGCCGCCGGCGACGCTCGCCCGGATCGCGAGGATGCCCGAGTGCGACAGCGTCCCGTCGCCGAGGTTCTGGATGAGGTGCGGCTCGTCGACGAACGGCGACAGCCCCAGCCACGGCACGCCCTCGGCGCCCATCGGCGTCGGCGGGAGGCTCTTCATCCCCAGGTGGCGGGCCTCGAAGTACATGATCCCGTGGCAGCCGACCCCGCCACCGACCAGCGCGCCCTCGGGGAAGACCGTCGAGCGGTTGTGCGGGCAGCCGCTGCAGAAGCCCGGCGGGCGGGCAGGCAGGTCGACGAGCGGCAGGGTGATGACGGGCCGCGGCGCCGAGGCCGTGACGACCGGGAGCAGCCGCCGGTTCGGCGAACCGTTCGGCGCGCCGTTCGAGGCGCCGTTCGAGGCGCCGTTCGCCGTCGCCGCGGCCACCCTGGCGGCGGCGAGGTCGGGCAGCACCCTCTTCAGGACGGCGGCGACCTTGGACGCGTCCAGTTCGCCGGCCATGGGGACGAGCGGGCGGCCGTCACGCGGGGTCCCTGCCGGATCGGCGGAGCCGATCTGGGAGGTCGCGCGCTTGCCGGCGACCCGGGTCGTGAGCCCGGCCTCGTGCAGGATCGCGCGCAGCTGGGTCTCGACGAACGGCCGCTTCTCCTCGATGACGACGATCTCGTCGACCGAGCGGGCGAACTCGAGGACGGTCTCGCGCCCCAGCGGGTAGGTGACGGCGAGCCGGAGCATCCGGATGCCGACGTCGGCGAGCCGGTCCGCGCCGACGCCGAGGTCCGTCAACGCCTGGGCGACGTCGAAGTAGGTCTTGCCCGCGCAGACGACGCCGAGGCGGGCGCCGGCCGGGGCGCCGACGACGCGGTCGAGCCGGTTGTGCCGGGCGTAGGCCTCCGCGGCGCGCAGCCGCAGGTCGATGACCTGCTCCTCCTGRCCCGGCGCGGCGTGCGGGCCGACCGCCGTCGACGGGATGTGCCGCCACGGCTGGCCGTCGACCGCGTGGCCGGTCGGGTCGCTCGGGGTGTGCCGGTCCACGCCCGCGTCGACGGTGCCGATGCCGTCCGCGACGGAGGTGACGATCTTCAGGCCGGTCCAGGCACCGCTGTACCGCGACATCCGGAACGCGTGCACGCCGAGGTCGAGGATGTCCTGCTGGTCGCCGGGGACGAGCACCGGGACGCAGGCGTCCTCGAAGGTGTACTGGCTGTCGCAGGCGAGGGTGGACGACTTGGCCGACGGGTCGTCGCCGCAGAACATCACGACGCCGCCGTTCGGGCCGGTGCCCATCGCGCCGGCGTGCTTGAGGACGTCGCCGCAGCGGTCCAGTCCTGGCGTCTTGCCGTACCAGGCGCCCACGACGCCGTCGATCGCGCCGTCGTCCCCGCCGAGGGCGCCCCCGGCTGCGGTGCCCCCGTCGGCGGCGTCAGCGGCGAGATCGCCGGGGACGCTGGCCGCGGGGGGTTCCCCTGGGCCCGCCACGTCCCTGCGGGGGGCCAGCAGCGACCGGCCGGCGCCCATCTGGCTGCCCCAGACGGTGGCGGCCGCGAGCTCCTCGTTGAGGCCGGGGCGGTGGCGCACCCGGTGCTCGGCGAGCAGGGCGGCGGACCGCTCGATGGTGAGGTCGAAGGTGCCGAGCGGCGAGCCGGGGTAGCCGGAGACCATGGTCGCCGTCGTGAGGCCGGCGCGCGCGTCCAGCTCGGCGCGCACGACCAGCAGCCGGGCGAGCGCCTCGACGCCGGACAGCAGCGCGGGCTCGGCGGCGACCGGCGCCGGTGCCGCCTGGCCGGGCCCGGCGGCGCCGGGGCCGCCGGCCTGCGTGGTGATGGCCCCGCTCACAGGTACACCAAGGGGTTCACGTAGGCGACCTCGCCGTCCTTGAAGACCAGCCGGCGGCGGTCCGGGTCGCGCAGGACCGAGATGTCCTCGGTGGGGTCGCCGTCGACGACGAGCAGGTCGGCCAGGTATCCCTCGCGGATCTGGCCGGTGTCCAGGCCGACGAGCGGGCCCATGACCCGGGTGGCGGTGTGGACGGCCTCGGCGGGCGTCATGCCGACCTGGTCGACGTAGCGCTCGAGCTCCGCGGCGTAGGTGCCGTGCCTCGTCCACTGGTGGCCGAAGTCGCCACCGGCGACGATCCTGATCCCGGACTCCCGCAGCCGCTGTAACCCCTCGATCTGGGCCTTCAGCTCGTCGCGGTAGCCGGACCGCTCGACCTTCTCCGGCAGCAGGCCCCACGGCTCGGCGTGGCCGTTGACCACCGCGTACAGGTAGTGCAGTCCCGGGCAGACCCAGACGTCGTCGCGGCGGGCCTCCAGGGCGCGCACCGCCTCGTCGTCGAGGAAGCAGGCGTGGTGGATGAGCCGCACGCCGGTGCGCGCGGCCATGGCGACGCTCGCGGACCCGCGGGCGTGCACCGTGATGAAGGCGCCGTGCTTCGCCGCCTCGTCGACGGCGGCCTCGAGCATCTCGTCGTTCATGTAGACGTCGTCGGACGGGAACTCGGGCACGATGCCGTCGCCGGAGATGAACAGCTTGATCGCCCGCGCACCGGCGTCGCACTGCCGGGCGACGATCTCGCGCAGCTCGCGGGCGTCGGCCGCGACCACCGACATCGGCGTGCCGTCGCTGATCGCCCCCGGGGAGGTCACCAGCAGGTTGCCCGGCACGATCCGCGGGCCGGGGATCAGGCCGCGCTCGATCGCGTCCCGCGCGACCACGTCGTCCTGTGGCTGCAGGACGCTCGCGCTGACGATGAGCGTGTAGCCGCTCTCCAGGAAGGTGCGCACGACGGCGGCGACGTCCAGGGTGTGCTCCGCCGGCGGCGAGGCGGCGACGCCGGCGTGGTCGAAGACGAAGTCGAGCGGCCAGCTGATGTGGGTGTGCGCGTCGCCGAGCCCGGGCAGGACGGTGGCCCCGCGCACGTCGACGACCCTGGCCGACACCGCGTCCAGGTCCAGGCGGCCGGGCGTCACCAGCTCGACGCGGTTGCCCTCGATGAGGATGTCGCCGTCGAACGGCCGTTCGTTCGCGTCGCCCGTGCAGGCGAGCACGGATGCGTTCCTGATCAGTGTCCGCGCGGTCATGCGCTCCTCCTTGTCAGGCCGCCTGCCAGGCCGGTGTGCCGTCCGGGCCGCCGCCAGCCGCCAGCCACCGGCCGCTCGCGGGCCATGGGGCGCGCCCCCATGGGTGCTTCCGAGGACAGGAGCCGCCGGAGGTGCGAAGGAAGATCGTTTTCGCATCTCCTTTGGCCATTCAGACGATGACGGTGCGCGTGCCCTCGGCGCCAGCCGTCAGCCGGATGCCCTCGTTGATCTCCGCCAGCTTGATCCGCTGGGAGACCATCTGCCCGAGATCGAGCCGGCCGCTCTCGGCGAGCCGGATGAAGCGCGGGAAGTCGCGCAGGATCTGCGAGCCGCCGACGGGTGAGCCGACCAGCTTCTTGCCGGAGAACACCGCCCCGATCGCGGGCAGGGTGATCGTCGCGTCCATCGCGGGCATGCCGACGAGCGTCACCGTCCCCTCCATCCGGGCCAGCGCGAACGCCTGCTCCATCAGCTTGGGGAAACCAACGACCTCAAAACTGTAGTCCGCGCCGCGCCCACCCGTGAGCGCCTTGACCTGATCTACCGGGTCGGCGGCGGTCGGGTCGACGGTGTGCGTCGCGCCGGCGCGCAGCGCGGCGTCACGTCGCGACGCCGCCAGGTCGATCCCGATGATCACGGCCGCGCCGGCGATCCGGGCGCCCTGGATGACGGACTGCCCGACGCCGCCACAGCCGATCACCGCGACGGTCGACCCCGGGGCGACCTGGGCGGTGTTCAGCGCGGCGCCGACGCCGGTGGTCACGCCGCAGCCGAGCAGGGCGAGCTGCTCGTCCGGCAGGTCCGTCTCGACCGCGACGACGCTCGCCTCGTCGACGACCATCGCCTCGGCGAACGAGCCGCAGCCGCAGACCGCGCGCGCGGTGCGGCCGTCGGCGAGGTCGAACCGGACCGCGGCCTGGACGAGCGGGCCGCGTTCGCAGTGGTTGGTCATGCCGTTCTGGCACCACCAGCAGGAGCCGCAGGCCGGGGAGACGGAGGCGAGCACGCGGTCGCCCGGCCGGACCCGGCGGACCTCGGCGCCGACCTCCTCGACGGTCCCGGTGGCCTCGTGGCCGGGGACGATCGGCAGCCGCAACGCCGAGTGGCCCTCGATGACGTTGAGGTCGGTATGGCAGATGCCGCTGGCGGCGATGCGCACGAGCACGTCGCGCGGGCCGACCGCGGGGACCGGCAGGTCCTCGAGGACGAGCGGCTTGCCAGGCTCGTACGCGACGGCGACCCTCATCGAGGCCCATCTCCTGTCCGTGCTGGCGGCGCGGCGCGCCGCGGTGCCCTGCCCGGGTGTCCCGCCGTTGACGTGCCCCGCCGTTGACATGCGACGCCGGGTGACGTGCGCTGCCGGTGACGCGGGGCCGCGCCGCCGGCTGCCGCCGGGCAGCACGCCAGGCGCGCTCGGCCGGTGGCTGGACACTAGCTCAGTAACCGCTCACTCCACAACCCGAAGCACGCCCGCCAGCGCGGCCCGAGCGCGGGTCGCGTCCGCCCGGAGCCATCTTTACGAGAGCGATGACGGTGGTCGCACGCGGCGGGCGCGGCCGTGCGCCAGCCCGGTAAGTATGTGAGCGCTCTGTTATCATGAGGCCCGCCGGCCCTGCCGGTGAGCTCCTGGCCGGGTCGTGCCGGCCCGCCGAGTCGATCGCGAGGTCCACGTGGGTTCGTTGGCTGGGCGGGTCGCCATCATCACGGGTGYCAGCCGCGGCATCGGCGCGCACATCGCCGAGCGCTTCGCGGCCGAGGGAGCGGCGGTCGCGCTCGTCGCGCGCACCCTCGACCCCGGCACCTCCGCACTGCCCGGCTCGATCACCGAGCTGGCCGAGAAGATCGGGGCCGACGGCGGCCGGGCGGCGGCCATCCAGGCCGACCTCACCTCGCCGGCGGACGTCGAGACGGTCGTGGCGCGCGCCGAGGAGGCGCTCGGCCCGGCCGACATCCTGGTGAACAACGCGGGCGTCAACTTCTACGGGCCGGCGCTAGACATCACGCCGCGCCGCTACGAGCTGATGTTCCGGATGATGGTGCACACGCCGTTCCGGCTCTGCCAGCTCGTGGTCCCCGGAATGGTCGACCGCGGGCAGGGCTGGATCGTGAACATCACCTCCAAGCAGGCCCGCCACCCGCTCGGCCCGCCGTACCCGGACTGGGCGCGTGACGGCTGCGTCCCCTACGGCATGTGCAAGAGCGCGCTGGACCGGCTCAGCACCGGGCTCGCCGCCGAGCTGGAAGGCACCGGCGTCAGCGTGAACGCGCTCGGTACCGCCGGCCTGGTGCTGACGCCCGGCGTCGCCGTCGTCGCTCCGCACACCCCCGACAACGCGCCGGTGGAGCCCGACGAGGCCATGGCCCAGGCCGCGCTCGCGCTGGTCGCCACCCCGGCGGGCGCCGTCACCGGCCGGATCGTCTACAGCATGGACCTGCTCGGCCGGCCCTTCCCGGACGGCCCGTGGGCCGTTTCCGCTACGTTCTGACCCTGCGTCCCGGTCGGGCCGGCGGGGAACGTCACGAGCGAACAACGCGACGAAGCGAAGGAGGGCCTCCTGATGAAGGCCGAGGTCGACCCGCTCCTGTGCCAGGGGCACGCCCGTTGTTGGGACATCTGCCCGGAGGTCTTCTCGCTCGACGAGGAGGGCCACGGCTTCGTCCCGATCCCGGACGTCGCGCCGCAGTTCGAGGCCAAGGCCCGCGAGGCCGCCGACAACTGCCCCGAGCGCGCCATCACGCTGACCTGACCGTGCACCTCCGGGCGCGCGAGGCTCCGCCATCGTCGCGCGCCCTTT